>JAHEKJ010000050.1:11368-26523 GCA_024638385.1 Gammaproteobacteria bacterium | reverse complement strand
ATCGCGCCGATCGCGCCGATCGCGCCGGCCTGGTTGACCGTCGCGACGCCGAGGATGATCGAGCCGAGGACGATGAAGATCAGCGTCAGCGGCGGCACCAGCGCGACCAGTACGCGGCCGACGAACTTGTAGTCGTACTTGCCCTCGAAGGGCACCGGCGGCGCGTTGGCCGGCTTGATCAGCGCCGAGACCAGGATATAGCCCATGTACAGGCCGACCAGGATCATGCCCGGGATGAACGCGCCCATGAACATGTCGCCGGCGCTCGCGGTGACGACGTCGAAATCACCCGGCATCGAGAATTCGCCGGTTGCCTCCTTGTACTCGGCCTTGCGCGTGGTCGCGGCCTGGTCGGCGGCGCTCGACAGCTGGTCGGCGAGGATGATCAGCACGATCGACGGCGGGATGATCTGGCCGAGGGTGCCCGACGCGCAGATCGTGCCGCAGGCGAGAGACTTCGAATATTTGTGCCGCAGCATCGCCGGCAGCGAGATCAGGCCCATCGCGATGACGGTCGCGCCGACGATGCCGGTGGTCGCGGCGAGCAGCGCGCCGACGAATACCACCGAGATGCCGAGGCCGCCCGGGATCGGGCCGAACAGTTGCGCCATCGCGACCAGCAGGTCCTCGGCGATGCGCGAACGCTGCAGCATGATGCCCATGAAGATGAACAGCGGGATCGCGATCAGCGTGTCGCGCTCTACGTCCCAGTACAGACTTCGGTAATTGGTGACCCCGGCGCTCAACCACTGGTTGGGCCCGCCGAGATAGAAATAGGCGTCGGGATTCCCCTCGAACAGCCAGCCGCACAGCGCCGCGATCGCGATCGTCAGGATCGCCGAGCCCGGCAGCGCAAACGCCACGGGATAACCGGAGGTCAGCGCGAACACCATGATCGCGATCAGCAGGACGAGGAAATAGAGTTCCATCGCTAGTGGCTGCCCTCGATATTTGCGGTCTGGTCACCGCTGACCAGCTGGTAGTAGCTCGGGTGGTCGGCCTTTTCCTCGGGCTCGAGCCAGGCGCCGATGCTGTACAGCAGGTAGCTGACGAACTGGATCAGCATGGTGACCGCGAAGATGACCAGAAACCCCGCCATCAGGTACTTGACGTACATGCCGTAGCCGCTTTGCGACACCTCGAACGACAACAGCGGACTGTTGAGGCTGTTGCCGCGTCCGCCCATGCCGTGCATCAGGATGACCCAGCAGCCGGGCATACCGAGCAGCACGCAGCCGATCGAATCGAACAGCGCCTTCTTGCGCCGGCGGAAACCGGCGTAGAGCACGTCGACGCGCACGTGGCCTTCCTCGACCAGCGTCCAGGCACTCGCGAACAGGAACAGCCCGGCGTACCAGAAACGCACGACATCGCCCATGTAGGCTTGCTCGTAGGAGAACACGAAGCGCGTGATGACGATCAGGAATTCGGCCAGCACGCACATCAGCGCGAGCCAGGTGAAGCTGATCGTGCGGAACCACGCGGCGATGAACAGCGACGCGAAAATCAGCGGGTAGTGGATATAGGTGCCGCGAAAGATCGGCCGGCCGAGCTGCTCGGTCAGCCAGTCGCCGACCAGGTGCTCGAGGAAATTTTCGACCCGCAGGAACGAAATGATCATGTCGGCGAAGCCGACCAGCAGCACCGACCAGAAGGCGAAGCGCACGATATAGGCGGACAGGTTGGCGAAGCGGATACTGTCGTCCTCGAGCCTGCGTTCGCGGGTCTTCATGGCGTAGCCGACGCTGCCACCGAGCACGAGCAGGTAAAAGATCAGCTGGGCCCAACCGGATCCGACGCCGGATTCGAGTTCACTGGTCTCAAGGCCGAACCAGCCATAGTGCTGAAAGAGCGAGTAGGTGCCCGGAAAATCCTGCCAGAAGACCAGGTAGTTGTTGATTAAATACAGGAAAACCGCGCTGACCATCAGGTAGGCGAACGCGCGGGCGATCAGGGTCAGGTTATGCGAGAGCATCGATCGGCACAAACTGGCGCGGAAAGAAAACGGAGTCCGAAGACTCCGTTTTCTGTTGCTGCATTAACGCTTACAGCCCGAGTACGCGGTTGCGCTGGGCGACGTAGGCCTGGTCCGAAATCTTGGCCCAGGCGCCGACCTCGTTACGCGACTTGACGAAGCTCTGGTGGATTTTCTTCGCCAGCGCGCTGTGCGCCTCGACTTCGGCGAAGACTTCAGCCGCGGCGTCGCCAAACGCATCGTAGGTATCGTCGCTAAACTGGCGCAGTTTGACGCCCTGCTCGGCAATCAGCTTGGCCAGCCAGGCACCGTTCTTGGCGTTGTACTCGGACATCATGATCGAGTTTTCGGTCTCGGCTGCGGCCGTGACGATGCGCTGATCGGACTTGCTGAGGCCATCCCAGAATTTCTTGTTGACGCCGAGCGACAGCATCGAGCCGGGCTCGTGCATGCCGGGATAGTAGTAGAACTTGGCGGCTTCGTAGAATTTCAGGAAGCTGTCGTTCCACGGGCCGACCCATTCGGTCGCGTCGATCGCGCCGGAAACCAGGTTCTCGTAGATCTGGCCACCGGGCAGCGACACCGGCGACGCGCCGAGCTTGGCGATGACGTCGCCACCGAGACCCGGGATGCGCATTTTCAGACCTTTGAAATCGGACGCCGAGCGCATTTCCTTGCGGAACCAGCCGCCCATCTGTACGCCGGTATTGCCGCAGGGCAGGCACTTGAGCCCGGCATCGGCGGCGAGTTCATCCCACAGTTCCTGGCCACCGCCGAACTGGGTCCAGGCGTTGACCTCAGTGTAGGTCATGCCGAAGGGCACACCGGTGAAGTAGGCCCATCCCGGATGCTTGCCTTTCCAGTAGTAGTCGGCGGCGTGGTACATTTGCGCGTTGCCCGAGGCGACCTCGTCGAACGAGTCGAAGGCCTTGACGCGCTCGCCGGCGGCGAAGTAGTTGACCTTGATGCGGCCGTCGGTCATCGCGGTCAGGCGCTCGGCGAAGCGCTGCGCGCCGGTGCCGAGGCCGGGGAAATCACGCGGCCAGGTCGATACCATGGTAATTTCGATGCGACCTTGTGCGATCGCCGGCGCCGAGACGGCGCCCGCTCCGGTTGCGAGTGCGGCGGCGACGCCACCTTTGATTACATCACGACGTTTCATTACTGGTTCTCTCCGTTATTATCGATTTTGCTTTATGTAGTTTTAATAATGACGGGGCCCCTCGAACGGGGCCCCGCTGACAACGGGCACATTCTGTGCCTTCTATGTCAACATTTCAAGCCTTTACCCCGACCTCGGCGCTGGCCGCACCCGTCTGGTGCAAGGTCTTGAGACGCTCCCACGCGTCCCGTATTTCGGCGTTCGGCGGCGGGCAATGCTCGCGCAGCAACGAGGGCGGGATGTTACCCGGATGCCACACATTTTCCGGATGGCCTTTCGGGAAGGTGGCGCTCGCGTCGAAGAAGATGAATCCCTCGATATTCTCGCTACCGGATTGCAGGCGCAACGAGGTCAGCTGGTACTCGAGTTCGAACAGCGGATTGGCGAACTTGAAGCTCTTCTGACCGATCATCTGGGTCCATTCGTCGATCTGCTCGGCGCAATAGATCTTGCCGCTGAAGCGTTTGTAGGCGATCACCAGAATCGAATCGCTCGCCAGCGCCAGGCGCTCGATGACGTGATGACCGTCGAGCCCATCGGGACAGTGCAGATTGCGGATCTGCTCGTGGCCGATGTGATCCAGCAGGCGCCGGAGGCGCCACTCGCGCCAGGCCGACGCGAAGCGCCGAAAGTTGAACGCGACGAGCAGCAGAACCGCCAGCGAGACGAGCCCCGCGATCGCGAGGTTCGGCTCGAGATTGAGCCGATCGATGAATTGGTCGACGTTCATGCGCGCGAATAATAGCCAAACGCGTTCAAATTACCATCGTCGATTGCCATCGCGCGAGGTAAAAATTACACTGACCGGCGCCGCAAAAAATCGCAGAATCGTCATGACCATGCCCCTCTTGACCGTCAAGCAGCTGTTCGAGCGCGAAAGCTGCACCTATACCTACCTGTTGTTCGACGCCGACACCCGCGAGGGCGCGATTATCGACCCGGTGCTCGAGACCTTCGAGCGCGATTTGCAAATCATCAAGGAGCTCGGCATCGAGTTGCTGTACGCGATGGAGACGCACGCCCACGCCGACCACATCACCGCTTCCGGCAAGTTTCGCGAAGTCATCGGCGCCAAGATCGTCTACGGCAAGAGTTCCGGGATCAAGGCTATCGACGTGCCGCTCGAGGACGGTGAAACGGTGCAGGTGGGGCACTATCGCATTCGCGCGATCGAAACGCCGGGGCATACCAACGGCTGCGTCAGCTATTTCGGCGACGGTCGGTTGTTCAGCGGCGACGCGCTGCTGATCCGCGGCTGCGGCCGCACCGATTTCCAGGACGGCGACCCCGGCACGCTCTACGACAGCATCACGCAGAAACTGTTCGTGCTCAGCGACGACACGGTCGTCTATCCGTGCCACGACTACAACGGCCGCACGACGTCGACGATCGGCGAGGAAAAGCAATGGAACCCGCGGCTCGGCGGCGGGCGCTCGCGCGACGAATTCATCGATTTGATGAACAATCTCAACCTCGACATGCCCAAGCGCATCAACGAAGCGGTGCCGGCCAACATGAGCGTCGGCATCCGATTCGATCGCAACCGTTACCTGCTGCGCGATTTCACGATGGACGACCTGCAAGAGGTCTGGCAGGACTTGCCGGATGGCAGTCTCGTCATGGATAACCGCACGCCCGAAGAATTCGCCCGCGGGCACGTGCCCGGCGCGCGCAACATCCCGCTCGGCACCGAGGACGAGCACGCCGACGAGTTGCGCGGCTACGATCGAATATTTCTCTACTGTCGTTCCGGCCGGCGCGCGCAGATGGCGACCACCAATCTGAGCTTCCAGGGCCTGAACCAGATTGTCTGCATCAGCCACAGCGGCATGCCGGACTGGGAAAAGGCGGGCTATCCGGTGGAGACCTGAGCGGAGGAGTAGCGGGATGGCTGGCGGCAGATTTAGGGGGTCAGAGCAAAAACTGCTTCACTATTTGCCAAGCCGCAGAATCGACATGCAGTTATTGGTCTGACCCCAAGAGCGCGGCGCCGACGATTGTATGGACCGCGTTGCCGCCCTTCCCGATTTTTCGGCTACGACTCCAACGTTCGTGCAAGATCGGGGACAGACCAAAAATTGCGCCCCATCCGGCGGCCTTCGATGCACGCAAGGCAATTTTTGCTCTGTCCCCTTATACTGCCGCCAGCCATCTCGCTACTACTCTTTACTAATGACCATATAGGCGTGGACGTAGTCCATGCCGTGCCCGTCGGGATTGTCACGAACCATCTTCTTGTAGGTGTTGTAGTAGTTCTCGATGATCGACTTCCGTTCATCGAGGGGCCTCGCCGCATCCAGCGCATTGAAATAGATACTTTCGTTCCAGGTACGGATCGTCGGGATGTATTCCTCGGCGAAACGCGCGGCGTCGCCGTGCTCGGCAAAGGCTTCGGCAAACGGGCATTTGACGATGCGGGTGTCGATGTGCGCGAGCCGAAGCCCGGCCCGGTATACCGCGTCGTCGGGATCGGTCAGCGGCGCGCTGAATTCTTCGACCGTGTTGTAGTACTGCGGCAGCGTCATGTTTTCGTACTCGGCGCGCGTGATCCGGCCGGCTGCGACGAAATCGAGCCAGATCTCGTTGAAGGTGTCGAACATGTTGACGCCGCCGGTGTTGCCGAGGTAGCGGCCCTGCTCGTCGCGGGCGAAGTTGATCAGGACCAGGCGGCCACCGGGCCTGAGTTCGGCCGCGCGGTGGCGCAGAATCGTGCGCCAGTCCTCTGCGGCCTGGCGCTGGAACGCGGCGAGTTCGTCGCCCTCGGCGCCGACCGCCTGGACATGGTTCGAGATATTGCAGGCCTTGGTGCTCATCCAGTGCATCGCGGTCGCGGAAAAACCGACGTCGAGCGTCGCGTCGGGCAGAATCTGCTTGTAGAAGGTTGTGCCCGAGACCAGCGGAAAGACGCCCTCGTAGGCGTCGAGGTAAGTCTCGAAAGGCCCGAGGCCGTAAACGTTGGCGATCAGCGCGTTGAAGTCGTTGCGCGGCTGGTCGGAGTAGACGATCGTGACCGGCGCGTCGGCGGCGCGCGCGCGCACCGCGGCGACCGCGGCGGCAACCATCGACAGCGACGTGCCGGCGTCGGCCGTACCCATGTCCGACAGCGTGAATCCCGTCGCCAGCCGCTTCTCGGGCAGGCGTTCGATCGCGTCGATGACCAGCGGCGTGGCCGCATCGATGACGTGCCTGGCGCCGATCGTCGCGAGCGAATACAGCCCGCCGCCGCTCATCGTGATGCCTTCGGAATGTCCTCTCGCGCTCATCAGCTCTGCCTCCCCGTGGCCGACAGTTTATTTTTCCAGCAGCGAGATTACCAGCCGCGCCATGTTTTCCGCGCCCTGGCCCTCGCCGAGATTCTCCCGCACCCGGGCGAGCCCCGCGATCACCTCGCGCCGGTATTGCGCGTCGTCGAGCAGGCGAAACAGTTCGGCGCCGATCGCCTCGGGGGTCGCGTCGCGCTGCAGGAACTCGCGCACCACGGCGCCGCCGGCGACGATGTTGGCCAGCCCGATGTGCGGGATCGTAATCAGCCGGCGCATGATCGCGAACGACAACGCGGACATGCGATAGACGATACACATCGGCGTGCCGAGCAACGCGATTTCGAGCGTCACCGTGCCCGAGCAGGACGCGATCGCATCGCAGGCGCCGATCAGGTCATAGATGTCGTCGCGGCTGACGCGAATGTCGAGCCCGGCGTCGCGGCATCGCCGCTCGATGTCGCCGGCGTCGAGGGTCGAAGCCACCGGCAGCACGAAGCGCAGCCCCGGTTCGCGCGCGCGCATGCCGCGCGCGATCGCGAACATCAGCGGCAGCAGGCGCGCGATCTCGCTCTGCCGGCTGCCGGGAAACAGGCCGATGACGCGCTCGCCGGCTGCGAAGCCGAGCCGCGCGCGCACCGCGGCGGCGTCGACCGAGGACGGCACCTTGTCGACCAGCGGATGGCCGACGAAGCTGACCGGGATGCCGGCGCGCTCGTAGTACGCCTGCTCGAATCTGAAGATGACCGCCATGTGATCGATCAGCGCGCCGATCTTGTGAATCCGCTTCGGTCGCCAGGCCCAGACCTGCGGGCTGATGTAGAACAGTACGCGAATGCCGAGCCGGCGCGCGTGACGCGCCATTTTCAGATTGAACTCGGGATAGTCGACCAGGATCAGCAAATCCGGCCGGTCCCGCTCGAGGCGCTGCTCGACCGCCGCCATCGCGCGCTTGATGTCGCCCCAGTGCTTCGCCACCTCTATCAGGCCGACGACGGCGATGATCGACGAGTCGAAGAACACGTCGACGCCGGCGTCGCGCATCGCGTCGCCGCCCATGCCGCTGAATCGAATCTCCGGATCCATGCGGCGTAACGCCGCGACGAACTCGGCGGCATGGGCGTCGCCGGACGCCTCGCCGGCGAGAATCATGATTTGCGCCGCCGCCATCAGCCGGCGAGCACGGCCGCGCCCACGGTTTCGATCTGTTGTTCGGTCAGTTCCGGGTAAATCGGCAACGACAGGCAGCGGCGCGCGGTCGCCTCGGTCACCGGCAATTCCGGTTGCGCGGTGTCGGCGAAGGCTTTTTGCCGGTGCAGCGGCACCGGGTAGTAGATCGCGCAGGCAACCTCGCGCGCAAGGATGCGCTCGCGCAGCGCGTCGCGGTCGTCGGCGAGCACAGTGTACTGGTGGAACACGTGATCGCGGTCGTCGCGGATGACCGGCGTCTGCAGCGCGCCGCCGGCGAGCAATCGGTTATAGGTTTCCGCGACCTCGCGGCGCCTGGCGTTGTAGTCGTCGATGTGCTTTAGCTTGATCCGCAGAATCACGGCCTGCAGTTCGTCGAGGCGGCTGTTGAAGCCGATCACGTCGTGATAGTACTGCTGGCTGCTGCCGTGGTTGCGCAACATGCGGACGCGCGCCGCGATCTCGTCGTCGTCGGTCGTGACCATGCCGCCGTCGCCGTAGCAGCCGAGGTTCTTGCTCGGGAAAAAACTGAAGGCCGCGCAACTGCCGATGCCGCCGGTCGGCTTGCCGCGGTAGCGGCTGCCGAAGGATTGGGCGCAGTCCTCGATGACGAGCAGGCCGCGGGTCTCGGCGAGCGCCGCGATCTCGTCCATGTCGGCCGGCTGGCCGAACAGGTGTACCGGTAAGATGGCGCGGGTGCGGTGCGTGATAGCCGCCTCGATCGCGGCGGGATCGATATTGAAGGTATCGGGCTGGATATCGACGAATACCGGCGTCGCGCCGACGTAGCGGATCGCCTCGGCGGTGGCGATGAACGTAAACGCGGGGGTGATGACTTCGTCGCCGGGTCCGATGCCCGCGGCCAGCAGCGCGAGGTGCAGCGCTTCGGTGCCGTTGGCGCAGCTGATCGCGTGGTCGACGCCCAGGTATTCGGCGGCCTCCGCCTCGAATGCCTGCACGTTGGGCCCGAGAATGAAGCGGGTCTCGGCGAGCGCATCGAGCAGCGCGGCATCGATTTCGGATTTGAGACTGAGGTACTGACCCTTGAGGTCGACCATGGGGATTTTCATGTCGTGGCCCTGATCTGGCGGGTGATGTCGATCGCGGTTTCGAGCGCGCGCCGGCCGTCCTCGCCGCTGACCAGCGGCCGCTCGCCGCTGCCGATTGCGCGCACGAAATCGAGGATTTCGAGATTGAGCGCGTCGTGGTCGTCGAAACCGTGCTCCTCGTGCGTGATGTCCTTGAAACCCTCGGCGTTGTCGGTTTCGCCCTTGCGGTTGACCGCGAGAATCTTGCCCTGCAGGTCGGCCGCGAGGTATGCGTCTTTCTGAAACACGCGCAGCTTGCGCTCGCGCTTGCGGCTGATGCGGCTCGCGGTAACGTTGGCGACGCAGCCGTTTTCGAACTCGATGCGCGCGTTGGCGATGTCGATCGTGTCGGTCAGTACCGGGATGCCGCTCGCCGAAATCCGCTCGATCGGGCTGGCGACGAGGTCGAGGATCAGGTCGATATCGTGGATCATCAGGTCGAGAATGACGCTCACGTCGGTCGCCCTCGGCGTAAACGGCGCGAGCCGCGTCGATTCGATGAACTGCGGCGCCGTCAGGCGCTCGGCGAGGCCGAGCATGACCGGGTTGAAGCGCTCGATATGGCCGACCTGCAGCACGCAACCCTCGCGCGCCGCCAGGTCGACGAGTTCCTGCGCTTCGGCGACGGTCTCGGTGATCGGTTTTTCGATCAAACAGTGAATTCCCGCTTTCAGAAAGTCCCGCGCAATTTTATAATGCTGGCTGGTTGGCACGACGAGGCTGATCGCGTCGACCAGCGGGATCACATCGCGATAATCGGAAATAGCGTCGACACCCAGTGTTTCAGCGATTTCCCGTGCGCGGTCGGCGTGATTGTCGACCACGGCGACGAGATCGCAATCGGGGCAGGCCGCATATTTGTCGGCATGCCAGCGGCCGAGATGGCCGACGCCAACTACGGCGACCTTCAGTTTTCGAGACATCGGTGGCAAGGGTGAAATTCGGACGGCGCATTATATATGGATGAATACCCAATTGCGAAGCTCGTCGCCGGCGTCGACGAGGCCGGCCGCGGCCCGCTGGCCGGCTCGGTCGTCGCCGCCGCGGTCATCCTCGACGAACGGCAGCCTGTCGACGGGCTGACCGACTCCAAGCGCCTGTCGCCGGCGCGCCGCGAAACCCTCGAACACCAGATCAAGCGACGCGCGCGCGCCTGGGCCGTCGCCGAATCCAGCCATACCGAGATCGACGCGATAAACGTCCTCGAGGCCAGCCTGCTGGCGATGCAGCGCGCGCTGATCGGCCTCGGCGTAAAGCCCGAGCAGGTCCTCGTCGACGGCAACCGGCTGCCGCGCATCGACGGTTTTCGCATGCAGGCGATCGTCAGGGGCGACCTGTCCGAACCCTGTATTTCGGCCGCGTCGATCCTCGCCAAGCAGCACCGCGATCGGCTCATGCTGGAACTCGACCGGCTCTATCCCGAATACCAGTTCGCCCGCCACAAGGGTTATCCGACCGAGCTGCATCGCCGCCTGTTACGCGAACACGGCGCCTGCCCGGTACACCGGCGCAGCTTCGCCCCGGTGCGGGAATTGCTGTAGTGGGACGCGAATTCGTCCACCTGCACCTGCACAGCGAATACTCGCTGCAGGACAGCACCGTTCGCCTGCAACCGTTGATGCAGCAAGTTCGCGCGCGCGGCATGGGCGCCGTTGCGCTGACCGACCTGGCGAACATGTTTGCCGCGGTCAAGCACTTCAAGGCGGCGATCGCCGCCGGCGTCAAGCCGATCTTCGGCGCCGATATCTGGGTGCGCCACGACGACCGCGCCGAACCGCTCAGCCGGCTGGTGCTGCTGTGCCAGGACGATACCGGCTATCGGAACCTCAAGCGCCTCGTCAGCCGGGCCTATCGCGACGGCCAGGTGGCGGATCGCGCGACCGTCGACGTCGCCTGGCTGCGCGACGCCAGCGACGGGTTGATCGCGCTGTCGGCGGGTCTCGAGGGCGATATCGGCCTGGCGCTGAAAATGGCCAACCTCGAGCTCGCCGCGGCCTGCCTCGAGGAGTGGCGCGAGATTTTCGGCGACCGTTTCTTCCTCGAGCTGCAGCGCACCGGCCGCGCCCACGAGGAAGCCTACATCGCGCAGGCCGTGACCTGGTCGCGCGCGCTCGGCGTGCCCGTGGTCGCGACCAACGACGTGCGCTTCGTCGATGCCGACGATTTCGAGGCGCACGAGGTGCGCGTCTGCATCTGCACCGGTTTCACCCTCGACGACGAACGTCGGCCGCGACTCTACTCGGCGCAGCAATACCTGCGCTCGGCCGACGAGATGTGCGAGCTTTTCGCCGATATTCCGGAAGCGATCGACAATTCGGTCGCGATCGCGCGCGCCTGCAACCTGCGCCTCGAACTCGGCGCGGCCTACCTGCCCGAGTACCCGATACCCGACGGTTTCACGATCGAGAGTTATTTCCGCCACGTCGCCGTGGAGGGGCTCGAAAAACGGCTCGAGTTTCTCGCCGGCCAGCGCGGCGCCGACGATCCGCTCGACCGCGAGCCCTATGACGCGCGCCTGCAAACCGAGCTCGACGTCATCATCGACATGGGCTTCCCGGGCTACTTCCTGATCGTCATGGATTTCATCGCCTGGGCCAAGCGCAACTCGATTCCGGTCGGTCCGGGACGCGGCTCGGGCGCCGGCTCGCTGGTCGCCTACGCGCTCGAGATCACCGATCTCGATCCACTGGCCTACGAGTTGCTGTTCGAACGTTTTCTCAATCCCGAGCGCGTGTCGATGCCGGACTTCGACATCGATTTCTGCATGGACCGGCGCGACGAGGTCATCGAATACGTCGCCGAGCTCTACGGTCGCAACCAGGTCTCGCAAATCATCACTTACGGCAGCATGGCGGCCAAGGCCGTCATTCGCGACGTCGGCCGCGTGCTGTCGCACCCCTACGGATTCGTGGACCGGATCGCCAAGCTGGTGCCGTTCGAGGTCGGCATGACGCTCGACAAGGCGCTCGCCGGCGAAGAGTCCCTGCGCGAACTCTACGAGCAGGAAGAAGAAGTGACGATGCTGATCGACATGGCGCGCTCGCTCGAGGGGCTGTCGCGCAACGTCGGCAAGCACGCCGGCGGCGTCGTTATCGCACCGAGCGACCTGACCGACTTCACGCCGCTTTACTGCGAACCCGGCGGCAGCGGGCTGGTGTCGCAGTACGACAAGGACGACGTCGAGGCCGTGGGCCTCGTCAAGTTCGATTTTCTCGGCCTGCGCACGCTGACGATCATCGACTGGGCGGTGGCCGCGATCAACGACGGTCGCGACGGCGAGCCGCTCGATATCGTCGGCATCCCGCTCGACGACGGCGCGACTTTCGAGTTGCTGCGGGCCTACCGGACCACCGCGGTATTCCAGCTCGAGTCGCGCGGCATGAAGGACCTTATCCGCCGGCTCAGACCGGACAGCTTCGAGGACATCATCGCGCTGGTGGCGCTGTTTCGTCCGGGACCGCTGCAGTCCGGCATGGTCGACGATTTCATCGACCGCAAGCACGGCCGCGCGCGCGTCGAGTACCCGCACCCGGCGCTCGAGCCGATATTGAAGCCGACCTACGGCGTGATCCTGTACCAGGAGCAGGTCATGCAGATCGCGCAGGTGCTGGCCGGTTACTCGCTCGGCGAGGCCGACCTGCTGCGCCGCGCGATGGGCAAGAAAAAGCCGGAGGAAATGGAAAAGCAGCGCGCGATCTTTACCGATGGCGCGGTCGCCAACGGCGTCGAGGCGAGGACCGCGACCTATATCTTCGACCTGATGGAGAAGTTCGCCGGCTACGGTTTCAACAAGTCGCATTCGGCCGGCTACGCGTTGATCTCGTACCAGACGGCCTGGCTCAAGGCGCATTACCCGGCCGAGTTCATGGCCGCGGTGCTGTCGGCCGACATGGATAACACCGACAAGGTCGTGACCCTGATCGACGATTGCCGCGGCCTCGAACTCGAGATTCGCCCGCCGGATATCAACCGCTCGGCTTACCAGTTCACCGCCCGGCGGGGCGGGGTGATCTACTACGGCCTCGGCGCGATCAAGGGGGTCGGGCAGGGCGCGATCGAAAGCATCGTCGCCGCGCGAGGCGACGACGGGTACGGCTCGCTCGACGATTTTTGCCGGCGCGTCGACTCGAGCAAATGCAACCGCAAGGTCCTGGAGGCATTGATCAAGGGCGGCGCGATGGATTGCCTCGGCGCGCACCGCGCGGCGCTGTTGGCGCATCTGCCGCTGGCCCTGCAGGCCGCCGAACAGCAACGGCACAACCTCGACGCCGGCATCAGCGACATGTTCGGCAGCATCGCGCCGGCCGACGCGTCGCCGCTGCCGCCCGCCTGCGACCCGTGGGACGAGCGCGCGCGGCTGACCGCCGAAAAGGAGGCGCTCGGGTTGTTCCTGACCGGACATCCGCTGGAGATGGTCGCGGCCGAGGTCGAGCAGATCGCGCCGACCCGCCTGGCCCGCTGGCTCGAGCGGCTCGACACCGGCGCCGGCAACGGCGAGCGCTTCCGGCAAACCGAGCAGCCGGCGACGATTTGCGGCCTGGTGGTCGATATCCGCATGCGCAATACCTTCAAGGGTCGCGAGGCCTTCGTCACGCTCGACGACCGCAGCGGCCGCGTCGACGTGCGCGTCGCCCCCGATCTCCTCGGCCGGATCGAGGCGATCGTGCAGAAAGACCTGGTGTGGGTCGTCAGCGGCGGCATCGCCTATGACGACTTCAACAACGGCGTCAAGCTGCGCGCCGAATCGATTCAGCTGCTAGACGATTACCGCATCGACCACGCGCGCGCGCTGCACATCACGCTGAACGGCCAGGCCGACGAAGAGGTCGACGGCCTCATCGACCTGCTCGACGCCTACCGCGGCGACGGTGCGCTGCCGGTCGTGTTTCACCTGCGGCGCGACGCCTACGCCTACACGCTGCGCACCAACGGCAAGTGGTCGCTGCAGCCGAACGAGGATTGCCTGCTCGCGCTGCAGCAGCGGCTCGACCCGGCGCACTTCTATTTCGAGTATCGCTGACGCGACGGCGGCGAGGGATTCAGTCGGGTTCGCCGCGCAGCAGCGCGCCATGGAGTTCCAGCGCAGGATCGAACAGATACAGCAGGGCCCGCGCGTGCGCCTCGGGCGGCGGCAGGCTGTCGTTGTCGGCCGCCGGAAACGCCCGCACCTGCAATCCGGTGCGGGTCTGGCCCGGGTCGAAGCAATTGACGCGTAGCCCGCTGCCTTCGTATTCCGCCGCCAGCAGGTTTGCCATCGCGCCGAGCGCGCGTTTGCTGACCTGGTAGGCATCCCAGTAGGCGCCCGGCTTGTCGTCGACGACGAATACCAGCGAGCCCGCCTCGGCCTGCGCCAGCAGCGGCAGGCAGGCCCGGGTCAGCAGGTAGGGCGCGTGCAGATTGACCTGGTGCACGCGGTACCAGGTCTCGCTGTCGCTTTGCGCGAACACGGTCGGCGCGCCGAGCATCGCCGCGGCGTGCAGCAAGCCGTCGAGGCGGCCGAACTCGCGCTCGACGTTGTCCGCCAGGTCGGCATAGTCTTTTTCCGTCGCGCCTTCGAGGTTCATCGGATAGATCGCCGGCGTCGGGCCGCCGGCCCGTTCGATTTCGTCGTACAAAGCCTCGACCCGACGCAGGTTGCGCGCCAGCAGGATGACGCTGGCGCCATGCCGCGCGAATTCCCGCGCCGCCACCGCGCCGATGCCGCCGGTCGCACCGGTCACGAGGATGACCCGTTCGCGCAGCAGCTCGGGGTCGGGCGTGAATTCGGCGGGAATCCCGGTCATGCGGCGCCCCGCAGCAGCGGATGGTCGAGCAGTTCGCCCGGGGTCGCGACGACGCCGTCGGCACCCCATTCGGCAATGTCGACGCCGGGCTCGATATAGCCCCAGGCCGCAACCAGGGTTTTCATGTCGGCGGCGCGGCCGGCGACGATGTCGCGCTGGTCGTCGCCGACGTAGACGCAATCCGCGCAGCGGACGCCGATGCGTTCGGCGGCGACGGTCAGCGGCAGGGGGTCGGGCTTGCGCCGCGCGAGCGTATCGCCGCCGATGACGACCGCGGCGCGCGCCGCCAGTCCGAGCGCGTCCAGCAGCGGCCGTGTCAACCACTCGGGTTTGTTGGTGACGACACCCCACGCAATGCCGCGCGTCTCGAGCGCATCGAGCACCGCGTCGAAGCCGTCGAACAGCGTCGAGTCGTCGGCGACGATCGCGCGATAGTGATCGAGGAAGCGCCGGCGCAGCGGCTCGATGTCCGACTCGGGCACTCGTTCGCCGAAACCCAGCCGGGTCAGCACCAGGCCGCCCTGCGACACGTAGGGACGGATCGATTCGAGCGGCAACGGATCGAACCGCTCTTCGCGCAACAGGTTGTTGAGCGCGCCGCCCATATCGGGCGCGGTATCGACCAGCGTGCCGTCGAGATCCAGCAGAACCGCTTTAACCCGCATACGTCACCGTTTTCCTACTGCGGACGTCGAGAAG
>JAHEKJ010000050.1:0-11268 GCA_024638385.1 Gammaproteobacteria bacterium | reverse complement strand
GACGCCCTCGCGACGTAAACCGGTGACGTATGCGGGTTGTCAATCATCGAACGCGGCGGTCAGCAGGTAGTTGACGTCGATATCGCGGCCGAGGGCATAGGTTCGCGTCAGCGGGTTGTAACCGAGACCACTCAGGTCGACCGGATGCAGGCCGGCGTTGCGCAGGCTCGCGGCGAGTTCCGACGGCTTGATGAAGTTGCGGTAGTCGTGGGTGCCGCGCGGCAGCAACCGCAGCAGGTACTCGGCGCCGACGATCGCCAGCGCAAACGCCTTCGGCTTGCGGTTGATCGTCGACAGGATAAGCCGTCCGCCGGGCTTGAGCAGGCGCGCGGCGGCCGCGATCACCGAATCCGGGTCGGGCACGTGCTCGAGCATCTCGAGGCAGGTGACGACGTCGAAGGCGTCGGCGCGCCCGGCGGCGAATTCTTCGGCGGTCGCGAGCCGGTAGTCGATTTCGAGTTGCGATTCGTGCAGGTGCAGGCGCGCGACGTCGAGCGCGGCCGCGGCTACGTCGATGCCGGTGACACGGGCGCCGCGACGCGCCAGCGCCTCGCACAGCAGGCCTCCGCCGCAGCCGATGTCGAGCAGCGACTTGCCGTCGAGCGCACCGACCCGGCGCTCGATGTAGGCGACTCGCAGCGGGTTTATCTGGTGCAGGGTCCTGAACTCGCCGTCCTCGTCCCACCAGCGGCTCGCGAGCGCCTGGAATTTCTCAACCTCGGCCGGGTCGACGTTGTCGCCGGCATTCATCGTGCGCTCTCGATCCGGTTTGCCCAGGCGCGGGCGCGGGCGACGATCTCGGCCTGGTCGAGATGGCAAAGTTCGTACTCGCGCAGTTGCGGGACGCCGTCGATCCAGACGTCCGAGACCTGGCTGGCGGCGGCGGCGTAGGCCACCTGCGCGACCGGGTCGTAGACCGGCTGGGTGTTCGCCGCGCGCAAATCGATCGCGACCAGGTCGGCGAGCTTGCCGGCCTCGATGCTGCCGATGCGGTCGCCGAGCGCCAGTGCACGAGCGCCGTTGATGGTCGCCATTTCGATCGCCTGGCGCGCGGTGCAGGCGCGCGCGTCGCCGCTCGCGCCCTTGGCCAGCAGGCTCGCAGTGCGCATTTCGCCGAGCAGGTCGAGGTCGTTGTTGCTGGCCGCGCCGTCGGTGCCGAGACAGACGTTGACGTCCTGCGCGAGCAGCGCCGCCAGCGGACAGATGCCGCTGGCGAGCTTGAGGTTCGATTCCGGGCAATGCGCGACGTTGACGCCGGCCTCGGCGACGCGTTCGATTTCGAGCGGGTTGAGCTCGGTCATGTGCACCGCGATCAGGCTCGGATTGACCAGGCCCAGCTGGTCGAGGCGCTCGAGCGGCCGCCGGCCGGTCTTTTGCTCGGCTTCGGCGACCTCGCCGGCGGTTTCGTGGACGTGCATGTGCACCGGAATATCGAGCTCGTTGCTGTACATCGCCACCTTGCGCAGCGGCTCGTCCGATACGGTATAGGGTGCGTGCGGCGCGAGCGCGCTGTCGATCAGCGGCAGCTCGCGAATCTCGTCGTGAACGGCGAGCGCCTTGTGCAGATACTCGTCGGCGTCCTGCGCCCAGGCCGACGGAAAGTCGAGCACGATCAGGCCGACGACGCCGCGCATGCCGACGGCCTGCAGCGTGCGCGCGACCTCGTCGGGAAAGTAGAACATGTCATTCAGGCAGGTCGTGCCGCCGCGAATCATCTCGGCCGCCGCGAGGCGCAGGCCGTCGGCGGTAAACTCGGGCCCGACCCAGCGCGCCTCGGCCGGCCAGATGTGTTCGGTCAGCCATTCCATCAACGGCAAGTCGTCGGCCAGGCCGCGAAACAGGCTCATCGACGCGTGGGTGTGGCTGTTGACGAAACCCGGCAGCAGAACCCGGCCGGGCAACTCGACGATGTCGGCGCCGGCGAAGCAATCCAGTTCGGCGATCTCGCCGGCGTCGAGCAGCGCATCGATGCGATTGTCGGCGATCACCAGCGCCGCGTCGCGCAGCACGGCGAAGTCCGCGTCGACGGTCAGGATCCAGTCGGGTTTGAGTATCTGGTAGCGCTGCGCCATGGCCGCACCTTACAAGATTTGCGCGGTACTGCAAACGAATATCACGCGCCCCGGGGCAGCCTCGACGTAAATTGCGAGCAACGCGGAAATCGTCCTGAAACGGCGCTGGCGGCGAGATTTTATCGTTAGTGATCACCCTTGGGTCTGTGATAAAATCGCGCAGATATCAAATAAATCATTCCTGCGACATTTCTTAGCTTCGAGAATCGAGTTTTATGGCGGATATTGCCAAGGAAATTTTTCCGGTCAATCTAGAAGACGAGATGCGCCAGTCGTATCTCGAGTACGCGATGAGCGTCATCGTCGGGCGCGCGCTGCCCGACGTTCGCGACGGGCTCAAGCCGGTACACCGGCGGGTGCTCTACGCGATGAGCGTGCTCGGCAACGATTACAACAAGCCGTACAAGAAATCGGCGCGGGTCGTCGGCGACGTCATCGGTAAATATCACCCCCACGGCGACACCGCGGTCTACGACACGATCGTGCGCATGGCGCAGCCATTCGCGATGCGCCACCTGCTGGTCGACGGTCAGGGAAACTTCGGCTCGGTCGACGGCGATTCGCCGGCGGCGATGCGCTACACCGAGGTGCGCATGTCGAAGATCGCGCACGAAATTCTCGCCGATCTCGACAAGGAAACGGTCGATTTCATTCCCAATTACGACGAGTCGGAGCAGGAGCCGCTGGTGCTGCCGACCAGGGTGCCGAACCTGCTGGTCAACGGTTCCTCCGGCATTGCCGTCGGCATGGCGACCAACATCCCGCCGCACAACCTGGCCGAGGTCGTCGACGCCTGCCTGCGCCTGCTCGATAATCCCGACGCGAGCATCGTCGAACTGATGGAATGCATCCCGGGGCCGGATTTTCCGACCGCCGGTTTCATCAACGGCGCGCGCGGCATCCGCGAAGCCTACCGCAGCGGCAAGGGCAAGATTTACCTGCGAGCGCGCACCCACTACGAGGAGGACAAGTCCGGCCGCCAGAGCATCATCGTCACCGAGCTGCCGTATCAGGTCAACAAGGCGCGGCTGCTCGAGAAGATCGCCGAGCTGGTCAAGGACAAGCGCCTCGAAGGCATCTCCGGCCTGCGCGACGAGTCGGACAAGGACGGCATGCGCATGGTCATCGAGCTGCGTCGCGGCGAAATCGCCGACGTCGTGCTCAACAACCTGTACAAGCAGACGCAGCTGCAAAACGTGTTCGGCATGAACATGGTCGCGCTGGTCAACGGTCAGCCGCGCATCCTGAACCTCAAGGAAATCCTCGAAGCTTTCATCCTGCACCGGCGCGAAGTCGTGACCCGGCGGGCCATGTTCGACCTGCGCAAGGCGCGCGAGCGCGCGCACCTGCTCGAAGGCCTCGCGGTGGCCTTGTCGAACATCGATGAAATCATCGAGATGATCAAGCGCTCGGAGAGCCCGGCGGTCGCCAAGGCCGGTCTGCTCGACCGGTCGTGGCCGCCCGGCGTCGTCATCGACATGCTCGAGCGTGCCGGTGCCGAGGCGTCGAAACCCGACGACCTGGCCGAGGGTTTCGGCCTCGTCGGCGGCGACTACCGGCTGACCGAGCGCCAGGCCCAGGCGATCCTGGATCTGCGCCTGCACAAACTGACCGGCCTCGAGCAGAACAAGATCATTTCCGAGTACCGCGAAATCCTCGACAAGATCGAGGACCTGCTCGATATCCTCAACCGCGACGAGCGGCTGAAGCAGGAAATCGTGCGCGAGCTCGGCGAGATTCGCGACGAGTTCGCCGAACCCCGCCGCACCGAGATCATCGTCGACCACAGCGACCTGACGGTCGAGGACCTGATCAGCGAGGAAGACGTGGTCGTCACTATTTCGCACCTCGGCTACGCCAAGGCGCAACCACTCGAATCCTATTCGGCGCAGCGGCGCGGCGGCAAGGGCAAGGCCGCGACCCGGGTCAAGGACGAGGATTTCGTCGAGCAGATGTTCGCCGCGTCGACCCACGACACGCTGCTGTGTTTTTCGACCCGCGGCAAGGTTTACTGGCAAAAGGTTTTCCAGCTGCCGATCGGCAGCCGCACCGCACGCGGCCGGCCGATGGTCAACCTGCTGCCGCTCGAGGACAACGAGCGCATCACCGCGATCCTGCCGGTGCGCGATTACCCGGAAGACCGCTTCATCTTCTTTGCCACCGCCAGCGGCAAGGTCAAGCGCACGCCGCTGTCGAACTTCTCGCGGCCGCGCGCAAACGGCATCATCGCGCTCGACCTGCGCGACGAGGACAGCCTGATCGGCGTGCAGCTGACCGACGGGAATTCGGACATGATGCTGTTTTCGAGTGCCGGCAAGGGGATTCGCTTCGCCGAGTCCGACGTGCGCGCGATGGGCCGCACCGCTGCCGGCGTGCGCGGCATCAAGGTCAGGGGCGACGACGAGGTCATCTCGCTGATTTCGATCGAAAACGGCGATTGCCAGATCCTGTTCGCGACCGAGCACGGCTTTGGCAAGCGCACCCGGGTGGCCGATTTTTCGCGCCAGGGACGCGGCGGCCAGGGCGTCATCTCGATCCAGACCTCGAAACGCAACGGCCGGGTCGTCGGCGCGATCAAGACCGCCGGCGACGAAGAAATCATGCTGATCAGCAATTCCGGTACGCTGGTGCGCACGCCGGCGGCTGACATCCCGGTGCTCGGCCGCAACACCCAGGGCGTGACGCTGATTCGGCTCGGCGACGACGAGCAGCTGGTGCGGATCGAGGCGGTCGCGGCGAGCGTCGACGGGGACGACGAGGAATGAGTGACGATCCGCTCAAGAGTCTGCGCGACCGGATCGATGCGATCGACGAGCAGTTGCTGGAATTGTTCAACCAACGGGCGCGTTGCGCGGTCGAAGTCGCCGAAATCAAGCGTGAACTCGGCGAGGGCGGGGACGAAGACATCAACTTCTTCCGTCCCGATCGCGAGGCGCAGGTGATCAAGCGCGCCAAATCCCTGAACCAGGGGCCGCTCAGCAATGACGAGGTCGGCCGCCTGATCCGCGAAGTCATGTCGGCCTGCCTCGCGCTCGAGCAGCCGCTCAAGATCGCCTACCTCGGGCCGGAGGGCACTTTCACGCAAAGCGCCGCGCTCAAGCATTTCGGCCATTCGGTGTCGACGCTGCCGATGAGCAGTATTCCCGACGTCTTCAGCGCGGTCGAGTCGCGGCATACCGACTACGGCCTGGTGCCGGTCGAGAATTCGACCGAGGGCGTGATCAGCCACACTCTCGACATGTTCATCGATTCCAACCTGAAAGTCTGCGGCGAGGTCGAGATCCGCATCCACCATCATCTCGCGAGCCAGTCGCAGGACGTCTCGAAAATCCGTTATATCTACTCGCACCAGCAATCCTTCGCCCAGTGCCGGCGCTGGCTGGAGCAAAATTTTCCCACCGTCGAGCGCATCCCGGTCAGCAGCAACGCCGAGGCCGCCCGCATCGCCAGCGAACAGGCCGACGCGGCGGCGATTTGCGGCCTGCCGGCGGTCGAGATTTTCGGCCTTCGGATCTGCGCCGAAAACATCGAGGATCTGGCCAACAACACGACCCGCTTCGTCATCATCGGCCACCAGGACGTCGGCCCGAGCGGCAACGACAAGACCTCGCTGGTGGTGTCGACGCGCAACGTGCCGGGCGCCTTGCTCGGCCTGCTGCAGCCGCTGGCCGACAACAACATCAGCATGAACAAGATCGAATCGCGGCCCTACGCGGGGCGCAAGTGGGCGTACGTTTTTTTTATCGACATCGACGGCCACCAGCAGGATTCCGAGGTCCGGCAGGCGTTGAACGAGCTGAAAGCGCAGGCGTCCCTGTTTAAAATACTCGGCTCCTATCCCAAAGCCTCGCTCTGATGTCCGTATTCGATTCCGCCCTGGCGCCGATCAAAGCGCTGACCCCCTACCTGCCCGGCAAGCCGGTCGAGGAACTCGAACGCGAGCTCGGCATCGCCGGCGCCGACAAGCTCGCGTCGAACGAAAATCCGCTCGGCTGCTCGCCGCGGGTCCACGACGCGATTCGCCGCGCGAGCGAGCATGTTCAGCTCTATCCCGACGCCAACGGCTTTTACCTCAAGAACCGGCTGGCGGCCAGGCTCGGCGTCTCGCCGGCGCAGATCACGCTCGGCAACGGTTCCAACGACGTGCTCGACCTCGCCGCCCGCACCTTCCTCGATGCCGGCACCGAAGCCGTGTACTCGCAATTCGCGTTCATGGTCTACGGCCTGGTGACGCAGGCCTGCGGCGCCACTGCGCAGGTCGCGCGCGCTTTCGACGCGTCGCATCCGCAACCCTGCGGGCACGACCTCGGCGCGATGCTGGCGCTGATCAATGACCGGACCCGGCTGGTCTTCATCGCCAACCCGAACAATCCGACCGGTACCTGGCTGGCCCGTGACGAACTCGGCGAATTCATCGACAAGGTGCCGGATCACATCGCCATCGTCGTCGACGAGGCTTATTTCGAGTACGTCGATGTGCCGGAATACCCGGATTCGCTGAACTGGCTGCCGGCGCACCCGAACCTGATCGTGACGCGCACTTTCTCGAAAATTTACGGCCTCGCCGGCCTGCGGCTCGGCTACGCGATATCGAGCCCCGAACTCGCCGACCTGTTCAACCGCGTGCGGCAGCCGTTCAACGGCAACTCGCTGGCATTGGCGGCGGCCGAGGCGGCGCTCGACGACGAAGCTTTCGTCGCGCACAGCCGCGAGACCAATAGCGCCGGATTGCGACGCATGCAGGAGTGGCTGGCCGACCGCGGAATCGATTTTATCCCGTCGGTGGGGAACTTCGTCAGCGTGCGCTTCGGCGAGCGCAGTCCGCGGGTTTACGAGGCCTTGCTCGAGTCCGGCACGATCGTGCGGCCGATCGCGAACTACGGGCTGGCCGATTTCCTGCGCATCAGCGTCGGCACGCCGGCGCAGATCGATCGCCTGTTCGAGCGACTGGAGCCGCTGCTGTGATCGAGCGGCTGGCGATCATCGGTGTCGGCCTGATCGGCGGTTCGCTGTCGCTCGCACTCAGGCAGGCAGGCGCGGTCGGCGAGGTCGTCGGCTTCGGCCGCAACCGTAACAATCTCGACAAGGGCGTCGAACTCGGCGTGCTCGACCGCCACGCCGCGACGCTGGCGGAAGCGATCGACGGCGCCGACGTCGTGGTCGTCGCCGTACCGCTCGGCGCGATGTCGGCGGTACTGGCCGAGATCGGCCGGGCGCTGCCGGATTCGGCCGTCGTCACCGACGTCGGCAGCGCCAAGGGGGCGGTCGTCAGCGCCGCGCGCGCGGCTTTCGGTGAAGCCTTGCCGCGCTTCGTGCCCGGGCATCCGATTGCCGGCACCGAGAAGAGCGGGGTCGAAGCCGGCTTCGCGAGCCTGTTCCAGGGCCGGCGCGTAATCCTGACGCCTCTCGCCGAGACCGACGCCGGCGCGACCGACACGGTCGCGGCGATGTGGCAGCACTGCGGCGCGGTCGTCGAATCGATGGACGTCGAGCACCACGACCGGGTCCTCGCGGCGACGTCGCACCTGCCGCACATGCTCGCCTACGCGCTGGTGCACCACCTGTCCAACCTCAACGATCACGCCGAGATCTTTCGCTACGCGGCCGGCGGTTTTCGCGACTTCACGCGCATCGCATCGAGCGACCCGGTGATGTGGCGCGATGTCTGTCTCGCCAACGGCGAAGCCCTGGTCGAACTGATCGAGCAGTACCAGCACGAGCTCGAGCTGGTTGCGGCGGCGATTCGCGACTCCGACGCCGACGAATTGCTGCGCCTTTTCGGCCGTGCCAAATCCGAGCGCGACTCGCTGATCGGAAATTGCTGATGTCACGATTTCATTGTTCCCCCGGCGGTTGCCTGCGAGGCGAGATTCGCGTTCCCGGCGACAAGTCGATCTCGCACCGCGCGGTCATGCTCGCGTCGATCGCCGAGGGCACCAGCCGGATAAGCGGCTTCCTGCTCGGCGAGGACAGTCTCGATACGATGCGCGCATTCCGGCAAATGGGTATCGAGATCGAGCGTGACGGCGATCGCCTGACGGTTCAGGGTCGCGGCAAGACGGGGCTGCGGGCGCCGGCGGAAGATCTCTATCTCGGCAACTCGGGCACCGCGATGCGCTTGCTGCTCGGGTTACTGGCCGGCCAGCGTTTCGACAGCCGCCTGACCGGCGACGCCTCGCTGTCGCGCCGACCGATGGCGCGAGTCACGGAGCCGCTGCGATCGATGGGCGCCCGGATCGAGAGCGCCGCCGGTGACCGTGCGCCGTTGCAGGTGCACGGCCGCGGCGAGTTGCAGGCCATCGACTACGCGATGCCGATCGCGTCGGCCCAGGTCAAGTCCTGCCTGTTGCTCGCCGGTCTCTATGCGCGCGGCGAACTGCGGATCCGCGAGCCCGCGCCCTCGCGCGACCACAGCGAGCGCATGCTGCGATCGTTCGGCTGCGAAATCGAAGTCGCCGACGGCACGATCGCCATGGCCGGCGGCCAGGCCCTGACCGCGACCGACATCGACGTGCCGGCCGACATTTCGTCGGCGGCATTCCTGATGGTCGCCGCATCGATCGCGCCGGATAGCGATATCACGCTGTGCCGGGTCGGCGTCAATCCGACCCGTACCGGGGTCATCGAAATCCTGCGCCGGATGGGCGCCGATATCGAACTTTCGAATCCGCGCGAACTCGGCGCCGAACCCGTCGCCGATATCCGCGTGCGCAGCGCGCCGCTGCGCGGGATCGACATTCCGGCCGAACTCGTGCCGCTCGCGATCGACGAATTTCCGGTGCTGTTCGTCGCCGCCGCCTGCGCCGAGGGTCGGACGCGGCTCGGCGACGCCGCCGAACTGCGCGTCAAGGAGAGCGACCGGATCCAGGCCATGGCCGACGGTCTGGTGGCGCTCGGCGTCGACGCGCGCCCGAGCGCCGACGGGATCGAGATCGACGGCGGCGAACTCACCGGCGGCCGGATAGAATCGCACGGCGACCATCGAATCGCGATGGCTTTCGCTGTCGCCTCGACCCGCGCCACGGGTATTATTGAAATACGCGATTGCGCCAATGTCGACACCTCGTTTCCGGGTTTCGTCGAACTGGCGCGGGGCGCGGGACTCGGGATCGAAAACGATGACAACTGACGACGCCTACGTAATCGCGATCGACGGGCCGAGCGGTTCGGGCAAGGGCTCGCTGGCGCTGGCCGTTGCTCGCGAACTGGGCTTTCACCTGCTCGACAGCGGGGCGATCTATCGTCTGCTGGCGCTCAAGGCCATCGAACAGCAACTCGACCTCGACGACGAGGACCAGGTCGTCGCGCTGCTCGACGATTTCGATATTCGCTTCGAGGCCGGCGAAGAACTGAGCATTCCCATTCTCGACGGACGCAACGTCGCGGCCGAGTTGCGCCGCGAGAAGACCGGCGACGCCGCTTCGGTCGTCGCCCGGCACCCGGCCGTGCGAGCGCGCCTGCTCGAGCTGCAGCGCGGCTTTTTCCGTCCGCCGGGGCTGGTCGCGGACGGTCGCGATATGGGCACGACCGTGTTCCCGGACGCGCGTTTCAAGTTCTTTCTTTACGCCAGTCCCGAGGTGCGCGCACAAAGACGATATAAGCAGTTGATAAATATGGAATTATCGGCTAATATCGCCGACCTTCAAGCGGAGATCGAAGAACGCGACGCGCGCGACCGAAATCGCAGCGCATCACCGCTCAAACCCGCTGAAGATGCTTTAATCGTCGATTCGAGTCTGATGGATCTGGCGCAGGTCACCGAACTGGTGCTGAGCCACATTCGCGAAACGGAGCGATACGACTAAACTGGTCCCTGTAGACGCACCGTCTGCGGGGTTTTTTTAACTGGACAAGATGGTCACACCTACCCAGGTCAGCTATCACGATACACACTTCAGGATTTTTTCCATGACAGAAAACTTTGCAGAAATGTTCGAGCAAAGCATCAGCAAAATGAACATGCGCCCGGGCGACATCATCACCGGCGAAGTCGTCGACATCAATCGCGACGTCGTCATCGTCAACGCCGGGCTCAAGTCCGAGGGGGTCATCCCGGTCGAGCAGTTTTACGGCGATGACGGCGAGCTCGACGTCAAGGTCGGCGACACCGTCGAGGTTGCGCTCGACGCGTTCGAAGACGGCTACGGCGAATCGCGCCTGTCGCGCGAAAAGGCCAAGCGCGCCCGCGCCTGGGCGCGACTCGAGGAAGCGCAGAATAACGACGAGATCGTAACCGGTCGCTTTACCGGCAAGGTCAAGGGCGGCTTCACCGTCGACATCGGCGACATCCGCGCCTTCCTGCCCGGTTCGCTGGTCGACGTGCGCCCGGTTCGCGACACTTCCTATCTCGAAGATAAAGAACTCGAATTCAAGATCATCAAGCTCGATCAGAAACGCAATAACGTGGTCGTCTCGCGGCGCGCCGTGGTCGAAAAGGAATTCAGCGAGGAACGCGAAAAGCTGCTCGAGACGCTCAAGGAAGGCGAGGTCGTACGCGGTATCGTCAAGAACCTGACCGACTACGGCGCCTTTCTCGACCTCGGCGGCATCGACGGCCTGCTGCACATCACCGACATGGCCTGGAAGCGCGTCAAGCATCCGTCCGAAGTCGTCGAAATCGGCCAGGAGATCGACATCGTCGTGCTCAAGTTCGATCGCGAGAAGAACCGCGTGTCGCTGGGTCTGAAGCAAATGGGCGAGGATCCCTGGGAAAATATCATGCGGCGTTACCCCGAAGGCACGCGCCTGTTCGGGCAGGTCAGCAACATTACCGATTACGGCTGTTTCGTCGAGATCGAGGACGGGGTCGAGGGCCTGGTCCACGTCTCCGAAATGGACTGGACCAACAAGAACGTCAATCCCAACAAGGTCGTGACGCTCGGCGACGAGGTCGAGGTCGTAATTCTCGAAATCGACGAAGAGCGTCGCCGAATCTCGCTCGGCATGAAGCAATGCAAGCCCAACCCCTGGGAAGAGTTTGCCGCCAACAACAACAAGGGCGACGTCATCAACGGCAAGATCAAATCGATTACCGACTTCGGCATCTTCATCGGTCTCGAGGGCAATATCGACGGCCTGATTCACCTGACCGACCTGTCGTGGAACAAGCCCGGCGAGGAAGCCGTGCGCGATTACCAGAAGGGCCAGGAAGTCGAGGCCATGGTGCTGTCGATCGACCCCGAGCGCGAACGCATTT
>JAHEKJ010000049.1:22466-26629 GCA_024638385.1 Gammaproteobacteria bacterium | reverse complement strand
TCGTTCTTGACGCGCTCCGGATCGGCGTCTTCCTTGTCGATCTTGTTGACCGCGACGACCAGCGGCACTTCGGCGGCCTTGGCGTGCTGTATCGCCTCCTTGGTCTGCGGCATGACGCCATCGTCCGCGGCGACCACGAGCACGACGATATCGGTCGCCTGGGCGCCGCGCGCGCGCATCGCCGAAAACGCCGCGTGACCCGGCGTATCGAGAAATGTCACGATGCCCTTGTCGGTCTTGACGTGGTAGGCGCCGATGTGTTGCGTGATTCCACCGGCCTCGCCGGCGGTGACGCGCGATTCGCGGATGTAGTCGAGCAGCGAAGTCTTGCCGTGATCGACGTGACCCATGATCGTGACCACCGGCGGCCGCGACATGCGTTCCTCGCCGGCCTGCTCGGCGCTTTCCTGCAGTTCCTTCTCGAAGTCGTCGTCGCTGGCGGCGGTGACGACCTTGTGGCCCATCTCCTCGACCACCAGCGTCGCGGTATCGTGATCGAGAATCTCGTTGATGGTCGCCATCGTGCCCATTTGCATCAACACCTTGATGACGTCGCCGGCCTTGACCGCCATGCGCTGCGCGAGATCGGCGACGCTGATCGCATCCGGCACCTCGACGCTGCGCACGACCGGCGCGGTCGGCTTCTCGAACTGGTGCTGACGCGTGATATCGTGAATCTGCCGCTGGCCCTTCTTGAATTTTTGCTTGCGATTGGGCTGGTGCGCGGATTCCTTGACGTGGAGTTCCTTGCGTCCGTAGCGGGTACTCCGGTCTTCGTGTTTGCCGTGCTTGCCGGGCTTGTCCGCGGTGGTGGCCGCGGCGCTGGCCTTGGCCGCTTCGTCGAGCGCGACGCGCGCGGCTTCCTCGGCGGCTTTCGCGGCCTCGGCCTCGGCGCGCTCCTTTTCGATCGCCTTTTGCGCTTCCTCGACTTGCTGCAGACTCTTCTCGTAGGCCTTCTTCTCGGCCTCGGCGCGGGCCGCTTCATCGGCCGCGGCCTGGGCCGCCTCGGCCTCGGCGCGCGCGGATTCCTCGGCCTGGCGGGCCTCGGCCTCGGCCTGTTCCTGCGCGAGCTTGTCCTGTTCCTCGGCCTCGGCCTCGGCCTGCTCCTGCAGCTTCGCTTCCTCGGCCACGACATCGGCGCGACGCACGTAGGTGCGCTTCTTGCGCACCTCGACGTTGATGGTCTTGGTCGTCGTATTGCGCCCCGAGGTGCCGGAAACCCGCAACTCGCTCTTGCTCTTGCGCTTGAGGGTGATCTTCTTCGGCCCGTCGGTCGATTCCTTGCCGTGGCTGCTGCGCAGCGATTCCAGCAGCTTCATCTTGTCGTCGTCGGAAATCGGGTCATCCGCGTCGGTGACCTCGACGCCAGCCGTGTTGAGCTGATCGAGCAGCTTGTCGACGCTGACACCGATGACTTCGGAGAGTTGTTTCGCTGTTACGTTTGGCATGATTTTCTATCCAACTGCAATGGTTGCCCGCCGTCGGCGGACGTCCTAGTTCGCCTCGGCTTCGGCAAACCAGGGTTCGCGTGCCTTCATGATCAGCTTGCCGGCGAATTCGGCGTCTATGCCGTCGATTTCCTCGAGTTCGTCGGTCGACTGCTCGGCCAGGTCTTCCATCGTGCAAATGCCGCGACGCGCGAGCTTTTGCGCCAGTTCCGGCGTCATGAATTCCATCGTGAGCAGGTCGTCCTGCGGCTCGCCGGCCTCGGCGGTTTCCTCGCGCGCGATCGCCATCGTCAGCAGCGCGTCGCGCGCGCGACCGCGTAATTCCTGCACGATTTCCTCGTCGAATTCCTCGATTTCGTTGAGTTCCGACTCGGGAATATAGGCGACTTCGTCGATCGACGTCAGGCCTTCCTGCACCAGGATGATCGCGACTTCCTCGTCGACGTCGAGCTGTTCCATGAAATTCTGCACCAGCTGGCGCGTCTCGCCCTCCGATTTCTCTTCGGCAGTTTCCTCGTCCATGACGTTCAGCGTCCAGCCCGTGAGCTGGCTCGCGAGCTTGATGTTCTGACCGCCGCGGCCGATCGCCTGCGACAGCTTCTCTTCGGGCACGGCGATGTCCATCGAGTGGGTTTCCTCGTCGATGACGATCGACGCGACCTCGGCCGGCGACATCGCGTTGACCGCGAATTGCGCCGGGTTTTCATCCCACAGGATGATGTCGACCCGCTCGCCGGCCAGTTCGTTGGACACCGATTGCACGCGCGAGCCCCGCATGCCGACGCAGGCACCGACCGGATCCATGCGCGGATCGTTGCTTTTGACCGCGATCTTGGCGCGCATTCCCGGATCGCGCGCGGCCGAAATGATCTCGATCAGCTCCTGCCCGACTTCGGGCACTTCGAGCTTGAACAGCTCGACGAGAAACTCCGGCGCGGTGCGGCTGATGAACAGCTGCGGCCCGCGCACCTCGGAGGCGACCGTGTACAGGTAGCCGCGGATGCGGTCGCCGGGCCGAACCGATTCCCGCGGAATCATTTCCTCGCGCGGGATGAAGCCCTCGGCATTGTCGCCGAGGTCGACGTAGACGTTGCCGCGCTCGACCCGCTTGACCTGGCCCATCACCAGCGTGCCTTCGCGGTCGGCATAGGCGTCGATGACCTTGCGCCGCTCCGCCTCGCGCACCTTTTGCACGATGACCTGCTTGGCGGTCTGCGCGGCGATGCGGCCGAATTCGACCGATTCGATCGGTTCCTCGATGAAGTCGCCGATCTCGATCTCGGGATTGTCGATCCGCGCCGCATCGACGGTGATCTGGCGCAGCGGCTCCTCGAGCCCGTTCTCGCCCGGCTCGACGACTTCCCAGCGACGATAGGTATCGTATTCGCCGGTCTTGCGATCGATATCCACCCGCACTTCGATATCCTGCTGGTGTTTCTTGCGCGTCGCCGACGCCAGCGCGGCTTCGATCGCTTCGAAAATGATCTCGCGATCGACGCCCTTTTCGTTGGACACCGTATCGGCAACTAACAGAATCTCTTTGTTATCCATCTTTACACTCGTCAAATATGTTGCTGGCGGCCGCTCGCAGCTCGAGGCGCTTGCGGCCGCGGTCAAATCTCGCCGACCAGGTTCGCTTTCGCGATGTCGGCAAACGGCAGATCGAAATCCTCGCCATCCACCCGGATGCGAACCAGGGCCGTATCGGCCGACGGCTGCAGCTCGCCGGCGAAGTTGCGCCGGCCATCGCGCGCGACCGCCAGCCTGATTCGGGCCCGGCGTCCGGCGAAGCGCTCGAAATCCGCGCGCTTGAACAACGGGCGGTCGATCCCCGGCGACGAAATTTCGAGATCGTAGGCTTCGCGGATCGGTTCCTCGACGTCGAGCAGACCGCTGAGCTGGTGGCTGATCGCGGCGCAATCGTCGAGTTTGATACCGTCGACGTGGTCGACGTAGACGCGCAGCGTGCCATGCTGGCCGCCGCCCTGGTACTCGACGCCGACGAGCTCGTAGCCCATCGACTCGATCACCGGCTCGATGATCGCGGTCAGGTCCCGCATCGATACCCTCCGAAAACCCAATAAAAAAGGCCCACAAGGGCCTCTTCACTGACTACTGGCTCGGATCTCGATCTTGTGCCAGCCGAAATGTTCGCGGGGCAAAGCGGATTGGCCGCCGTCGCCGTTCGCCGCCCTCGATGCAACTCGAAAGCCAGCTCGCCGCAGCGCGTTACTGTCTTTGCAGAGGGAGCCCGCGCTGCTCCGGGCGCGGATTATAACCGCAAACGGGCGTGCGCTTCAAGCCGGATGGTCGGTCGCCGGTGCGTAACTCGAGCCGCGATAGCGGGGGCAGGATTTGGCTCGCAGGTCCCTGTGTTCGGCCCTGCGGGCCGGCCGCTGCGCGGCCGCCGTCAATTCGCTCCCGGCGAATTGATGAACCTTTGAATACGGTTCCAGCTCCGCGCCAAAAAACGGAAGCCGATTTTTAAACCATGCAGCTTTGTGAATGGTTAAAAAATCGGCTTCCTGGTATTTGGTAGCGGGGGCAGGATTTGGCTCGCACGTCCCTGTGCTCGGCCCTGCGGGCCGGCCGCCGCGCGGCCGCCGTCAATTCGCTCCCGGCGAATTGATGAACCTTTGAATACGGTTCCAGCTCCGCGCCAAAAAACGGAAGCCGATTTTTAAACCATGCAGCTTTGTGAATGGTTAAAAAATC
>JAHEKJ010000049.1:0-22366 GCA_024638385.1 Gammaproteobacteria bacterium | reverse complement strand
GCGCGGCCGCCGTCAATTCGCTCCCGGCGAATTGATGAACCTTTGAATACGGTTCCAGCTCCGCGCCAAAAAACGGAAGCCGATTTTTAAACCATGCAGCTTTGTGAATGGTTAAAAAATCGGCTTCCTGGTATTTGGTAGCGGGGGCAGGATTTGAACCTACGACCTTCGGGTTATGAGCCCGACGAGCTACCAGACTGCTCCACCCCGCATCAGAGGCGCGGAATGATAGCTAGGATGAGTCGAATTTACAAGGGTTGTGCCAGTGCGTTGGTCGTCGATCGCGAACTTGCCTCAAGTGGCTGCTCCCGCGATCTCGATTGCGCAATCTGCAGGCTCAGCTCGATTCCGCCAATGGCCCAGGTTTCGAGCTGGCCATAGGCCCAACGATACTCGCTGTTTATACGATAGCGCGTCTCGACTGCGACGCGCATCCAATCGGCCGCGGCGTAATAGTCGCCGCGCGCGTATTCCTGAATCGCCTTGTAGTAGGCCGTCTCCGCGAGACCTTTGGCGGCATAGGTGGTGTTCAACATGGCCTCGCCCGAATCCAGGCCGAGGGCCATTCGTCCAAGCCGATCGTAGTATTCATTGCCATCGCGGCTGGCATAGTAATCGGCCAGCCGACGGCGATACCCGGGTTTCGTCTCGGGGTCGATGACGCTCGCGGCCGCGCGGATCGTCCAGATTCCTTGCGGATGGCTCCCCTTTCCGGGTTCGCTGATGAACTCCCAGAGCAGATCGTATCGGCCCTGGTAGTAGATAATCGGGGCATACCAGTTGCGGTCCTGCGACGGAAATTGTTCATCGAGCCAGGCGAGCGCCGCTTGCGTTCCCTGCCATTGTTCCAGCGCCGCGTAGGCATACAGTTTGTAGACGAAAATTCCCGGCCCGTCGGCGGTCAACAGGCCCGATGACTTGAACGCGAGTTCATGCAAGCCGTTGCGATTCGCGCGTTTGGCGATTTCGACGATCCTGATATGATCGATTCCGGTGTTTGCCAGCGCTTCGAACGCGGCGGTACCGCCGGCCACGTCAGCGGCGAAAACATCGCTGAAGATTTCGCCGAAGACGTTGCGCCAGGCGTAAAATCCCCGCGCGGGGGCCGCGTCGAGGAGTTTTGCCGCCGATTCGTGGTCGCCGTTGGCCCAGTAGGCGCGCACCAGATTGCGCAGGCTGTATCGACTGTTCGGATAGCGGCCGCGCATCGTTTCCGCGATCTCGACCGCGCGCGCGGTGTCGCCGCGCGCCAGCGCGATCCGGGTTGCCTCGTAAAAACCGAATCCGTAGTCGTCGATGAGAGTATTCTCGATCGCGGCCTGCGCCTGATCGAGCTTGCCTTCGAGGCGGTAGCTGCGGCCGACGTATACCTGGGCGCGCAACAAATCGTACCTGTGAGCATATTCGGAGTGATTCTGCAGCCAGTCGATGGCCTGCGCCCGCCCGTCGGCAAAGCGCTGCTTGCGCTCCAGCGCGTCGATGTAGTGCCGGCGCAGATGCCAGTTCCAGGCATACTTGTCGAGCATCAGGCGGTATATCCGGTCGAGCTGTGCATTGCTCAGCCTGCGATCCTCGATATTCTCGACGACATGGTCCGCCGTCTCGAAGGTGGTTTTCGGATCGTTCAGCACGTCGATCATCGCCGCCATGTCGTCGTAGTAGTAGGCCACCCAGGCCCTGGCGCTCTGGCTGTTTGCCGCTTCGTCGCGGATGATCGCCCGGTAGGCCAGGTGCGCCTTGCCCGGATCGAACAGGTAGCGCTGCACGTTGTAGGCGTAACCGAAACGCCCCTCGACGCGACTATCCGAAGCGTTGACGATGCTTGCCATCAAGGTCGCCACCCGGGCCGACCCGTAGTCGAAGCCGTCGCGGATCTGCTCGAAAACCCGGTACATGGGTTCGCCGCCATAAACCTCGAGCGCCTCGATTAGCGGCAATGCCTCGGCGATCGACACCTGGTTACCCCGGGCGCGCACGAGAAAATCGAAATAGGCCGCCAGCAGGCGAGCCTCGTCGGCATCCACCGCCTGCAACTGGTTGACCAGGTGCGCCGTGGCACGCGCGCTTTCCATCCGATCCAGCGTGTATACGCCATGCTTGTAGATCGCGCCGATAAAGAAACTGCGTTGCAGACCGACCCAGGCATCGCCGCCGATGAACGGACCGACGTAGCGCCCGCGACCGGCTTCGAGGATCCGATTGAACTCGTTGAAACTCCAGCCCAGCCCGGGTCGCAGCATTTCGGCGAGCAGCTCGTCCATCGTTCTTCCGATTTCGCCTCGCACCCGCGGTACATGGGGAAGGACCTGCCTGGCCAGCTTCTGCCAAGCGGTTTCGCCGCCGGCCAGTTCGACCATGACCAGCGGCACGGCATGCGACACGTAGTAAAAAACCTGCGAACGATCCAGCTCGTAGCCGGTCATCAAGGCGTGCACCGGGATTCGTTCGCGGCCGTAGAAACGGTACAGAAAATCCAGCCATTTCTGCGTTGCGCCTAGCTGCGCGAGGCGCCGCAACATCAGGTATCGGGCCTCGTTGACCGCGCCACCCCCGGACAAGCGCTCGATCAGGCCCAGATTGTCCTCTTCGATGAAATCCCGCCACGCGCTGCCGTCCGCGGTTTCTGCCAGCAATCGCCTGGAGTCGCCCAGGTATCCCAGTGCATAAGCGAGCTTGCTCCGCTGCTGCCGGTAGTCCACCGCCGGATTGACGACGCGCGCCAGCGCCAGCATTGCCAGCGTCCGCGCGTTGTGATCGTCGCCGAGGCCGATGGTGTCGCCGTTGATCAGCGACAGGTGCGTCAGGTTATTGACCACCGCGTGCAAGGTCTGCCCGCTACGCTCGCCCGAATTCCAGCGCTGGTCGAGCCGCTGCAGGTTATCGATCAGCGCCGACGGGTTGTATCCATCCCTGCCGGCTTCGATCAGATCGCTGTCCGAGGTCGCGGCCGGCAGCGCAAAGCCCGTTTCGTCGATGAGCCGAACCGCCCAGGTTTCCAGCCAGGCCAGGCCCTCGCCGAAGCTGGGGAAGAAAGGCAGGCTACCGGCCTGCGACCCGTCGATCCGAACCTCCCAGGACCGGTCGCTGGCGGTCAGTTCGGCGGATACCGCGTCGGTGGCGTAAACAAAGGCATACAATTGCTCCGCCGCTTCGACGAATCGGAGATCGGGTTTCAGTTGATTTCCGTGCTTGACGCGCCGATAGAGTTCCCTGGGGGTAATTCTTTCATCGAGCGCCTCGCCGTATTTCTGCTTGTACTGTTCTTCGGCCCGGGTAAAAAGGTAGTTCACGACCGGCTTGCCAACCGTGACGTAAACCCAGTCCTGCAGGGTTCGCGGATTGAACAGCGCCAGCAAGCCGACCGCGGCAAGCAATAGCAGCAGGATGACGATCCGGACTTTCTTCATGCGCTGATCCCGTGAGACGGTTAACGCACGAGTTTAGTCTACGGTCGGAATATTTTTCGTCGTGCCCGGTATTCAGCTGAACGCGAGAATGCAGTATGCCATCAGCGTCGACGGAAACATGCCGAGCACGATCAGGCTCAGGCTGTTGGCGCCGAGCAGCACGCGCACGTCGAGCGCCTCCTTGATCGTCGTCTGCTCGGCCAGCGGCGCGTCGAAATACATGACCTTGATCACGCGCAGGTAGTAGAACAGGCCGATGACCGAGAACAGCACCGCGAGGACCGCGAGCCAGACCAGGTCGACCTGGATCACCGCCTGCAGCACGACCAGCTTGGCGTAGAACCCGACCAGCGGCGGCACCCCGGCCATCGAAAACATCGCCAGCGCGAGCAGCGCCGCGTACCAGGGGTTCGAGTCGTTGAGCCCCGACAGGTCGCTGATGTTTTCCGCCTCGAAGCCCTTGCGGTTGAGCATGATCAGCACACCGAAGGCGACCGCCGCGGTGATCGCGTAGGTAATCGTATAGAACATACCCGCGGCGTATCCGCCCGGGGTGCCGGCCATGAGCCCGAGCAGGATGAAGCCGACGTGCGAGATCGTCGAGTAGGCCAGCATGCGCTTGAAGTTGGTCTGCGCGATCGCGACGACGTTGCCGAGCGCGAGCGATGCAATCGCGAGCGCTACGAGCATCAGCGACCAGTCGAGCTGCAGGTCGCCGAGGCCGTCGACCAGCAGCCGGATCGCCATCGCGAAGCCGGCGATTTTCGGCGCCGTGCCGATGAAAAGCGTCACCGAGGTCGGCGCGCCCTGGTAAATGTCCGGCAGCCACATGTGGAACGGCACCGCGCCGAGCTTGAAGGCGAGCCCGACGACGATGAAGGTCAGCGCGAAACCGAGCGCGACCGGGTTTTGCACGAGTTGCAGCCCAACCGAATCGGCGACCTCGTTGAGGTCGAGCGTGCCGGTGACGCCGTAGAAGATCGAGATGCCGTAGAGCAGCAGACCCGAGGCCATTGCGCCGAGGACGAAGTATTTCATCGCCGATTCCGACGCGCCGAGCGAGTTGCGGTTGAAAGCGACCATCGCGTACAGCGACAGCGACAGCAACTCCAGTCCGAGGTAGACCAGCAGGAACGACTGCGCCGAGATCATGACCATCATGCCGAGCGTCGCGAACAGGCCGAGCACGTAGTACTCGCCGCGGTAGATGTCGTGGTCGATCAGGTAATCGCGCGAATAGACGAACACCAGAATGCCGATCCCGCAAACTGCGATCTTGAGCACCACGGCCAGCTGGTCGAGCACGAAAGAGCCGCCGAAAGTCACGTATGAGGTCGTCGGCGCGACCGCGATCACCGCCGCGATCGCGAGAATCAGCGTCGCCACCGAAAGCAACAGCGTGAATCCGCGCTTGTCCTGCGGCAGGAACAGGTCGACGACGAGCACCAGGCAGGTCATCGCGAGCACTACCGCTTCCGGCAGCGCGGGCAACAGGTCGGGCTGGATGAAGTCGGTGGTCATAGTTTCGGGTCGGCGATGTGGTTGAGCAGGTTGTCGATCGTCGGATGCATGACCTCGACCAGCGGATCGGGCCACAGGCCCAGCAGCAGCACCGCGAACGCAAGCAGCGCGAGAAACAGGAACTCGCGCTTGTTGATGTCACTGAGCGCGGCGACGTTGTCGTTGGCGACCGCGCCGAAGACTACCCTCTTGATCATCCACAACGTATAGGCAGCGCCGAGCACCAGCGTGGTCGCGGCCAGGAACGCGATCCAGAAGCTCGCCTTGAAGCTCGCGAGGATGACCATGAATTCGCCGACGAAACCCGAGGTGCCGGGCAGGCCGGCGTTGGCCATCGCGAAGAACACCATGAACGCGGCGAACACCGGCATGGTGTTGACGACGCCGCCGTAGTCGGCGATTTCGCGGCTGTGCATGCGATCGTACATGACGCCGACGCAGAGGAACAGCGCGCCCGAGATGAAGCCGTGCGAAACCATCTGCACCATGCCGCCCTCGAGCGCGAGGCCGGCGCCGGAATCCCCGTAGCCGGAATTCATGATGCGGAAGACGACGAAGAAACCGAGGGTCACGAAGCCCATATGCGCGATCGACGAGTAGGCGATCAGCTTCTTCATGTCGCGCTGCACCAGCGCGACGAAGCCGATGTAGACCACCGCGACCAGCGACATCGTGATGATCAGCCAGTCGAGCTCGGCGCTCGCCGCCGGCGTGATCGGCAGGCTGAAACGCAGGAAGCCGTAACCGCCGATCTTCAGCATGATCGCCGCCAGGATCACCGAGCCGCCGGTCGGCGCCTCGACGTGGGCGTCCGGCAGCCAGGTATGCACCGGCCACATCGGCACCTTGACCGCGAACGCGATCAGGAAGGCGAGGAAGATCAGCACCTGCTCGGTCAGCGACAGCGGCAGGAAGTGGAAATCGAAGATCGCGAAGCTGCCGGCACGGGTATACATGTAGATCAGCGCGACCAGCATCAGCACCGAGCCGATGAAGGTATAGAGAAAAAACTTGAGCGTCGCGTAGATCCGGTTGGCGCCGCCCCAGATGCCGATGACGAGAAACATCGGGATCAGCATCGCCTCGAAGAAGATGTAGAACAGGATCGCGTCGAGCGATGAAAAGGTACCGATCATGAAGCCTTCCATGATCAGGAACGCGGCCATGTATTGCGACACGCGATACTGGATGATTTCCCAGCCGGCGATCACGACGATCACGGTGGTGAACGACGTCAGCAGGATCAGCGGCAGCGAGATGCCGTCGATGCCGATGTAATACTCGATGTCGAACACGTCGATCCACGGGTGCCGCTCGACGAACTGCATCATGTGGGTGCCGGTATCGAACTGGGTGTAGAGCGGGATCGACAGCAGGAAGGTCAGCAGCGAAAACACCAGCGCGATCTTGCGCGCCCCGCCCGGCTCCTTGTCACCGGCGAACAGCACGAGGATGCCACCGACGATCGGCGTCCAGATCACGAGGCTCAGCAATGGCCAGTCAGCGTACATGTTTGCGCGTTATCCCCCTATAGCCCCGGCTTGCCCGCCCTAGCCCAGCACGGTCCAGCCGAGCAGCAGGATCAGCCCCGAGATCATCGCGAAGGCGTAATGATTGAGGTAACCGGTCTGCACGTAGCGTACCCAGCTAGACACCCAGCCGACCAGCCGCGCGCTGCCGTTGACGACGAGGCCGTCGATCATCAGCGCGTCGCCGAGCCGCCAGAGCACCTGGCCGATGCCGCGGCCGGTCGCGGCGAAGGCGATCTCGTTGAAGCGGTCGAAATAGTACTTGTTGTCGAGGATGCGATACGGCCACTCGAGTTTCCGTTTGATCTGCCCGGCCAGCCCGGGTTTCTTCAAATAGATGTACCAGGCTGCAATAACGCCACCGGCCGCGAGCCAGGTGGGACCCGGCCAGAGTCCATGCAGTACGAAACTCAGTGATCCGTGAAAAGCCTCGGCCAGCGCCGCCATCGCGCCGTGTTCGGAATCGACCGCGATAGCAGACTCGAAGAGCTTGCCGAACAACACCGGGTCGATCGTGATCCAGCCGATGATGACCGACGGGATCGCCAGCGCGATCAGCGGCCCGGTGACGACCCACGGCGTCTCGTGCAGATGCTCGCGCGCGTGCGAATCCGTGCGTTCCTCGCCGTGAAAGACGAGGAAAAACATGCGGAACGAGTAGAACGCAGTGACGAACACGCCGAGCAAAACCGCGTAGTAGGCATAGCTGGCGCCCCACAGGTCGGCATTGCTGGTCGCGATCAGGATTGCGTCCTTCGAGAAATAACCCGAGAAACCGGGAAAGCCGATCAGCGCGAGCGAGCCGACCAGCGACACCCAGTAGGTGATCGGCATGTACTTCTTCAGGCCCCCCATTTTGCGGATATCCTGTTCGTGGTGCAGCGCGATGATGACCGAACCGGCGGCGAGGAACAGCAACGCCTTGAAGAACGCGTGCGTCATCAGGTGGAAGATCGCGACCGAGTAGGCCGACGCGCCGAGCGCGACCGTCATGTAACCGAGCTGCGACAGGGTCGAGTAGGCGACCACGCGCTTGATGTCGTTTTGCACGATGCCGACGAGGCCCATGAAAAACGCCGTGGTCGCGCCGATCACGAGCACCGTCGACAGGGCCGTATCGGACAATTCGAACAACGGCGACATGCGCGCGACCATGAAGATGCCGGCGGTGACCATCGTCGCCGCGTGGATCAACGCCGAGATCGGCGTCGGGCCTTCCATCGAATCCGGCAGCCAGACGTGCAGCGGTACCTGCGCCGACTTGCCCATCGCGCCGACGAACAGCAGGATGCAGGCCAGCGTGACGACCGACCAGTCGACCCCGGGAATGACCTGGATCGTCGCCGCCGCGAGCGTGTCGCTCCGGGCGAAGACTTCGTAGTAATCGAGCGATTCGGTGAACATCAGGATCACCGCGATGCCGAGCAGAAAGCCGAAGTCGCCGACGCGGTTGACGAGGAAGGCTTTCAGGTTCGCATAGATCGCGCTCTCGCGCTCGTACCAGAAACCGATCAGCAGATAGGAGACCAGGCCGACCGCTTCCCAGCCGAAGAACAATTGCAGGAAATTGTTCGACATGACCAGCATCAGCATCGAGAAGGTGAACAGCGAGATGTAGCTGAAGAAGCGCTGGTAGCCGGGATCGTCGTGCATGTAGCCGATCGTGTAGACGTGCACCGCGAGCGACACGCCGCTGACGACCGTGATCATCAGCGCGGTCAGGCCGTCGATCAGGAAGCCAATCTCGAAGCGGATGCCGTCGCTGACCATCCAGGTATAGACCGCCTGGTTGTAGATCGGCGCGCCGTCGAAGGCGACGTCCTTGAGCACGACCAGCGATAATATGAACGACACCGTGACGCCGAGAATCGTGACCCAGTGCGCACCGGCGCGGCCGATCGCCTTGCCTGCAATGCCGGCGACGATCGCGCCGGCGAGCGACGCCAACGGAATCGCGAGGTAAATGGTCTCCATGGTTTCCATGCCTACCATTTCAGCTCCTTGATGTCCTCGACGTTGATCGACTGCTTGTTGCGGAACAGCACGACCAGGATCGCTAGCCCGATCGCGGCCTCGGCCGCGGCCACGGTGAGGATGAAGAAAACGAAGACCTGTCCGGCGAGATCGTCGAGGTAATGCGAGAACGCGATGAAGTTGAGATTCACCGACAACAGCATCAGCTCGATCGACATCAGTAAAATGATGATGTTCTTGCGGTTGATGACAATGCCGGCGATCGAGATGCTGAACAGCACCGCGGCGAGGATCAGGTAGTGGGACAGGCCGACCGTCACGTTTCTTCCTCGCCCGCCGGCATCTTGACGATGCGCAACCGGTCTTGCTTGCGCACGCGGATCTGCTCCGACGGGTTCTGGTACTTGGTCTGCGGCCGCTTGCGCATCGTCAACGCGATCGCCGCGATGATCGCGACCAGCAGGATCACCGCGGCTACCTCGAAGGCGAACACGTGCTCGGTGTAGAGCACGCCGCCGAGAGCCTCGGTGTTGCTGTAGTCGGCGGGTTTGGGCGCCGGTTCGGCGCCGGCGTCGAGCACGAACACGTCACTGGTCACGACGCTCAGCATCAGCAGCAGCATCGCGCCGGCGACCAGCAGGCCGAGCGGCAGGTAGCGAACGAAACCTTCGCGCAGCCGAGCGATATTGATGTCGAGCATCATGACGACGAAGATGAACAACACCATGACCGCGCCGACGTAGACCAGCACCAGCGTGATCGCAAGGAACTCGGCCTCGAGCGACAGCCAGATCACCGCGTTGAAGAAAAAGGTCAGCACCAGGAAAAGCGCCGCGTGCACCGGGTTGCGCACGGTGACGACCGAGGTCGCAGCGATTACCGCGGCGACGGCAAAGATATAAAAAATTACGGTTTCTACCATGCCGGCCCCTAGCGGTAAGGCGCGTCCGCGCTGCGGTCGGCAGCGACCTGCGCCTCGTACTTGTCGCCGATTTCGAGCAGCATCTGCTTGGTCATGATGTTCTCGCCGCGGTTCTCGAAGTGGTACTCGAAGATATTGGTCTCGACGATCGAGTCGACCGGGCAGGCTTCCTCGCAAAATCCGCAGTAGATGCACTTGAACAGGTCGATGTCGTAGCGCGTCGTGCGCCGCGTACCGTCTTCGCGCAGTTCCGATTCGATCGTGATCGCGAGCGCCGGGCAGACCGCTTCGCAGAGCTTGCAGGCGATGCAGCGCTCCTCGCCGTTGGGATAACGGCGCAGCGCGTGCAGGCCACGGAAGCGCGGGCTGATCGGCGTCTTCTGCTCCGGGTACTGCACGGTGAACTTCTTGCGAAAGAAATAGCGCCCGGTCACGCTCAGCCCCTTGAGCAATTCGAGGAACATGAAGCTTTTCAGGTAGTAACGGATCCTGGCGATCATCGGCTTAAAACACGAACCACGGCTCGACCTCGAAGTATACCAGTACGCCCTCGACCGCCAGCCAGACGAGGGTCACCGGCAGCAACACCTTCCAGCCGAGGCGCATGATCTGATCGTAGCGGTAGCGCGGAAAGGTCGCGCGGAACCACAGATACAGCCACATGAAGACCGCGGTCTTGAAGAACAGCCAGCCGATGCCGTCGCCGACGAGCTCGGGCACCGGGCTCAGCCAGCCGCCGAAGAACAGCAGCGCGCACAGCAGCGAGATCAGGATCATGTTGGCGTATTCGGCGAGGAAGAACACGGCGAAAGTCATGCCCGAGTACTCGACGTGGAAGCCGGCGACGATTTCCGACTCGCCCTCGGCGACGTCGAACGGCGCGCGGTTGGTCTCGGCGACGCCCGAGATCAGGTAGACGAAAAACAGCGGCAACAGCGGGACCACGAACCAGTGATAGGCGCCGCCGGCCTGGCGCTCGACGATGTCGCCGAGGTTGAGGCTGCCGCTGACCATCAGCACGCCGACCAGCGCGAAACCCATCGCGATCTCGTAGGCGACGATTTGCGCCGCCGAGCGCATCGCGCCGAGCAGCGCGTACTTCGAGTTCGACGCCCAGCCGGCGATGATGACGCCGTAAACGCCGAGCGACGTCATCGCGAGGATATACAGGAGCCCGGCGTTGATGTCGGCGAACACGAGCTCGGCGTCGAACGGAATCACGGCCCAGGCCGCCATCGCCGGCGCGAAGGTAATCACCGGGGCGATGATGAACAGGTACTTGTTGGCGTTGGTCGGGATGATGATTTCCTTGAACATCAGCTTGAACATGTCCGCGAAGGGCTGCAGCAAGCCCCAGGGACCGACCCGGTTGGGACCCTTGCGGATCTGCATGAAACCGATGACCCTGCGCTCGGCGTAGGTGTAATAGGCGACGATGATGAACAGCGGCAACAGGATGATCAGCGCCTTGGCGCCATTGAAAATCGTAAACTGCACGTACTCGTGCAGCCAGTTCCAGATCGATAGCAGGAACTCCATCACGATACCTTTTCCAGCTTGACCTTGCCGAAGGCCTCGCCGAGGTGGCGTACCGCGTCGATACCGGTCGGCACGCAGACGCAGCCGCCCGGCACGCCCTCGTCGATGATGAGCGGCAGCACCGCGGTTCCGTTGCCCTGGCGAATCTGTACCTGCTCGCAATCGAGCAGTTTCGCCGACTCGGCGGTCGCACGGTTGACCGCGGCCGCGGTTTGCAAGCGCATCAGCGGTGTCGCCTGCAGCGGCGGCGACAGGCGCGTCATGTCGTCGAACGCGTACAGCGGCGTAATGCCGATTTTCTGCAGCGAATCATCGGGCCGGGGCAACGTGTCGGCGGGCGACTCGACCCCGCGGAGATTGCTGAGCCGGACCTCGCCGCAAAGCTGTTTCAGCTCGTCCCGGATCGCGATCGAGTCGGCGTAGTCGAATTCCCCGGGGCGCAACCGCCGGCCCAGCGCGCACAGGATTTCCCAGCCGCTGCGGCTGTCGTCGCGCGGTTCGATCGCGGTTCTGAAGCTCTGCCACAGGCCCTCGACGTTGACGTAACTGCCGTCGGTCTCGGCCACGCTCGCCATCGGCAACACCAGGTCGGCCTGTTGCTGCAGGAAATCGCTGTCATAAGCGCTGATCGCGATCACGCTCTCGTTGTTGTCCGACAGCTGCGCGACCGTGTTGGCATCGAGCGGCGGATTGACGCCGAGCGTCAGCAGCACCGGGTGCGCCGAGGCAAGAATCGTCGCGGCGTTTTCGCCCGCGACGTCGAGCGCGACGCCCGCCGGGCCGCGGTGCGGCGTCGCGCCGGCGAGGCAGGCGCCGGCACTGTTGGCGCCGAGCGAGAGATATCCGAGCGTCGCTTCGACGCGCTCGCTGATCGCCTCGCACAATTGCTGAATCAGGCCCAGGTGCGGACTGGCGAGCACCTGTACGCCGACGATGAGTGCGGCCTGCTTGCCATCGACGAGCGAACGCGCGATCGCCATGTGCGACTCGCCGACCTCGCATTGTCGCAGCAGCGCCGCGAGATGGCCTTCGAGACCGCGGCCGCTGGCCTCGCCGGCCGCCACCGCAACCGCCGCGAGATCGAGCACCAGCTGCTCCGCCGAACCGCTCAGTTCCGCGTGCAGCGGAAAATTACAGCGCCCGCCGAAATGCGTGATGCTCGAGATCGCGGCGTCGTTGTGCAATGCCGCCTTGCGCAGGCGGTGCGACAGCAACGGCTGCTCGAAGCGCAGGTTGCCGCCGACGATCAGCGCCGCGTCGAGGGATTCGAGCGACGCCAGCGAGCGCCCGAGCCACGGCATGATCGGCGACCTGTCCTGGGTCGAAAAATCGACCTGCGTCAGGCGGTGGTCGATATGGTTCGAACCGAGCGCGCGGGTGAGCTTTTGCGCCAGGTACATCTCCTCGAGGGTCGCCTGCGGGCTGACCAGCGCCGCCAGCCCGCCGCCGGCCGCCGCCAGTTTCGTCGCCGCGGCCTCGAGCGCATCGTCCCAGTCGACCGGCTTCAGTTCGCCGGCCTCGCGCATCAGCGGTTGCGTGATCCGCGCATCGGAGCGCAGCGCGGTGTAGCTGTAGCGGTCGCGATCGGCGATCCAGCATTCGTTTATCGATTCGTTGTCGCGCGGCACCACGCGCATGATCCGACCCTGAAAGCTGTGCCAGAACAAATTGCTGCCGACGCAGTCGTGCGGCGAGACGCCGGCGCGCTGGCGCAAATCCCACGGGCGATAGGTATAGCGCGACGGCTTGGCCGTCAACGCGCCGACCGGGCAGACGTCGATCATGTTGCCCGACATTTCGGAAACGATCGATTTACCGACGTAGGTGCCGATTTCCATGTGCTCGCCGCGGCCGGTCGCGCCGAGCTCGGGCATGCCGGCGATTTCGTCGCCGAAGCGCACGCAGCGGGTGCAGTGGATGCAGCGCGTCAGGTCGGTCGCGATCAGCGGGCCGATGTTCTTGTCCATGACCACGCGCTTTTGCTCGCTATACTTCGACACGCCCTCGCCGAAGCCCATCGCGACGTCCTGCAGCTCGCATTCGCCGCCCTGGTCGCAGATCGGGCAATCGAGCGGGTGGTTGATCAGCAAAAACTCCATCGTCGACTTTTGCGCCGCGATCGCGTCGCGCGAGCGCGTGCGCACGACCATGCCGTCCATGCACTGGGTCGCGCAGGCCGGCATCGGTTTGGGCGATTTCTCGATCTCGACCAGGCACATGCGGCAGTTGGCCGCGACCGACAGCTTCCTGTGATAGCAAAAGCGCGGGATCACGATGTCGTGCTCGTCGGCGACGTCGATCAGCAGCCGCCCGGGGCGGGTTTCGATCTCGCGCCCGTTGATCGTGACGGTGATGGTTTCGCTCATGATGGTTTCAGGCCGCGGCGGCAACGAGCGAACGCTTGTGTTCGACGTAGTGCTCGAATTCGTGACGGAAATGCTTGATGAAGCTCCACACCGGCATCGCCGCGGCGTCGCCGAGCGCGCAGATCGTGCGCCCCTCGATCTTGTGCGCGACGTCGACGAGGTGCTCGATATCCTCGGGCCGGCCCTTGCCGTCGATGATGCGGCCGAGCATGCGGTAGAGCCAGCCGGTGCCCTCGCGGCACGGCGTGCACTGGCCGCAGGACTCGGAGTAGTAAAAACGCGCGATGCGCCTGAGCGCGACGACCATGTCGGTGGTCTCGTCCATGACGATGACCGCGCCCGAGCCGAGCATCGAGCCGGCCTTGGCGATCGAATCGTAGTCCATCGTACATTCCATCATGACGTCGCCGGGCAGCACCGGCACCGACGAGCCGCCCGGGATGACCGCCTTGAGCGCACGCCCGCCGCGCACGCCGCCGGCCATCTCGAGCAGGTTCCGAAACGGCGTGCCGAGCGGGATTTCGAAATTGGCGGGTTTCTCGACGTGACCCGAGACCGAGAAGCACTTGACCCCGCCGTTGTTCGGAATACCGAGGCCGGCGAACCATTGCGCGCCGTTCCTGATGATCGCCGGCACCGACGCCAGCGACTCGGTATTGTTGATCGTCGTCGGCCTGCCGTAGAGACCGAAATTTGCCGGAAAAGGCGGCTTGTAGCGCGGCAGGCCTTTCTTGCCCTCGAGCGAATTCAGCAACGCCGTTTCCTCGCCGCAGATGTAGGCGCCCGCGCCGAGCGCGTTGTACAGGTCGAAATCGACGCCGCTGCCGAGGATGTTCTTGCCGAGATAGCCCGCCTCGTAGGCTTCGCGCACCGCGGTCTCGGTGCGACGGTAGACCTCGTCGATGAATTCGCCGCGCAGGTAGTTGTAGCCGACCGTCGCGCCGATCGCGTAGCCGCAGATCGCCATGCCCTCGACCACCGCGTGCGGGTTGAAGCGCAGGATGTCGCGGTCCTTGCAGGTGCCGGGCTCGGATTCGTCGGAGTTGCAGACGATGTACTTCTGGACGTCGCCGCTCTTCGGCATGAAGCTCCACTTCAGCCCGGTCGGAAAACCGGCGCCGCCGCGGCCGCGCAGCCCCGAAGCCTTGACTTCCTCGATCACGTCTTCCGGCGGCATCCGCTCGGCGAAGACTTTTTTCAGGGCCCGGTAGCCGCCGATCTCGAGATAATTGTCGAGCGTCCAGGGTTCGTCGAATTGCAGGGTTGCGTAGCAAACTTCGTTGGCCATGATTACTCCAGCGCGTCCAGAATCTCGTCGACCTTTTCCGGCGTCAGATTTTCGTAGTAGACGTGATTGACCTGCATCATTGGCCCGTTTCTGCAGGCGGCGAGGCATTCCTCCTCGCATTTGAGATAGATTCGACCATCCTCGGTGGACTCGCCGAGCTTGACGCCGAGCTTGTTCTCGACGTGGGCGACGATCTCGTCCGAGCCCATCAGCATGCACGAGATGTTGGTGCAGATCGCGACGTTGTGGCGGCCGACCGGCCGGGTCTCGAACATCGAGTAGAACGACGCGACCTCGTAGACCTGGATGTCCGGTAACTCGAGGTACTCGGCAACCGCGTCCATCAGGTCGGCGGTCAGGTAGCCGTGATTCTGGTGCTGCGCGGCGTACAGCGACTGGATCACGGCCGAGCGCTGGTGCTCCGGCGGAAAGCGCGCGACCCACGCATCGATCCGCTCGCGCGTGTGCGCATCGAGCAACTCGAGCTTCGATTCCTTTTCGATAGTCATCAGCGGTCGATCTCGCCGAAGACGATGTCCTGGGTGCCGATGATCGCGACCACGTCGGCGAGCATGTGGCCCTGCGCCATCTCGTTCATCGCCGACAGGTGGGCAAAGCCCGGAGCACGGACTTTCAGGCGGTAGGGCTTGTTGCTGCCGTCGGAGACGAGGAAGACGCCGAATTCACCCTTGGGCGCCTCGATCGCGGCGTAAACCTCGCCCGCCGGCACGACGTAGCCCTCGGTAAACAGCTTGAAGTGGTGGATCAGGCTTTCCATGTCGGCCTTGAGTTCTTCGCGGCGCGGCGGCGCGACCTTGTGATTGTCGGACAGCACTTTCCCGGGATTGACCCGCAGCCATTCGATGCACTGGCGGATGATGCGGTTCGACTGGCGCATCTCCTCGACGCGCACGAGGTAGCGGTCGTAGCAGTCACCGTTGGTGCCGACCGGAATGTCGAAATCCATGCGCTCGTAAACCTCGTAGGGCTGCTTCTTGCGCAAATCCCACTCGACGCCCGAGCCGCGCAGCATCGGCCCGGTGAAGCCGAGCTGGTAGGCGCGCTCGGCCGAGACCACGCCGATGCCGACGGTGCGCTGCTTCCAGATACGGTTGTCGGTCAGCAGGGTTTCGTACTCGTCGATGTAGGTCGGAAAGCGACGCGTGAAGTCGTCGATGAAATCGAGCAGGCTGCCCTGGCGGTTCTCGTTGAGCCGATCGGCTTCCTTCTGGCTGCGCCAGCGGCTCGCCTGGTGTTGCGGCATCGCGTCGGGTAAATCCCGGGCGACGCCGCCGGGGCGGTAGTAGGTCGCGTGCATGCGCGCGCCCGAGACCGCTTCGTAGGTGTCCATCAGGTCTTCGCGCTCGCGAAAGGCGTAAAGGAACATCGTCATCGCGCCGACGTCGAGGGCGTGCGTTCCGATCCACATCAGGTGGTTCAGGATGCGCGTGATCTCGTCGAACATCACGCGGATGTAGCGCGCGCGCTCGGGAATCTCGACGCCGAGCAGCTTCTCGATCGCGAGTACGTAGCCATGCTCGTTGCACATCATCGACACGTAGTCGAGCCGATCCATGTAACCGATGGTCTGGTTGAACGGCTTGCTCTCGGCGAGCTTTTCGGTGGCGCGGTGCAGCAGGCCGATATGCGGATCGGCGCGCTCGATGACTTCGCCATCCATCTCCAGTACCAGCCGCAGCACGCCGTGCGCCGCCGGGTGCTGCGGGCCGAAATTCAGCGTGTAATTCTTGATCTCAGGCATCGTCGGCGGCTTCCTCGTCGGGCGCGTCGTCGAGATCGATCGAATAGCGGTGGTCGGTGCGCCTGACCCGCGGCACCAGCACCCGCGGCTCGATCGTGACCGGTTCGTAGATGACCCGCTCGCGCTCGGGATCGTAGCGCATCTGCACGTGGCCGATCAGCGGAAAATCCTTGCGGAACGGATGGCCGACGAAGCCGTAATCGGTCAGGATGCGGCGCAGGTCCGGATGCCCGCTAAACAGGATGCCGAACAGGTCGAAAGCTTCGCGCTCGAACCAGTCGGCGGACTTCCAGATCTCGATCATGGTCGGCACCACCGGAAAGGCGTCGTCGGCGGCGAATACCTTGACGCGCAGGCGGCGATTGTGGCGGTACGACAGCAGGTGGTAGACCGCGGCGAAGCGGCGACCCGGCGGCACTCGCGATTCGAGCTCGTCGCCGAAGCGCAGGCGACCGCCCTCGGCCCGATCCTCGACGCCACGGCCGAAACCGGTGCTGCTCGATTCCTCGGTTTCCCACTCGTCCTGGCCGTACTGCGAATAATCGACGCCGCAGACGTCGATCAGTTGTTCGAAGGAAAAATCGGGCTCGTCGCGCAGCCGGGTCGCGATCTCGACGAGGTCGTCGGGCCCGATCTCGATGCTGACCTCGCCGAATTCGACCGTGACCGAGCGCAAGCGCTCGCCGAACGCGGCGCGCAGGGCATCGGCCAGTTGTTTAACGGATTTCGCCATCTCAGCGGGCTATGGTATTGGTGCGCTTGATCTTGTTCTGCAGCTGCAGAATCCCGTACAGCAGCGCTTCGGCGGTCGGCGGGCAGCCCGGCACGTAGACGTCGACCGGCACGATCCGGTCGCAGCCGCGAACGACGGAATACGAGTAGTGATAGTAACCGCCGCCGTTGGCGCAGGAGCCCATCGAGATGACCCAGCGCGGCTCGGCCATCTGGTCGTAGACCTTGCGCAGTGCCGGCGCCATCTTGTTGACCAGCGTGCCGGCGACGATCATGACGTCGGATTGCCGCGGGCTCGGGCGGAAGATGATGCCGAAGCGGTCGAGATCGTAGCGCGACGCACCGGCCTGCATCATCTCGACCGCGCAGCAGGCGAGACCGAAGGTCATCGGCCACATCGAGCCGGTGCGCGCCCAGTTGATCAGCTTGTCGGCCGTGGTGGTGACGATGCCCTGTTCGAAGACGCCTTCTATTCCCATTCCAGCGCTCCCCGCTTCCATTCGTAGATGAAGCCGATGACGAGCACGGCGAGAAAAATCGCCATCGCCACGAGGCCGAAGGTGCCGACCTCGTCGAGCACGACCGCCCATGGAAACAGGAACGCGATTTCGAGATCGAAGATGATGAACAGGATCGCGACCAGGTAGTAGCGCACGTCGAACTTCATGCGGCTGTCCTCGAAGGCCTCGAAGCCGCACTCGTAAGGCGAATTCTTTTCCGCGTCGGGGCGCGACGGGCCGAGCAGCTTGCCGAGCACGATGAATACCGAACCCATCACGAGCGTCAGGCACATGAAGATCAGAATCGGCAGGTAATTAGCCAGCATGAAACTTGTTTCTACCCTGGAAGCCAGCGGCGTCAAAGCGAGGCGTCAGTCTATTGTGGCGCCTATATAGAGTCAAGAATTCTCCCGGGCGCGCGGATTTGCCCCGGCGCGGCGCAAAATCCCTTGTTTCACGCGGCTGTCGCCGTCTCCCGCGGGCGGTAAAAAAGATCGATCCGGGGGACCCGGATCGATCGCTGAGATGGTGCCGATGGCCGGACTCGAACCGGCACGGCTTGCGCCACTACCCCCTCAAGATAGCGTGTCTACCAATTCCACCACATCGGCATGACCCGGTTCAGTCGACCGGGGGTAAATCGGATTGCGAGCCATTATCGCCCGCCGCGTCGATCGGCGGAAGATCCCCGTCGCCGATAACCGGTTCCTCGACCGGCTGGCTGACGACGCTGCCGGTGACGCTATCGGGCGCCTCGCGATTGCTCGAGAGGTAGGCCAGCGACAGGCAGACGATAAAGAACAGGATCGCGAGTATCGTCGTGCTGCGGCTCAGGAAATTGCCCGAACCGCGGGCGCCGAAGATCGTCGCCGACGCGCCGCTGCCGAAGGCGGCGCCGGCGTCGGCGCCCTTGCCGTGCTGCAACAGGATCAGCACGATCAGCGAGATCGACAGTAACACCTGGATGACGAGTAAAATGCTGTTCAGATTTTCCATGATTCTCCTTAAACCGATTGCGCGATGGCGAGGAAATCGGCCGCTTTGAGCGATGCGCCGCCGATCAGGCCGCCGTCGATATCCGCCTGCGCGAGCAATTCCGCGGCGTTGCCCGGATTCATGCTGCCGCCGTACAGGATCCGTACCCGCGCGGCGACGTCGGCATCGAGCGCGGCGAGCCGCTCGCGGACGAAGCCATGCACGGCCTGCGCCTGTTCGGGCGTCGCGACCTTGCCGGTACCGATCGCCCAGACCGGTTCGTAGGCGATGACGGCGGCGCCGAGCGAATCGCCGCCGCAACGCTCCACCACCGCGTCGAGCTGGCGCGCGACGACGCTTTCGGTCACGCCCTGCTCGCGCTCGTCGAGCGTCTCGCCGACGCACAGGATCGGCGTCAACCCGGCCTGCAGCGCCATCGCGAAGCGCGCGGAGACCAGCGCGTCGGACTCCCCGTACAGCGTCCGCCGCTCGGAGTGACCGACGATGACATAGCGGCACCCGCACTCCTTGAGCATCGCCGCCGAAATCTCGCCGGTGTAGGCGCCGCTTTCGCGATCGCAGACGTTTTGCGCGCCGAGCGCGACGTCGCTGCCGTCGAGCATGCCACCGATCTTCATCAGGAACACCGCCGGCGGGCAGACCGCGACCTCGGCCGCACCGCGATCGCCGGCGAGAATGGCGTCGACCAGCGCGGTCGCGCTCGCGAGATCGCCATTCATCTTCCAGTTACCCGCGATCAGACTGTCGCGCATCGATTCGGCCTCGGATCTAAAAGGCGGCAAAGGTTACTCACCTGGGCCCAATAAATCAATCGCCAGATAGTCAAAAGCGACGCCTATTTGGCGCCGAGGGAATCTCGCACCGACTGCGCCAGCGAGTTGGCGAGGATTTCGACCTGGGCCGCGTCCCGGCCCTCGACCATGACGCGCATCAGCGGCTCGGTACCCGACGGCCGCAGCAACACCCGGCCGCTGTCGCCAAGTTCGGCCTCGGCCGTGCGGACCGCGTCGCCGATCTGCGGCGAGTCGGCCGGATCGAGTCGTGCCTCGAGCGGCACGTTGATCATCATCTGCGGATAGATTTGCAAATCGTCGCAGGCTTCGGCCAGCGTCAGCTCGCGCTCGATCAGCCAGTCGAGCACCTGCAGCGCGGCGATGATGCCGTCGCCGGTGGTGGTCTTGTCGAGACATATGATGTGCCCCGACGATTCGCCCCCCAGGTGCCAGCCGCGCTCGAGCAGCTTTTCCATCACGTAGCGGTCGCCTACCGCGGCGCGCTCGAACGGGATGTCGAGCGCGCGCAGGGCATGCTCGAGGCCGAGGTTGGTCATTTGCGTGCCGACGACGCCGCCGCCGAGCCGACCGCCCTTGAGCTTGCTCTTGGCGATGATGTGCAACAGCTGGTCGCCGTCCTTGAGCTCGCCGCGGGCGTCCATCATCAAGACCCGGTCGCCGTCGCCGTCGAAGGCGATGCCGGCATCGGCCTGGTGCTCGAGGAGGAGCGCGCGCATGTTCTCCGGGTGCAGCGCACCGACGTCGCGGTTGATGTTCATCCCGTCCGGCCGGGTGCCGGTCTCGATGACCTCGGCGCCGAGTTCGCGGAATACGGCCGGCGCGATATGGTAGGTCGCGCCGTTGGCGCAGTCGACGACGAGCTTCATGCCGCGCAGCGAGCGATGAAACGCGATCGACGACTTGCAGAATTCGATGTAACGACCCTTGGCATCCTCCATCCGGCTGGCCTTGCCGATTTCCGCCGGCGATACCATTTCGAGCGGCCTGGCCAGCATCGCCTCGATCGCCTGTTCGGTCCGGTCGGGCAATTTGAAACCGTCGCCATTGAAAAACTTGACGCCGTCGTCGTGGTAGGGATTGTGCGACGCGCTGATGACGATACCGGCGGTCGCGCGCTGCGCCTGGGTCAGGTAGGCAATCGCCGGCGTCGGCATCGGCCCGAGCAGCAGCACGTCGAGCCCGGCCGCGGCGAGTCCGGCCTCGAGCGCCGACTCGAACATGTATCCCGAGACCCGCGTATCCTTGCCGATCACGACCAGGCCCGGGCCTTCGCGCGCGAGCACGCGACCGGCCGCCCAGCCGAGTTTCATGATGAAGTCGACCGTCATCGGCGGCTCGCCGACGCGGCCGCGGATGCCGTCGGTGCCGAAATACTTGCGCTTCACGCGACCACCTGCCCGAGCGCGCGCACGATCTTGATCGCGTCGACGGTTTCGGCGACATCGTGCACGCGCAGGATATCGGCGCCGAGCAGCGCGGCGATGACGGCCGCCGACAGGCTGCCATGGAGCCTCTGGTCGACCGGTTTATCGAGTATCTTGCCTATCATCTGTTTGCGCGAGAGCCCCGCGAGCAGCGGCACGCCGAACTCCCTGAATTCCGCCAGCGAAGCCAACAAGCGCAGATTATGCTCGATGGTCTTGCCAAAACCAAATCCGGGGTCGACGACGATATTCTCGCGGCGAATGCCGGCCGCGAGCGCGGCGTCGATGCGCTCGCCGAGGAAGGTCTTGATCTCGGCGACGACGTCGTCGTAGCGCGGTTCCCGTTGCATCGTTTGCGGCGTGCCCTGCATGTGCATCAGGCAAACCGGTACGCCGAGCTCGGCGGCGGCGGCGAGCGCCCCGTCGCGGCGCAGCGCCCAGATGCTGTTGATCATGCCGGCGCCGGCCGCGACCGCGGCGTGCATGACTTCGGGTTTGCTCGTATCGATCGAGATCGGGATGTCGGAGAACTCGCGGATAGCCGCGATCAACGGCACGGTGCGCTGGATTTCGGTCGCGACGTCGACCTCGGCCGCGCCTGGCCGGCTCGACTCGCCGCCGATGTCGAGCAGATCAGCACCCTCGTCGATCAGTCGGCGCGCGTGCGCCAGCGCCGCGTCGAGCGAATCGAAGCGGCCGCCGTCCGAGAACGAGTCGGGGGTCGTATTGACGACCCCCATGATTCGCAATTGCGGGGATATACTAAACGCCGGCATCGGCCAGGCACTACCGGCACCGGATTCCGGTCAATGCAGCTTGGCCGGATCCAGATCGGGATCTTCTCCGGGGCTGGACTTGCCCGACTCGGCGTCGGTCGGCGAGCCGCCCGTTTCGTCGTCCGACCAGTCGTCCGGCGGGCCCGGCTCCTTGCCTTCCATGATCGCGTCGATCTGACCCGAGTCGATGGTCTCGTACTTCATCAGCGCGTCGGCCATCAGGTGCATCTTGTCCAGGTTGACCTCGAGAAGCTCGCGCGCGCGCTGGTAGTTGCGATCGATGATCGCGCGAATCTCGGAGTCGATCGCCTGCGCGGTATCGTCGGACACGGTTTTCTGCTTGCCGTAGGACTTGCCGAGAAAGACCTCGCCCTCGTCCTCGCTGTACGACAGCGGGCCCATGCGATCCGACAGCCCCCACTGCGTGACCATGTTGCGCGCGATTTCGGTCGCGCGCTGGATGTCGTTGGACGCGCCGGTCGTAACCGCATCCTCGCCGAAGATCAGCTGCTCGGCGATCCGGCCGCCGAACAGGCTCGACAGCTGGCTTTCGAGATGTTTCTTGCTGTAGCTGTAACGGTCGTCCTCGGGCAGGAACATCGTCACGCCGAGCGCCCGTCCGCGCGGGATGATGCTGACCTTGTAGACCGGGTCATGATCGGGCACGAGGCGGCCGACGATGGCGTGGCCCGCTTCGTGATAGGCGGTCAGGCGTTTTTCCTCTTCCTTCATGATCATCGACTTGCGCTCGGCGCCCATCATGATCTTGTCCTTGGCGCGCTCGAACTCGCCCATGGTCACGAGCTTCTTGTTGGCGCGCGCGGCGAACAGCGCCG
>JAHEKJ010000048.1:23462-27009 GCA_024638385.1 Gammaproteobacteria bacterium | reverse complement strand
ATGTGGCGCAGGTCGTAGGCGTGCTCCCCGCCGCTGCCGTAGGCGCCGCGGCTCAACGCGTGCGGCAGGTCGATCATGAATCCGGAATTTCGTCCGGCCGGGCCGCTCGCGATCGCGTGCGCGTCGACGATCGCGATTTTCGCCGCCGGCTCGAGTTGACGCAGCCGCCGCGCGGCGGACAGGCCGGCGAAGCCGGCGCCGACGACGAGAAAATCGCACTCGGTTTCCGATGCCAGCGCCCGGCCGCGCTCGCGCGGCGGCAGGATTGCGTCCCAGCCGCTCGCGCCGAGGTCGGCCGGTTTCAGCGCGACGCGAGTCACGCGGCTCAATCGACGAGATCGCCGGCGCGCGGATCGGACAGGTCGATCCAGATCGTCTTGAGCTCGGTGTACTGATCGTGCGCGTGCAGCGAGTTGTCGCGCCCGCCGAAACCCGACTGCTTGTAGCCGCCGAACGGCGTCGTGATGTCGCCCTCGCCGTAGCAGTTGACCGTCACCGTGCCGGCGCGAATCTCGCGCGCGGCGCGCAGCGCCTGGCGGCCGTTGGCGGAAAACACGCTCGCCGCGAGACCGTAGTCGGTATCGTTGGCGACGGCGATCGCCTCGGCGGTCGAGCGCACCGTGATGACCGCGAGCAGCGGGCCGAAGATTTCGTCGCGCGCGAGCCTGTCGCCCGGCTTGACGCCGTCGATGACGGTCGGGTGAACGTAGCGCCCGTCGACGACCTGGCCGCCGAGCGCCGGCTTGCGACCCTTCAGGTAGCCCGTGACCTTCTTGAAGTGCTCCTTGTCCACCAGCGCGCCGAGGTGGTGTTTCGGGTCGAGCGGATCGCCGGTTTTCCAGTCGCGCAGGCGCGCGGCGATACGCTTCATCAGCCCGTCCTTGACCTTTTCGTGCACGATCAGGCGCGAGCTCGCCGAGCAATTTTCGCCCATGTTCCAGAACGCGCCGTTGACGACGTGCTCGGCGACGCGGTCGAGATCCTCGGCGTCGTCGAGCACGACCGCGGGATTCTTGCCGCCGCATTCGAGCACGATCTTCTTCAGGTTCGATTCGGCGGCGTAAGCCAGGAACCGGCGCCCGGTGTCGGTCGAACCGGTAAACGAGATCATGTCGATGCCCGGGTGCCGGCCCATCGGTTCGCCGACGTCGGGGCCGAGCCCCGGCAGCACGTTCAGCACGCCGCGCGGCAGGCCGGCCTCGAACGCGAGCTCGGCCAGGCGCAGCGCGGTCAGGCTGGTCTGCTCGGCCGGCTTCAGGATCACCGAGTTGCCGGCGGCCAGCGCCGGCCCGAGCTTCCATGCCGCCATCAGCAGCGGGAAATTCCACGGCAGCACGCAGCCGACCACGCCGATCGGCTCGCGCACGACCATCGCCATCGCGTCGTCGCCGACCGGCGCGCTCTGGTCGTAGATCTTGTCGGCGGCTTCCGCGTGCCACAGCAGGCATTCCATCGCTTCCGGCAGGTCGATCAGCGCGCAATCGCGCACCGGCTTGCCCGAATCGAGCGACTCCATGACCGCGAGTTCGTGGCGGTTGCGCCGCATAAGCTTGGCGAGGCGAACCAGGATCGCCTTGCGCTCGGCCGGGTGCAGGCGGCTCCAGCGCCCGTCGGCGAAAGCCTCGCGCGCCTTCTTGACCGCGAAATCGACGTCACCCGCGCCGCAGGCCGCGATCCTCGCGAGCGTCTTGCCGGTGGCCGGGTTGATCGAGTTGAAGGTTTTCTTCGCGCGCGCGGCCTGGTACCTGCCGTCGATGAACGGGTTGCGCGGCAAGTCGAGATCGTCGGCGAGCGCGCGGTATTCGGCGTGGGTGAGGAGTTCGCTCATTGGCTGTTACCTGCCTGGATGTCTGCAAAAGTCGTGTTCATGACGCGGACGACCTGCTCGAGCGCGCGCTCGTCGTCCTTGTTGAGCGGCTTGAGCGGCCGCCGTGGCGGCCCGGCCGGCAGTCCGCGCAGGCTCATGCCGTGCTTGACGCACTGGACGAACTTGCCGCCCTGCTCGAGCACCCGCATCAGCGGCATCATCGCCGACATGATCGCGCGGCCGAGGGTGAAGTCACCCTTTTGCGCGCAGGCCTCGTAAAGCGCGACGTGGATTTCCGGCGCGAAGTTCGAGCCCGCGCAGACCCACGAGCGCGCGCCCCAGGCGAAGAACTCGAGCGCCTGGTCGTCCATGCCGCAGGACAGCTGGATGTGGGGGTAGTCGCGCGCCAGCAGGTGAATCCGGTTGACGTCGCCCGAGCTTTCCTTGATCGCGCAGAAGTTCGGCGAGCGGCCGACGCGGTCGAGGTATTCCTCGCCCATCTGCGCGCCCATCCGGTCGGGGTAGTTGTAAAGAATAATCGGCAGGTTGGCGACGCGATCGATGGCCAGTGCGTGCAGCGCGTTCTCGCGCTCGGTCGGCAGCGAGTACGGCGGCGTCGCGACCAGCAGCGCGTCGGCGCCGGTTTCGACCGCGGCGCGGGCGTATTCGATCGACTCCTCGGTGCGCAGCGCGCCGGTGCCGGCGATGAACGCGACGCGGCCCCTGATCTGCCGCTTGAAGAACTTCATCAGCGCGATGCGCTCGTCCATCGTCTGCGCGTAGTACTCGCCGGTGGTGCCGGCGCTGATCAGGCCGTGCACGCCGGCCGCGATCAGGAACTCGATGATCTCGGCGAGACGCTCGTAGTCGATGCTGTGGTCGTCGTCGTAAGGCGTGACGACCGGCGTGTAGATTCCTTCGAATTGCATGGCGGTCTTTCCCGGGTCAGGCGTTGGCCGCCTGCATCTCGTCGACAAGCGGGTCGGGTTTGACGAAGTAGTCGAGCAGGTCGCGCGACAATTCCCAGTGTTCGACGATCAGCGCGACCATGCGCTCGCTATCGCCGGCCGCGAGCGCGTCGATCATCTCGTCGTGATGCGCGAGCGCGGCGAGGTTGCGGCTCTGCATCTCGGGGTCGCGCGGGCGGTAAAAGGTCTGGCTGATTCGCGCATGGTCGATCAGCAGGCGATCGTAGCTCGGCCTGAGGTACGGATTGTCGGCCATCTCGCCCATCAGCGCGTGGAAGCGCTGGTTGTGGTAGACCATGTCGGCGCTGTCGCCGGCCTCGATCGCGGCGCGGAATTTTTCCTGGGTCTCCCGTATCGCGTCGAGTTGCGCCGGTTTCGCATTGTGCGCGGCCAGCCGGCCGACCGCGGCGTAGATCATCGGCGCGGTCTGGAAGAAATCGCGCAGCACGCGGTGGCTCATCGCCGACACCGATGCGCCGCGATGGCTGACGATCTCGACGTAGCCCTCGCCCGCGAGCGCGCGCAGCACCTCGCGCAGCGGCGTGCGGGAGGTGCGGTAATGCGCGCTCAACGAGGTTTCGTCGAGCGCCGCGCCCGGCTCGAGTTCGAGCGTCAGAATCCGCCGCTTTAGGTCGTCAATTATCCCCTGCTTGTCCATCGCGCTGCTGCATATTTAAAGTATATGAATTGTATACATAGGGCCGGCCATGTCAACATCGGCGATCCCGAGGTCCTGGCCGATGCTCTGATCTCCGTGGACGCCGTCGTTGCG
>JAHEKJ010000048.1:0-23362 GCA_024638385.1 Gammaproteobacteria bacterium | reverse complement strand
GCAAAGCGCCGGAGCTAGCGACGGAGGATGGCGATCCAGCGCCAGAAGTTGAGCAGCGAGGCGAGCGACGCGGCGACGTAGGTCAGGGCCGCGGCGCGCAGAATCGAGCGCGCCGCCGGCTTCTGTTTTTCGTCGAGGTAACCGGATTCCAGCAGCGGCAGGGCCTTGCGAAAGCTCGCGTCGAGTTCGACCGGCAGCGTCAGCAGGTGCATGACGATGGCGAAGCCCATGATCAGGAATGCGCCGGCGATATTCAGCAGCGCCGCCGCCGGCAGCTTCGTGATCAATACGCTGAATGGCGCCGCGAACAGCAGGAACGAGCCGATCCACTGGGCCACCATCGACAGGCGGGCAAGGCGCGTGCGCAGGATGAACATCGGCTCGCCGGCGGCGTGCTGCAGCGCGTGGCCGCACTCGTGCGCGGCGACGGTAATCGCGGTCAGCGTCTTGCCGTCGTACTTGTCGCGGGTCAGGCGCACCGCGCGCTCGAGCGGGTCGTAATGATCGCCGGCCTCGGTGATTTCGACGCTGATCTCGCCGAGATCGTAGCGGTCCAGCAAATGCCGCGCGAGCTCGCCGCCGGTGCCGGGGAAGTTCGGTTCGGGATTGCGGTTGTGGCGTTTCAGGACCCATTGCACCCAGAGTTGGGGCAGATAGATCAAACCGAGCAGCAGGATCAGGGCCAGTACGTAAATCATCACCGCCCTAGCCTAAACCCGGGTCAGGCGCAAATCCAGTCGCAATGCTCAGTCGAGGTCGAGCTGCTCCAGGCTGGCGTTGACGCGGCGATATTCCACCTGCATGCTCGTCAGCTGGGCCCCGACATCGATCCCGACCCGGTCGCGGTACGAGTTTTCCATCTGCGCGGCGAGGTGCGCGAGTCGCATCGCGCCGATGCTCGCCGCCGACGACTTGATGGTGTGCGCCCAGCGGTGCAAATCGTCGCTCGGCGTCATCTCCGTGCGATTGCGGATATCGGTCAGGAACTCGTCGATCGACTCGACATAGGATTCGATCACCATGCCGGCATCTTCGCCCATGTCTTGTTTGAGACGCTCGATTACACTATCGTCGAGCGTCAACTGGCTGTCGGGATCGGGTTCGATTCTCGCCATGTAGGCCATCCAATCAACTTCATGGCGAGAGTATAGTCAAACTGCCCGATTTCGCCCGCCGCCAATCCGGGAGTTTCGACCCATGAGCGCGATAAGTGAACAGTTTTACATCATCGGTCACCGCGGCGCGGCCGGCGAGCGCTTCGAGAACAGCCTCGACGGATTCCGCCATGCACTCGGTCTCGAAATCCACGGCGTCGAGCTCGACCTGCGCGACCACTCGGGCGAAATCTGGGTCATCCATGACGACGATCTCGGCCGCCTGACCGGCACCAGCGGCCGCTTCATCGAACATCCCGACGTCGCGCAGCTGACGCTGCGCAACGGCGAGCCGGTGCCGCGGCTGCGCGAAGTGCTCGACCTTTACTGGGGCAAGATGCCGCTCAACATCGAGCTCAAGGCGGTCACCGACCTCGAGGCCCTGCTCGCGCTGCTCGCCGGCTATCCGGCCCTGCCGCCGGCCGCCGGGCTGCCGTGGATCCTGATTTCGTCATTCAACCACCGCGCGCTCGCGCGCCTGCGCGCGCTCGGTTGCGCGTGGCCGCTGGCGCCGATTTCCTACGGCGTACCCGTGCCGCACGCGATCGACGCGACGCTCGCCGAACTGGCGCCCTGGTCGTGGCATTTCGACAACGAATATCTCGAATTCGGGCTGGTGGCCCGCCTGCTCGAGAGCGGCGTACCGAGTTTCGTGTTCACGGTCAACGATCCGGCGCGCGCCCGGCTACTCGCGGAAGGCGGCGTCGGCGGAATTTTTACCGACCTGCCCTCGCAAATGCTCGCGATCGACTAGACTCAGAAGTCATCGAAACCTCAGTTGGTAAGCACCATGGAAGCAGCCAGGGACAGGAACCGTCATCCCGACATCGACAGCCTGCGCCGCATTCGCAACCTGAGCCGCTTCAGCGACGAACAGCTCGGTGACCTCGCGACCCGGCTGGAAGTCCGCACCGCGACGCCGCGCGAATGCCTGATCGAGCGCGGCTGCATCGAAGCTTACAGCCTCTACCTCATCGACGGCGCGCTCGAGGCGATCGCGCCGGACGACCAGGTCACGCGCTACGAAAGCGGTGGCGACGGCGAACTGCAGCCGATCGCGCAGATCCGCCCGAGCATGTACCAGGTCATCGCCGACGGACCGGCGCGCTACATCACGATCGACGCGGCGCTGTTGACCGATTTTGCGCAGCAGCTCGACGAAGAGGCGTCCGCCGTCGACATTGACGTCGTCGAGCTCGACCAGACCGAGGAAGTCAACGCGCTGACGGTGCAGCTCTTCCAGGACCTGTTGTCCGGTAACCTCAAGCTGCCGAGCCTGCCCAGCGTCGCGAATCGGATTCAGCAGGCATTTGCCGACGACGCGGTCGACGCCGAGCTGATCGGCACCTTGATCCAGGCCGACCCGGCGATAACGGCGAAGCTGATCATGATCGCGAACAGCGCGCTCTACCGCGGCCAGGCGCCGATCGAGTCGCTGCAGCAGGCGGTCGTTCGGCTGGGGCTCGAGACCACCCGCAAACAGGTCATGACCTATGCGGTGAGGGAGCTGTTCCAAAGCAAGAACGCGGCGACCCAGAAACTGATGCAGAAACTGTGGAAACACAGCCAGCATGTCGCCTGCCTGTGCCGCCTGCTGGCCAGCCACGTGCAGGGCTTCGACCCGGAACAGGCGCAGCTCGCGGGTCTGGTCCACGATCTCGGCAGCGTCGCGATCCTGCAGTACGCCCAGCAGGACGACGAACTCTGCGCCGACCCGGCCCTGCTGCTCGAGGCAATCGAACGCCTGCGCCCGCAGATCACCGGGATGCTGCTGAACAAGTGGAATTTCGGCGCCGAATTCGTCACCGTCGGCGAGCAATGCGAGGAATGGTTCCGCAACCCGGCGGACGAAGCCGACCTGTGCGACCTCGTGCTGATCGCGCAGTATCACGCCTTCATCGGCAAACCGGAGCAGCGCCGCCTGCCGCCGATCTCGACGCTGCCGGCCTTCGTCAAGCTCGGCATGGGCGATATCGACGTCAAGCAAATCGTCGAGTTCCTAAAGCGCTCGCGCAACGAAATCAAGGCCATCGAAGCCCACCTCGCCGCAATCTGACCTTCCTCTGGGGATTGCTTTGCGGCGCCTGCCCCGGTGAAAACCGGGGCAGACAATGACGCCGATATCGCAGGTCCACGCTCGTCGGGATTTGCAGGTCATTGCGAGTAGCGCGCGGCCGACGGCCGCGCGCTACGAAGCAACCTCCCCGCTCTGGCCCGATCCCGGGAGATACCGTCGCCGTACCCGCAATGACCAAGTACAATGCGCGGATGGCGGAACTGGGACGATTCAACGAATTGCGCGTGAGGCGACGCGCGGATATCGGCGTGTTTCTCGATGCCGGTGATCTCGGCGAGGTACTCTTGCCGAGGCGCTTCACCGCCGGGCTTGAACCCGGCGACGTGATCCGCGTGTTTCTGTACAACGACTCGGATGACAGGATCGTCGCGACCACTCAGACACCGAAAATCCAGGTCGGCGAATGTGCCTATCTCAAGGTCGTCAGCCGCAACCGCGTCGGCGCCTTCCTCGACTGGGGCCTGCCGAAAGACCTGCTGGTGCCGTTCGCCGAGCAGCAAAATTCGATGCGCGAGGGCTATTCCTACGCGATTTGCGCCTACGTCGACCGGCACTCGAATCGAATCGTCGCGTCGTCGCGCCTCGAGCGCCACCTGCACCGCGACGCGAGCCGGTTTCGCCCGCACCAACCGGTCGACCTGCTGATCTACGACCGCAGCGACCTCGGCTTCAAGGCGATCGTTAACAACACCCACCTGGGACAGCTCTACGCCAACGAAACCTTCCGCCGGCTGCACTACGGCGAACGTATCCCGGGTTTCATCAAGCGGGTTCGGAGCGACGGCAAGCTCGACCTCGCGTTGCAGCTGCCGGCGCCAGACGATCGCGAACGCCTCGGCGAGACCATTCTCGAGTACCTGCGGCGAAACAGCGGCATCTCGACGCTGACCGATCGCAGCCCACCCGACGATATTTACCGAACCTTCGGCGTCAGCAAGGCCAGCTACAAGCGCGCGCTCGGACAGCTCTACCGGCAGCGCGCGATCGTGATCGAGCGGGACCGGATAGTGCTCGCCGGAGAAGCCGGCGCCGACGCAACATGAAATCTCCGGCTATTGTCATGAAAATGTCGTACCGGGTTTCAATACCGTCGGCTCGGGGCGCAAGCTAAGCCAATTGCAATGGTTATCATGGTGGTCGAAGACGACGGCGATATCCGCGAAATGGTCTGCCAGTCGCTCGCGCAAAACAGTTTCCGCCCCGTGGCCTGCCGCGACCTGCACGAAGCGAGACGGTTGCTTGCAAAAATATCCCCGGACTGCTTCATAATCGACTGGATGCTGCCGGACGGATCGGGAATAGACCTGGTTCGCTGGATTCGACGCCAGGATGCCCTCCAGCAGATACCGGTGCTGATGCTGACCGCACGTTCCGCGGAGAGCGACCTGGTCACCGGACTCGACTCAGGCGCAGACGATTACCTGACTAAACCGATGTCATTGCGCGAGTTGAACGCGCGCGTGCGCGCCCTGGTGCGACGTCCGCCACGCTACGAGGAGACCCGGGACTTGCTCAGCGCCGGACGGCTCAGTATAAATACGCTCACGCACGAGGCGTTCGTCGACGATGCGCTGATCGAGGCCAGCCGCACCGAGTTCAAGTTGCTCAGGTTACTGATCGACAACCCCAACAGGGTGTTAAGCCGCGAACAGATTCTCGACGCGGTCTGGGGCCTGGATTCCGTTCTCGGCGACCGCACGGTCGATGTCCATATTTTGCGCCTGCGCAAGTTGCTGAAACCCTATGGCGCTGCCGACATGATCACGACCGTGCGCGGCAGCGGCTACCGATTGTCAGTAAAAACCAGTCAACAACGGTAACATCGGATCATGGCTAACATCTGGGCCACAGAGGCGTGGGCAATTGTCATCGCCGCATGCTCGCTGATTCTGCTCGGAGAACTGGGCGGCAACTGGTTTTTCGCTGCCCTGATCACGCTGGGGTCATACATCAGCTGGCTCTATTACCGACTGCTGAAGCTGGAAACCTGGATTCGCAGTGGCACCAGGCTCTCCCAGGTGTATGAAGATAATGGCTTCGTCGGTATCATCATTCGCCAGCTTTACGAACAAAAGAAGATTCATAACCAGCGCAAGCGCAAGACCAAGCGCGTACTGCGGCGCCTGAACCGGAATATTTCGGCCCTGCCCGATGCCACGGTGCTGTTGGACAACGAGTTTCGGATCGCGTGGTGTAACGAGCCCGCCCGATACCTGCTTAACCTGCGTTCACCCCAGGACCTGGGCTACAAAATCAGCAACCTGATACGCGACCCCGAATTGCTGACCTACCTGAATGAACCGGAAAGCCGGGACTCTATCGAAATCGAGTCGCAGATCGATGAAAACATCACAATCCAGGTGAAGCTCGTAGTCTTCGACGATAATCAACTCCTGCTGATCGCGAGAAACATAAGCGACCAGAAACAATTGCAGCAGAGCCTGAAAAATTTCGTCGCCAACGCTTCGCACGAGTTGAGATCCCCGTTGACCCTTATTGTCGGGCATCTGGAAATGCTCGAAGCCGAAAAGAATCTCAGTGATGCCGGCCAGTCCTCGCTGCAAACCGCGCAGCGCCAGGCCGGGCGAATGAAGAAACTGATCGAGGAATTAATGTTACTGTCGCAGGTGGAAAGTTCCAGCCTCGAGCCGGGTGAGGGAGAAAAAATTTCGATTTCTGAGCTCATGAATAACGTGATCGCTGCACTCGAAGAATACGCGGGCCGGGATCGAGTCGATCTGGATTATCCCGAAGATCTGTCGTTGCTCGGTATCAGGGTCGAGATTGAAGGTATCTGTATCAATCTGATCGAAAATGCGATCAAGTATTCGACGCCGGGCACGGCGATTCGGGTCAGGTGGATAGTCAACGACCGCGGCGAATACCTGTTCACTGTCGAGGACCAGGGCCCGGGGATCGATCCGGGTGAGATCCCGCGCGTCACCGAACGTTATTTTCGCGGCGCCAAAAGCAGGGCCGAGACCGCCGGTTCGGGACTCGGCCTGGCGATCGTCAAGCATGCTGCAAAAAAACACGGAGGGCGTTTTTCAATCGAGAGCAAGCCCGGTCAAGGCAGTCGCTTCAGCGTGAACTTCCCCAGTTATCGTTGTATCGGCGCTCCAACCCGGGTGGACGAGGCCGCTAACCTTACCGATCGATAAATTTGTCTTCAATACAGTAAGTTAGGAAGCATTCCTGATTCAATGCTTTAACTATACGCTCGCGTTCCCGAAAACCGCTGACCAATCGGTTGTTACTGCCCGGACACCTTTCGGTCTTTTTGTAACACGAATGTCATATTTATTGGATCTAATGTTAAACGTCAAACGGGGCGAGTTCGTTGGATTTACGATGAATTTGTCTCTTAAGCAAAACCAATAATAAATGTCAACAAACCAAACAGAGGATGGTGCAACATGAAACCTGCAACAATAGTCGCCTGTTCTGCGCTAGTCGTCATTGCCATGAGTAGTCAGGTGCTGGCAAACAATCTGATCCAGAACAAGGGCTCTGACACGCTGGTCAATGTCGCCCAGGCGTGGGCAGAGGAATACAAGGACGTCAATTCCAATGTTGCCATAGCGGTATCGGGCGGTGGTTCGGGTACCGGCATCGCGGCAATGATCAACGGCACCGTCGATATCGCCAATTCCAGTCGCCAGATGAAGAAAAAGGAACTGCAAAGAGCCAGGGAGCTGGGGCAAACCCCGATCGAGCACGTGGTCGGCTACGACGCACTTGCGGTTTTCATCCACAAGAACAACCCGGCCACAACTTTCAGCTTCAATCAGCTGGGCAAGATCTTCGGCCGTGGCGGTGACGCGACCAAGTGGTCCGATCTCGGCCTCAGCGTGCCCGGTTGCGGCAGCGACAAGATTGTCGTCGTCAGCCGGCAAAACAACTCCGGCACCTATGCCTATTTCAAAAGTGCCGTTCTGAAAAGTGCGGCCAAGGCCGGCGTCATCTCCAAGGGCAGTTTTCGCCAGGGTACGCTCGACATGCACGGCTCCAAGGATGTCGTCGACCTGGTCGAAAAAACGCCCTGCGCCATCGGTTACAGCGGCCTGGCCTACGCCACCGATCATTTGAAACTGGCCTGTATTGCCAAAGACGAGGGCGCTGATTGCGTCTATCCGAGCGTCGAAAACGCGAGCGACCGCAGTTACCCGATTGCCCGCCCGCTGTTCATGTATACCAACGGCGAACCGCAGGGCGAGATCAAGAAATACATGGACTGGATTCTGTCCAATGCGGGCCAGTGCATCCTGAAAAAGAAAGGTTATGCCCCGGTGCGTAACGTCAGTTGCCCATAGGGAATCAGTTCAAGCCGGGCAAGGGTTGACTCAGCTCGACCCTTGCCGGGTCTTACCAGCTAGCGGGAACAAAAATGTCTCATCTCGAAGAACGCCTGGAACATGACTTAAACGAGATTCGCGACCATATCGCGCGCATGGGCGCCGACGTCGAACAGGCCCTTCAGGGCGCTTTCCACGCGCTGGAGAAAAACGACGACAAGCTCGCCTTCAAGACCGTTTTGTCGGATTTGCCGATCAACCGGCACATGCGCCAGATCGATCGGCTGTGTCACGCATTCATCGCCGTGCATTTGCCCAGCGCCGGTCACTTACGCCTGATTTCGTCGGTAATTCGCGCCAATATCATCCTCGAGCGAATCGGTGACTATGCGGTCACGATTGCGCGCGAGGCGGTGCAACTCGGTGATGTTCCCGAAGGGTATATGTCCTCCGAACTGAAAAAGGTCAGCACCGAGGCAATTTCGATATTGAGCGAGGCAATCAGCTCGTTCAACTCATCCAATGCCGAACGCGCCCGCCACGCGATTACCATGGCCAAGCAGGTCGAGCACGAGATGGACGGCATTTACGCCGAGCTCCTCGATAGCGGTGACGCCGAGGGCGGTTGCAAACGCGACACGATGATTTACCTGATCTTGTTCAGCCAGCTGAAACGAGTTGCCGACCAGGCCAAGAACCTCGCCGAAGAAGCGATATTTGTCGAAACCGGCGAATCCAAGAAACCGAAGGTTTATCGGATACTGTTCCTCGACGAGGATAACAGTTGCCTCGGTCCGATGGCGGCCCAGATCGCGGAAAAGTCTTTTCACGACCGTGGCCAGTTCAGTACCGGTGGAATTCGAGCGGCGGACAGCCTCGACGCCAACATGGTGGCCTTCATGCAGGGTCGCGGTTTCAACCTCGCCGACACGACGCCGCACGCGGCCGATACCAGCCGCGAGGCGCTATCCGATTACCACGTAATCATCGGCCTGAACCAGAAGGTCATGAAAGCGGTCGACAAGATTCCTTTTCGCACCTCGGCGCTGAACTGGATGAAGCTCGACGTACCCACGGAAGAAAACCAGGAAGCATGGGAGACGCTGTACAAGAACCTAGCGCTACAGATCAGGGAATTGATGGAATTGCTGCGCGGCGACGAGGCGGCCTGAGATGACCGCGCAAGCCCGACAGCAATCCGGTAATTTGCCCGACATCAATCAGCGCAATGCGGCCTGGTATATCGACAAACTGGTTCAGTACCTCGTCTTCCTCAGCGGCATCTCGGCGATTATCCTGATTGTCGGTATCTTCGTTTTCGTCACCATCGAGGGTTTCGGCTTCCTGCTCGAGGATTTCAGCTTCCGCGAGTTCTTCCTGTCGCCGTGGTGGGAACCGACCGACGAGGACGAACCCACCTACGGCATCCTCGCATTAATGGCCGGTACCGCCAGCGTCACCGGGCTGGCAATGCTGGTGGCGATACCTTTTTCGCTCGGCGCCGCGATTTACGTCGCCGAATTCGCCACCGGCAAGACGCGTGAATTCCTGAAAGTGCTGATCGAACTGCTGGCGGCGATCCCGTCGGTGGTCTGGGGTTTCATCGGCCTGTCGATCATGAACCCGTTGATCATCGATGTGTTCGACGTTCCCGTCGGGCTCAACATCCTGAATGCCGGCATCATCCTCGGCCTGATGGCGGCGCCGATCATGACATCGATCTGCGAAGACGCGCTCAAGGCCGTGCCGGATCGCTACCGCGAGGCCGCCGAAGCGCTCGGCGGTACCCGCTGGCAGGTGATTTACAAAACCGTACTGCCGGCAGCTAAAAACGGCTTGCTCGGCGGCGTGTTGCTCGGCGTCGGCCGCGGTTTCGGCGAAACCATGGCGGTGTTGATGGCAACCGGGCATGCGATCAACATCCCCAACAGCATATTCGACTCGGTGCGCGCGCTGACCGCGACTATTGCGGCCGAGTTGGGCGAAACCGCGGTCGGCTCGCCGCATTACCAGGCGCTTTTCACGATCGGAATATTCCTGTTCACGATCACGTTTATCATCAACCTGACCGCTGACCTGATCGTGCGCGGTATCCGCAAGAGCTAGGAGGAGGCATGAGTACTGCAAATGCCGTTGCCAACCAGTTTCTCGAGACCGACCTCAACGTGCGGGCCAAGCGTACCGAGACCCTGTTCAAAATCCTGTTTATGCTGATGGCCGGCCTGTTGATCCTGCCGGTGCTAATCATCCTGACGACCCTCGTGGTCAAGGGCGGCTCGATGCTGTCACTGGAGTTTTTGCTGGCAGATCCAACCAACGGCATGACCGAGGGCGGCATATTTCCCGCACTGCTCGGCACCGTGTGGTTGGTCGGCGTCGCTTTGATAATCTCGGTTCCGGTTGGCGTCGCGGCGGCCGTATACCTCAGCGAATACGCTCCCGACAACTGGTTCACCCGTGCGATCAACCTCGCGATTATCAATCTCGCCGGCGTGCCGTCGATCGTGCACGCACTGTTCGGCGTCGGCGCATTCGTAATCTTCTTCGGTTTCGGCACCAGCATCCTCGCGGCCAGCATGACGCTCGCGGTCATGACCCTGCCGGTGGTCATCGTCGCCACCCGCGAATCCCTGCAGGCGGTACCGCCGGCCTTTCGCGAAGCCTGCTGGAACATGGGCGCAACCCGCTGGCAAACCATTCGCCGCGTGGTGTTGCCGAACTCGGTCAGCGGAATCCTGACCGGCGTCATTCTCGAAGTCTCGCGCACCTCCGGCGAAACCGCGCCGATCATGTTCACCGGCGCCGCGTTTTTCATTCCGGTGTTGCCCGAGAGTGTATTCGATCAGACCATGGCGCTATCGCTGCACCTGTTCGTGGTCTCGACCCAGGTGCCCAATGTCCCCGACGCCCTGCCCTACGGCGTCGCGCTGGTGCTGATCATGATGGTATTGCTGATGAACAGCGCATCGATCGCGCTGCGCATGTACCTGAGAGGCAAAAAGAAATGGTAAGCGCGGTGCAAGACATGCCGGCCGGGGAAGCCGGCCGGGATCCCGTGATCAAACTCGAGGTCCGCGATCTCGCGATTCGCTACGGCTCCACCACGGCCATTTCGGGCATTAACCTCGAGGTCAGGGAAAACGAGATATTCGGCATCATCGGCCCGGCCAACGCGGGCAAGACGTCTTTTCTCAAGACCCTGAACCGAATGAATGATTTCACTAGCGGGATGTCGGTCGACGGCGAAATCCTTTTCGACGGCATAAACGTTCGCGACGTGCGCAACGTCTACGCGCTGCGTAACCGCATCGGTGTCGTGTTCCCGCTGCCCGTCGGCTTGCCGCTAACGATCTATGAAAACGTCGCCTTCGTACCGCGCCTGCGCGGCATTCGCGAGAAGGCGGAACTCGATGTCATCGTCGAGCGTTGCCTGACCCGCGCGGCACTATGGGACGAGGTCAAAGACCGGCTCGATTCGCTAGGCAGCCTGCTGTCCGGCGGCCAGCAGCAGCGCCTGACGATCGCGCGCGCGCTGTCGCAGGATCCGGAATTGCTGATGCTCGACGAGTTTTCGATCGCGGTCGATCCGGTGACGACGATGCGCATCGAGGACGTGCTGAAAGAATTAAAACATGAAATGACGATTATCCTGGTGACCAACTTGGTGCAGCAGGCCCGCCGGCTGGCCGATCGCACCGCGTTTTTCCTCGAAGGCGAGTGCGTCGAAATTGGCGCCACCGAGGACTTGTTCACCGGCAAGGTGCAGGATTCGCGCACCACCGATTATATCGAAGGCCGTTTCGGTTAGAGGCAATGAGTATGGAAATGAGTACCGCGCCAAGCTTGACGGCAACGGAAGTTCAGCCGATGGTTGATCTGGCAATCGACACCAGCGACCTGAACCTTTGGTACGGTGACTTCCAGGCTCTGTACGATATCGACCTGGCCATCAAGAAAGGCATCGTGACCTCGATGATTGGCCCTTCAGGCTGCGGCAAGTCGACATTCCTGCGCAGCGTCAACCGCATCAACGAACGCCTGGGCTATGTCACTATCAGCGGCTCGATCGAAGTGTTCGGCAATAATATTTACGCCCCCGAGGTCGAACTGGTGCAGGTCAGGAAACAGGTCGGCATGGTATTTCAGCGCCCCAACCCGCTGCCGACATCGATTCGTGAAAATATCCTTTTTGGCCACAGGTTGCACAACCGCGACAAAAAATACACCCGCGACGACGAGGATGAAATCGTCGAGGAATCGCTACGCCAGGTCCTGCTCTGGGACAAGGTCAAGGATCACCTGAAACGCAGAGCGACGGAACTGTCACTGGAAGAGCAGCAGAAACTCTGCATCGCCCGCCTGCTGCCGGTCAAACCCAGTGTCCTGTTGATGGACGAGCCCTGCTCGGCGCTCGATCCCAAGGGCACGGCCGCGGTCGAGGAATTGATCTGGGATTTGCGCGGCAAGTATTCGATTCTGATCGTCACCCACAACATGGCGCAGGCGCGGCGCGCGAGCGAGGAATGTATCTTCATGCTGATGGGCAAGGTCATAGAACACAGCGCCACCGCCGATATGTTCGTTACGCCGGCGAATCAGGAAACGGCCGACTACATCGAGGGGCGTTACGGTTGAGGGTTGACCGGGTCTTCTGCCGAAATCTGGCCGCATACCCTCAATATCCTAAGCAGGATACCTCGCGCCGAAGATAGTCGGCAGCGCGAATTTTCTGACCGATGAATCTTTATTGATGTAAATAGTGCACAGTCGTTTGCATCTCGCGGATTGGGATTTAAAATATCGGCGAGTACCGCGGGGTGTACGCCCCGGCATTCAGGAGGCACGTGTCCAAAACCCTAGTCGTAGACCCCGAAGACCAGACCCGCGTCCCCTTTTTACGCGGAATCCTGATTCGCAGCCTGCAGGATTCGGGCATCGATTTCGACCAGGCTTCGGGGATCGCTTCCGAGATTCGCAACGAACTAGCTCACACCGAGCTGATTTCTACCGATAAGCTCAGGCAGCTGGTGCTGGAACGATTGCAATCGCTCAAGGAAGCGCAAATCGCCATCCGATATCAGCATCGTAATCTGCCGCTAACGGTACAGGTCGAGCATTGTGATGGCCGGGTCACCGCGTTTTCGCGCCAGGAATTCCGTCACAGCCTGCAAACCATTGGTCTGAAATCACGCGAACTGGATTCGGTCGTACAGGTGATGCAGGAACACCTGGTCAATCGCAAGATCGACACTATTACCGCGCCCCATCTGTCGATGCTGACCTACCGGTACCTGCGCCAGTCGAACGAGCTCGGGCCGGCCGTTGCGCATCGCTGGCTGGTCTGGCATGACTTTATCAACAGCGGGCGCGAAATCATCTTCCTGATCGGGGGTACCGCCGGCTGCGGCAAAAGTTCGACCGCAAACGCACTCGCCAGTAGCCTCGAGATCGTTCACACCCAGTCAACCGACATGCTGCGCGAAGTCATGCGCACGATGATGCCAAAGCAACTCGTGCCGGTTTTGCACGAATCGTCCTTTACCGCCTGGCGCGGTTTGCCCGACCTGTATCCGATCGAGGGCCGCGTGCCGGAAGATTTGCTGATCCAGGGTTACCGTTCGCAGGCCGATTTACTATCGCTGGCAATCGAGGCCGTCATCGAACGCGCAGCTCGGGAACGCGTTTCGCTGGTGCTTGAAGGGGTACATCTGCATCCCGCCCTGATCGAAAAAATTCAGGCCGGAACCGATGCCGTCGTCATACCTATCATGCTCGGCCTGCTCAAACGCAAGCACCTCCAACAAAGAATCAAGAAGCGCAGCACCAACGTACCCGACCGCGGCGCCAAGCACTACATGGCACATTTCGAGGAGATCTGGCAGCTGCAGTCCTACCTGTTATCGGAAGCAGACCGGGCCAATATTCACATCACGATCAACGAAAGCCGGGACAAGACCTTCGCCGAAATTATGCGCTTCACGATTGCCACACTGGCCAAGACCTTCGACAGCACGCCGGAAAAAGTCTTCGGCGTACCCGACGAATCGAAAAACTCGATCTGATTCCGCTGCTCGCTGCGGGCTGCAGCCGCCCGCGAGCAAATCAGTCCGATCGTGGCGACAGCCGATTTCAGCCAGCGCCCTCGACACAGGAATGGGGCAATTCTATGACGCCGTCATCGACGAAACCCGACGGAGTTCCCAGTTCGTCATAGCTGACACACTTGTCACCATTAAATTGCAGGTCGCCGATGTAGCGAAACGAGATGCGATGTTTCAGATGATTGGCGTAGTCGAGCCCTAGGTAGTGACAGACAATTCCGCGAATAACTCCCGCGTGTGACACGATCAATACGGTTTGCTGCGGTTTCTCCACCACCAGCGATGAGAGGAACCGCACGCTGCGCCGTTGCATCTGGCGGAAACTCTCGCCGCCCGGGTAAACCATGTCGGGGTCTTGTTTGTGCTGCGGATACTGCCTGGCTACCGAGTCCTTTTTCTGGTGCCGCAGCTGGCCGTAGTTGACCTCATTGAGATCGGCGCTGCTCTTGACGACGGGAATACCCAAACTCTCGGCATGAATAAGCGCGGTCTGGCGGGAACGCTCGAGAGCGCTGGAGTAGACCGCGTCGAACGCAAGCCCGCGTTGCCGCAGGCAATTGTCGATAAAATCGATATCGGCTTTCCAGCCGTTGCCGGGTGGAGAGTCGGCCCAGCCGAGAATTCGATCGGCTTCGTTGGTCATGGTCCTGTAGTGCCTGGTAAGAATCAACCGCATATCAGCAGAATAGTCATTTATGCCTGAACGGCAAGGCCCGGCGTGGATTTGCTGTCATCGAGGTCGGCGGTCGGGCCATATCGACGTCTAGCCGGAATATCGTGCGGCGAGTCCCTGGTAGAGGTCGTCGCGAAAGCTTTCGCTGGTGCTGTCCAGGGACGCCAGAAGTTCGGCCAGGTGTTCGTTGTCCTCGCGGCCTTGCCAGATCTTGATATAGCTGCCGTCCTTGTAGCCGTGGTCCTGGCGAAAGAAGTTGAGCACGTTCTTGCCGACGTAGGTGCGGTACAGCGCGTCGAAGTCGAAGTCGATCAGCGCCATCAGGTTGGCGAAATCGGAAAAATGCATCGACTTCGCGGCAATCGTCGACCGCGCCAGCTGCTCGATGACCTCGCGCACGTCGCTGCCCTGCCGCGGATCGGCTAGCTCGGCGGCGATGCGCTCGGCGGCGCGCTCGGAGTCGGGTTCGCGCAACAGGTAATCGCTCATCGCGAAGTGCAGGATATCGACCAGCTCGAGCCGCACCTGCTCGAGATCGGGCTGCTGATGCTTCCACCACTTCCAGCCGCAGTGGTCGAGCATTTCCGCGCACTCGGTCCAGATCGCGCGATACCAGGCGTTACCGGCGTTGCGCCATTTCGGGTTGACGCGGGCGTTCATCGCGTCCTGCATCTCGAGCATGACCAGCAGCTGATGTTTCATCGACGTCCCGACCCCGAAAAGCGAGAGTCTAACCCGCGTCCTACATGCCGTACAGCCACGGCAGCAGAAAAGTCAGGATGCCCCACATCAGGAGCGCCAGCGGCAGCCCGACGCGAACGAAATCGGCGAAGCTGTAGTTGCCCGCGTTCATGACCAGCAGATTGGTCTGATAGGCCATCGGCGTCGCGAAACTCATGTTGGCGCCGAACAGCACCGCCAGTACGAAAGGTTCGACCGGCTGGCCGAGCTGGGTTGCGATGCCGATCGCGATCGGTGTGCCGATGACCGCCGCGGCGTTGTTCGAGACGACGTTGGTCAGGACCGCCATCAGGATCAGCAGCCCACTCAGGATCAGTGTCGGCGACGCGCCCTGCGCGAGCGAGACGTAGGCGCTCGCGATCATGTCGGCGCCGCCGGTCTCGACCATCGCCGTGCCCATCGCGAGGCTCGTGACGATGATCAGTATTACCGGTGCGGACAGCGCGCGGGTCGCATCGAACCACTTGATGCAGCCGGTGAACAGCATCGCCATCACGCCGCACAGCGCGCTGACCGCGATCGGCAGGAAACCGAAAGCCGCCATCGCGATGATCCACAGCATGATAATTACCGCCAGCGGCGCGCGCGACGAAATCGGCAGCGCGGCCTTGGCGTCGAGCACGAGCAGGTTGCGGCTCGACTTGAGCCGCTTGATATTGGATACGGAACCCTGCACCAGCAGCACGTCGCCCGAATGCAGGCGCGTGTCCTCGGTGTGCTCGGTACCCTGCTGGCTCAGCCACTTGTTGGTCCGGAATAGCGCCAGTACCATCAGCTGGTAGCGCTCGCGGAAGCGGATGTTGGCGAGCGTGCGGCCGTCGAGCGTCGAGCCCGGCACGACCACGACCTCGGCGAGCTGCTGGGTCGTATCGCGCAGCGGATGCTCCTCGTCTACCGGCTCGTCGCCGGAAAACAGGCTCGCCTTCCAGGTCGATTCGAGTTCCTTGAGTCGATCCGGGGTGCCGCGGACCATGATCCGGTCGCCGGCGCGCAGCAGCAGGTCCGGGATCGGCATCAGCCGGTTGCCGCGCTCGCCGCGCAAAATATGCACGACCTCGAGATTGCCGCCGGCCAGGTCGAGAACTTCGGACAGGGTTTTTTCGTTGGCGGCGCTGTCTTCGTGAATCCGCAGCTGCGCCGTGAACAACCGCGGCGACGTGGTTTCGAGGCGCGCCTCGCGCGGCGGCAGCAGGCGCGGCGCGACCAGCCACAGATACAGAATTCCGACACCGCCGGTGATGATCGCCGGAAAGACGAAATCGAACATGCCCATCTGGCGCATGCCGAGATCGGCCGCGACCGCGACCACGAGCAGGTTGGTCGAGGTGCCAATGGTCGTCGCCATGCCGCCGATCGACGTCGCCAGGCCGGTCGGCATCAGCAGGTCGGAGGCCGGCGTGCCGGTTTTCAGCGATACGCTGATCAGGATCGGCAGCAGCAGGATAACGACCGGCGTATTGTTGACGAAGGCGGAGAGCATCGCGCCGATGACCAGCGTCGCGAGGAACGACAACAGCGGCGCCTTGCCCCACCAGCGAGCGAGCTGGCGGCCGATGGGTTCGAGCGCGCCGGTCCGCACCAGCGCCTGGCCGGCGATCATCAGCGCGCAGACCGCGACCAGCGCCTGGTGGCCGAAGCCGAGAAACAGGTCGCTCGCGCGTAACAAGCCGTCCGGACCCGCGTAGGGAAACAGTTCGAACAGCAGCGACAACAATACCAGGATCAGTAAACTGGTCGACGCCAGCGGGATGCGCTCGCTGGCGAACAGGATGAGCGCCAGCACCACGAGCCCCATCACGATGTAGGCGTGGTACGGACCATTGGCCAAATTTTCCATGGCGCGGAGTTTAGCACCCCCCCATCTCCGCGCACCCCCCTTTTCTAGTTAGGGGGACAGTTTACCTAACTACCATAATTAAGTGGCTAATCGAAACTGAATTAGGGTAATCAAGTAAACTGTACCCCTAATTAATGCCCGAATTATTCGGGGCGCATGTGGGGGAACAGGATCACGTCGCGGATGCTCGGTGAATCGGTCAGCAGCATCACCAGCCGGTCGATGCCGATGCCCTCGCCCGCCGCCGGCGGCATGCCGTACTCGAGCGCGCGGATGTAGTCGGCGTCGTAATGCATCGCCTCGAGGTCGCCGGCCTCCTTGTTTTCGACCTGCCGGCGAAAGCGTTCGGCCTGGTCTTCGGGATCGTTCAGCTCGGAAAATCCGTTGCACAGCTCGCGCCCGCCGAGAAAAAACTCGAAGCGGTCGGTGACGAAAGGATCGTCGTCGTTGCACCGCGACAACGGCGAAACCTCGGTCGGATAAGCGGTAATGAAGGTCGGTTGCTTGAGTTCGTCCTCGACGGTCTTCTCGAAGATCTCGATTATCAGCTTGCCGGCGCCCCAGCCCGGCTCGGGCTCGATGCCGAGTCCGGCCGCGATCTCGCTTGCGTAGTCGGCGTCGCGAAGGCGCTCGACGTCCACCCCGGGATTGTACCGGCCGATCGACTCGGCTACCGTCATGCGCGCAAACGGCGCCGCGAGATCGAAAGTCTCGCCCTGGTAAGTCAGCGAGTCGCCGCCGTGAATTTCGTGCACGAGCCGGCGCATCATGTCCTCGGTCAGGTCGATGAAATCCTCGTAATCGGCGTAGGCCTGGTAAAACTCGAGCATCGTGAATTCGGGATTATGGCGCGTCGAAAGCCCCTCGTTGCGGAAACTGCGGTTGATCTCGAACACCTGCTCGAGGCCGCCGACGACCAGCCGCTTGAGGTAGAGTTCGGGCGCAACCCGCAGGTACAGGTCCAGGTCGAGCGCGTTGTGATGCGTCACGAACGGGCGCGCGGTGGCGCCACCGGGGATGATCTGCATCATCGGCGTCTCGACCTCGACGAAACCGCGACCGATCATATAGCGGCGAATGAAGTCGACCGTCCGGCTGCGAATCGCGAACACGCGGCGCGACTCTTCGTTCATGATCAGGTCGAGATAGCGCTGGCGATAGCGCTGCTCCTGGTCGGTCAGGCCGTGAAACTTTTCCGGCAGCGGGCGCAGCGACTTGGTCAACAGTTCGAGCGTCGTGGCGCGGATCGTCAGCTCGCCGGTTTTGGTCAGAAACAGCGTGCCGCTGACGCCGAAGATGTCGCCGATGTCGCTGTGCCTGAATTCCTCGTAGGCCTCCTCGCCGAGCGCGTCGCGCTGGACGAAGATCTGGATCGTACCGCTGGTATCGCGCAACTGGGCGAAGCTTGCCTTGCCCATGACGCGCTTGAACATCATGCGCCCGGCGAGCCGCACCTCGACCGCCTGCGCATCGAGTTCCTCGCGCGAAGCCTCGTCATGGAGGCGATGCAGGTCGGCGGCGAGACTGTCGCGGCGAAAATGATTCGGGTAAGCCTGCCCACGGGTCCGCAATTCGTCGAGCTTTTCGCGGCGCTGCGCAATATAGCGATTCTCGTCGTGTTCTGCTGTGTTCGGTTCGACTGGCTCGGTCATGCTGCTGCCCTTGCTGCTAAAATTTACGCGCCGCTCTTGAGGCTGGCCTCGATGAAGGTATCGAGATCGCCGTCGAGCACGGCCTGGGTATTACCCGTTTCGACCCCGGTGCGCAAATCCTTGATGCGCGACTGGTCGAGCACGTAGGAGCGGATCTGGCTGCCCCAGCCGATATCCGACTTCAGGTCCTCGACGCTCTGCGCCTCGGCCGCGCGCATCTGCACCTCGAGTTCGTATAGCTTGGCCTTCAACTGTTTCATCGCGGTCGCCTTGTTCTTGTGCTGCGAGCGGTCGTTCTGGCACTGCACGACGGTACCGGTCGGCAAGTGCGTGATCCGTACCGCCGATTCGGTTCGGTTGACGTGCTGACCGCCGGCGCCGCTCGCCCGGTAGACGTCGATGCGCAGGTCCGACGGATCGATCTCGATGTCGATATCGTCGTCGACCTCCGGCGAGATGAAGGCCGAGGCGAACGACGTGTGCCGCCGGTTGCCCGAGTCGAACGGCGATTTGCGCACGAGGCGGTGCACGCCGGTCTCGGTGCGCAGCCAGCCGAAAGCATACGGGCCCTCGAAGCGCACGGTTGCACTCTTGATGCCGGCGACGTCGCCCGGCGAGACCTCGATCAGCTCGGTCTTGAAACCCTTGGCCTCGCCCCAGCGCAGATACATGCGCAGCAGCATCTCGGCCCAGTCCTGCGCTTCGGTGCCGCCGGCGCCGGCCTGGATGTCGAGATAGGCATTGTGTTCGTCCATCTCGCCCGAGAACATGCGGCGAAATTCGAGTTCGGCGACGGTCTTCTCGACCTCGGCGAGATCGGCCTCGACCTCGGCGACGGTCGCGGCGTCGTCCTCGGCGGCGGCCAGTTCGAGCAGCTCGCCGGCGTCGCCGAGCGCCGCGAGCGCCCGATCAAGGCCGTGAACTACTTTCTCGAGACTGGCCTTGTCGCGGCCGAGTTGCTGGGCCCGCTCGGGATCGCTCCAGACGTCGGGATTTTCCAGCTCGAGCAGGACTTCCTCGAGCTTTTCGCGCTTGCCGTCGTAGTCAAAGATACCTCCGCAGCGCGTCGACCCGGGTCTTCAGGTCGTCGATTTGCTGAATGACGTGGTTGATTTCCACCGATATTCGCCGTACTTGAAAAAACGCGCATTCTACCCGATATCAGACGTCAATATCACCCGCCACGGCCTGTTTTTGCGGTCACGGCTGGGCTAGAATATGCCGCCCGATTTCCCCGCCAGCGAGGTAAGCAGTGACACAAGACGTCGAGATTCAGTTGAAGGTCTGGAAAGACCTTGCCATCAGCAAGCAGATTCTGATGGACGCCGCCACCGATGCGCTCAACCTGGATGCCGAGTGCAGCACCGACGAGCTCAAGCAAGCGCTCGACCAGGCGATCAAGCGCGCGCGCGATGCCGATCTCGAAATCCGGCAAACCCGCGAGGCCGCCGATGCCCAGGTCGCCGAATTTCGCCAGCGAACGGAAGATGCCGAACAGGCGCGGACCGAGGCCGAGACGGCAAGAGACAGCGCCCTCGCGGCGCGCGAGCAGGCCGAGCGCCAGCTCGCGGCCGGCAAGGCCGACAACGCCGAGGCGCTCAAGCGCGCCCGCGCCGAGGTCGCCGACAAGCAACGCGAACTGAAAGCGATTTCGAAGGCGCTCGCCGACACTCCCGAAAACGTCGTCCGCAAGCTCAAGACGCTGAAGAAGCAGAAACTGGACGAGGCCAAACTGCGCGGCCAGGCGGAAAAGAGCGTGCAGGCGCTGCGCAAGGACAAGGCCAGGCTCGAAGCGCAGGTCGAAGCCTGGCGCGAGGCGCTGGAAGCCGCGGGCAAACTCGCCGACCAGGCCGAGGCGCTGCATGCCAGCTGCGTCAAGGCGAGCGAAACCATCGAAAAACTGAGCGACAAGAAGAAGGACCGCATCGACGTCCCGGCGCTCGACGAGAGCGCGCTCGCGACGATCCGCCAGGCGCTCGCCTAGCGAGCCCCCCGATCCGGGACCGCCGCCAGGCGCGCCCCCCTGCATGCCAGTCGGCGCCGGCGTCAGTGCCGCGTCGGCTCGGCCGGAATCTCGAAGTAGATGCTGGCGCCGGAATCCCGGTTGTTCTCGGCCCAGATGCGGCCGCCGTGCAGCTCGACGATCTCGCGACAGATCGCCAGCCCGAGGCCGGTACCCCTGGCAAAGCTCGAGTTGCGCCGACTCTGGTAAAACTTGTCGAATACCTGATCGAGATCTTCGTGGGGTATACCGATCCCCGCGTCCGAAACGCGCAAGCGGTAGGTCGTATCGACGCGCTCGAGGCCGACCTCGATCATGCCCCCCTCGGGACTGAACTTGATCGCGTTGGCGACGATGTTCGAAATGACCTGGAAGATGCGATTGCGGTCGCAGACGCAGGCCGCGCCGGACTCGGTACTCAGCAACTCGCAGCTCAGGTCGTGTTCGCGCAACTGCAACGCCTGCTCGGCGATCGAGGCCTGCACCAGGTCGACGAGATTGACGCGGCCGAGGTCGAGGCTCATCTTGCCGGCCTCGAGCTTGGACAGATCGAGCAGATCGTTGAGCAGGTAGAGCAGCCGGGTGCCGCTGATCTGGATGTTCTCGAGGTACTGATAGAGCTTTTCCTGGCTCAGGGTTTCGAGGCGCTTCATGCCGAGCTCGGCGAAGCTCAGGATTCCGTGCATCGGCGTGCGCAGCTCGTGGCTCATCGACGCGAGGAAATCGGACTTGGCCGCGTTGGCCTGCTCGGCGAGTTCGCGCGCGCGCTCGAGCTCGGTGACGTCGACGTGCATGCCGACGTAGTTGCCGTTCGGCAACCGGCGCACGGCGACCTGGATCGATCGCCCGTCGCGCATGCGGTCGATGAATTCGACGCTGTCGCTCATCGCGCGCTCGAGCCGCTGGCGTTTCCAGGCCACCGGGTCGTCGAGCGCTTGCTGGTACACGCCGCGTTCGAGTCCGAACTGCAGGAAGCGTTCGAAGGGCACGCCCTCGTTGATGAAAAACTGCTGCTCGGCGTATAGATCGAAGAACCGTCGGTTGAAGCGCTGGATGATGCCCTCGTGGTCGACCAGCAGGAATCCGCCCGGCACGTTTTCGATCGCCGCCTCGAGCATCGCGTCGCTGGTGCGCTTTTCCTGTTCCTGCAGGCGTCGCTCGGTGACGTCCTGCAGCGTGCCGATCTGCTCGACGATCTTGCCGCCGCGCCAGACCGACGGCGCCAGCCGCTCGATCAAGTGACGCACGTCGCCACGGCCGCGAATCACGCGATACTCGACCTCGACGACGTCGTTCGAGTAATTGCTGAGCTCGTAGGCGCGCAGCACGCGCTCGAGATCGTCCGGATGGATGCCGCGCTCGTAGGACTCTTGCGGCGCTTCCATCAGCGTTTCGACCGGCTTGCCGTAAAGCCGCTCGAACTCGGACGTGCACGAGATCATCCGGTCGTTGACGACGTCCCAGCGAAAGCTGCCGATCCGGGCGATGCGCTGCGCCGCCTCGAGTTCCTGCTCGAACAGCTTGCGCTCGGTGACGTCTTGCACCGTGCCGATGAATTCCAGCGCCCTGCCGTCGCTCCAGTTCGACGGATACATGCGCTCGATGAGGTAACGGATTTCTTCGTCGCCGCGAATGATCCGGTACTCCTGCTCCACGAGACCACCCGAAACACCGCAATTACGATAGGTTTCGCCGACTCTTTCGCGGTCGTCCGGATGAACCAGCTGCAAATATTCTTCGTCACCGAGGTGACTGACATACTCACGGGGATACCCGAATATGTTGACATATTCGACGCTGCAGGAAATCAACCGGCCATTCTCGCGGTCCCAGCGAAAACTGCCGATCGACGCGATCCGCTGGGCTTCCATCAGGTCCTGTTCGGCGAGCTTGCGCTCGGTGATGTCCTGCACGGTACCGATCTGCTCGAGGATTTCGCCGTCGCGTTCGAGCGAGACGCTGAGGCGCTCGACCACCGTCCGGAACTCGCCGTCGGGGCGCAATATGCGGTACTCGATTTCGATATCCTCGCCGGTGGCGTCGATATTCGCGTAGGCTTCGTACAGGCGCGCGAGATCGTCCGCGTGCACGAGCGCGTCGAAATTCTTCTCCCCACGCGATAACAGGTCTTCCGCCGAACGGCCGTATATTTCGCAGTACTCGCGCGAGCACGATAGCAAGCGACCCGCCTTCAGGTCCCAGCGAAAGCTGCCGATCCGGGCGAGGCGCTGGGCGTCCTCGAGCTCGCGCTCGACCCGCTTGCGCGCGGTGATGTCCTGGGTCGTGCCGATCAGTTCGGCCGGTTTGCCGTCGCGCCAGACCGACGTACGCAGGCGCTCGCTCAGGTAGCGCATGTCGCCGCCCGGGCGCACGAGCCGATACTCGAACTCGAGATCCTCGCCGGCGTAGCCGTCGAACCGGTAAATTTCGTCAATCCGGGGCTTGTCGTCCGGGTGCACGAGCTGATTCGGATCCTCGCCCGACTTCGGCACGTTGTCGGCGGTGCGGCCGAGAATATCGAGGTATTCGCGCGATGCGGAGACGATGCAGTCCCGCTCGAGATCCCAGCGAAAGCTGCCGACGTGAGCGAGCCTCTGCGCATCCTCGAGTTCCTGCTCGGCCTCCTTGCGCGCGGTGATGTCCTGCAGCGTGCCGAGCTGCTCGACGACCTCGTCGCCGCGCCGCACCAGCGTGTCGCAGCGCTCGAGTACGTGCCGATACTCGCCGTCGGGCCGACGGATGCGGTACTCGATTTCGTACATCCGGTCTTCGGTCTCGGCGCGCGCGAAGACCTCGCGCACGCGCTCGCGGTCTTCGGGATGGACGATCT
>JAHEKJ010000047.1:20250-27480 GCA_024638385.1 Gammaproteobacteria bacterium | reverse complement strand
CCAGGCGAGCATCCAGCCATGGGCATCGCAATCCACCTTCACCGTGCCCGGGCGCTTGAGCACCTTCGTCACTGTCACGCCCTTTTCCGGCAACGCCACGTTGAAAGCGGTTCGCTTGCCGAAGTAGCCGTGCGTGTTGTGCAGTACCGGGTCGGAATTGACGATATCGATCTTGCCGCGGCGCGCGACCTGGACATGCGGAATGAAGATACAATCCTTTTGATCGAGCACCGGCGTTTTCTTCAACGTTTCCGGCCACGGCTTGCCCTGGGCGACGTCTTTCAGATAGACGACGGCATCCTGCACGGCGCCGCCGTCACCCACCATTACAAGCGGTACTTTTCGCGACTTGCCGCATACGCTTTTGTCTTTCGTGGGTAATACGGTACGTTTTTTGACGGTGCCGTTGTAGACAACCTTACCAGTAATCGTGCCGCCGTTGCTGACGGCCCCTTCCTGGTATTTTGCCGCGTGAGCGGGCGTGGCCAGAATCGCGAGTCCGATCAGGACAGATATCGCACGGACGCCTTTTTGCATCTCAAATCCTCCCGGTTTGCATCCACCCGAACCGCACGACTGCCGGCACACCTGGCGGAAGCCGCCGCCGGGCTCCGGCCATACCGAGCTCACCTGGCTGCTCGGCGCTATGGCTAATCCCGCGCGCAAGCTTCGTCGGGGGCTTTTTTGCTTTAGTTCTTGAAGTAGTAATCCACGATACGCGAATTTATTCCCATCAAAGTGTAAGGGAATAGAAAAAAAGCAAACGCGCTTGCCAGGCGCTTTACCGATGCGCCTGGTGTTACGGAGATAATTTAGGCAAGCAACGCGAGGATCGGGGAAAACGGTGAAATCGTCCCCGCCGATGCTTTCGGTTGCGATTTATTTGACCAGACTGGAATCCGGTTGGAGCCGATGGGCGACAACCCGCATGCTCCTTAAGCGTAGCCAATACCTCCAGGAGCAGCCCTCAATTCTCGCAATGGCGCTAGGCAAATAGTGCGACTTGCGTCCACGATGGGGAGCCAAACACCGGAAAGCCGGCTAGCGCAAGCTGCCGGCTTTTTTCGTTTCGGCAGGGCGTGAACCGGGTGATGCCGGAAGGCGGGACTTTACCCTGTCGATCGAGAACTGGCTACTGGCAAACCAGGACCGGCAGTTCGGTGCGTTCCAGCACGTCGATCGTCGCGCTGCCGAGCACCAGGTTGAGCGCCGCGCCGTGGCCGTAGCCGCCCATCAGCAGCATGTCCGCCTCGCGCTCCCGCGCGGCTTTGAGCACCGCGTTGGCGACATTGCCGCGGCGGCGCAGGTAGTCTGCGGTGACGTTGAGCGACTCCAGCGATTTCCGCGCCCGGCCCTCGATCGACTTTGCACTGCGCGCAAGCTCGGCGACCGTGAGCACCGTGAGTTGCATGTCCCACCAGCCCGCCAGGTAGGCCGCGATCTGCAGGGCTTCGTCAGCCTTCGGGCTCGCGTCGTAGGCCAGCAGAATTCGCGCGATCGGTTGCGTCGGCTCAGTCTCGCCCGGCCGCGGCGCTGGTACGCACAGCACGGGTCGCGGACAGCGGCGCAGCAAGGCGCGAAGTGTCGCAGGCAGGTTGCTGGATTTCTCCCGCAAATAGGGAGTAACCACCAGGTCGGCGAGCCGGGAGCGCTCGACGATGGCATCGGTGGCATTGCCGGCGGCGAACACCAGTTGCCCGCTACAGGACGCCGATGTGCAGCGATGGTCGAACGTTTCGCGCACGGCGCGCCGCCCGGCGTCGTCGAGCTTGCCATCGTCGATCGCCAGTCCGTAGAGGCGGGCCTCCTCACGAGTGGCTATCGCTAGCCCGAGACCGATAGCGCGCGAGCCGCCCGCGCCACCGTCCGTCACGACCAGCAGGTCGCGCACGATGCGTTCGCGCTGCGGGTCCCGAGTCGCCGGGTCGGTGCCCGATTCCAGCACCTGTTCGAGTCGATCGCGGGCCGGCCGTCGGGTGTCGGCCAACGGCACACCGAGGCTGCTCGCGGCCGCATCGAGGTCGACGTCCCAGCCCAGTTCGTCGGCCAGCTCATCGCGGTGCAACGTAAGCCAGAGGTAGAGATCGGCTTCGGTGCGTTCGGGAAAATCGCTCAGCAGATCGCGCTCCCTGACCAGCTCGACCACGGGCGCATAAACCTCGTCGTGCCAATGCTGCAATCCCTCGGCCATGCTCACGTCGTGACCGGCAGCCTCACTCATGAAGTACCGATGCACGTTGATGTGCTCCAGCAGCACCGGATATTGGCCGGTGGCGGTCAGCCGCAGGTCGGTGTCCGGCAGCACGGACCTGGCGCCCGTCCGCTGCAGAAACTCGGCCTGCTCCGCGGCGATGATCAGCGCCTTGGTGTCGAGCTCGGGACCTATGGCGACTTCCGAGTGGACCTCGGTGACATAGGCCTGGATGGTATCGTTCCCCATCTCGCGCGCGACCGAGACCCGATGATTGCCATCCTGCACGAAGTAGGCGCCGCCGACCCGGTAAGCTTCTATCGGCGGCACGCCTCTCATACCGGTCATGGCCAGCTTCACGCGTCCCCAGCGCGATCTGCTGACGTGCTTGCCCGGCAGGAAGCCGCGGGTGAACTCGTGGTAGCGCCCGGCACTGCCGACGATGGCGTCGAGCGGGATATCTTCAAGGGTGCGCCGCCCGGTCTCTCGCGCGTGCAAGCGTGCGCGCACATCCTCGTAGGAAAGCAATTTTACCGATTCGCCGCGCAGCCAGCCGAACAGCTCCTTCAGCGCAGCCTGGCGTCGAACCCGCTCGAAGTCCGCGGCCGCCTCCGCGCGTGTCATGAGAATGTTGTCAGTACTCATTGCCCGATACGATTCCTCGAAGGTCGACCTCCGCGAGCTACATTGCCGCGCAGCGCAAACTCGCGCCGCCTGAAATTGTCCGCGGTAAAAAAGCTCATGTCGAGTCGGGGCCCTCCGCCCGTCGGTTTTGCACCACCATGACCGTAAAGTCGTCACGAAAGCTGCGCTTGAGCAAGTGGGCGTTGCGCGCCGCCGCCTTGCGTAGCTGGTCGATGATCCGGGGCGCGGGCTCGCGACTGATGGCGGCTTCGATGACCGGGTCGAGGCCGGTGAACTTCCAGACACCGTCGGTCATCAGCAGCAGCGTCCATGGTTTGCCGGGACTGACGCGCGCGGTAAAAAACGTGAAACTGGCGTTGCCTGAGCCGACCGGTGGATTCTTTTGCTGTTCGCTGGTAAGGAATTGAGTCGCGTCGTCACCGACCGCCAGCACGGCCGCGCTATCGCCGCAGGCCGCACCGCTGACGCGCCGCGCGGTGACCGCAAGCGCCACGAGTGTGCAAAAACCGGCGCCCGGGGCAGCGAGTACCCGACTGTCGGCGCGGCGCGCCAGTGAACGCCAGGTAATCGGCCAGTGCAGGCGCAATGGTGAGCACTCCGAGGCGAGGCCGACAATGGCCTCGCAGGCGAGCGAGGAGGCGGCCGCACCGCCAGGCCGCCCCCCCTGGCCGTCGGACACGGCGCACAGGGCCGCGCTTTGCCAGCGCGGGTGAAAACAGCTCAGGCAAGCGTCTTCGTTCGGTCCGAGTTCCCCGGCAAGGCTAAGGCTGTGAATCTCTACCGCGTTCATCTTCCGGATCCTTCGATCGCGGGAAGCATAACCCATCGATAGTATGAATCAGAATAAACACACTTGTTTTTTGCCCGATTACGCTCGACCAACCGAACAGGCTAAGGTTAGCTTGTCGAGTGGCTTAGTATCCGCACCCGGCAATGGCAAAATATGTCGCTGCGGCTACCTGGGCCATAGACAGATATTTTGCATATGCCGTCATCGCGACGACGGCGGGCCCACCCGGCAGCCCCGCGCCGGGTGCGACCAGGCACGGTGTGTCTACTTTCGCCTTCTAACATCGCCGCCTGGTGGCGATACCAGTCGCTCGAGAGCGAGCGGGCGTCGGTGTGATGACGAGATCGGTGCCGAGCAGGCGCAGGTCGTGACTCTCGCGGGGCCGGAACATCATGCGAGGTTCGCTCGGCTTGACGGTATCGCCATAGCGGTAAACGGTCGAGTGGTACACGGTAAGAAAAGACATCAGGACACCGCTTCCGGATACGACCCGCCCAGCGGAGCGTGAGATCCCGTCGCGGGGCGGATTTCGGCAAACGACCGATGTCTACCGTATCGGACAATTGTCCCAATCCCGGCAACACCGGTCCGACCGGACGAATGTCTCAGGTTTTTCGACCGCTTCTGGTACCAATATCCGATGTCGCGGCCGCGGCCGGCGATTACAGTCTGCGACTCCAATCAACTTTATTCGGGAGTTAGCACCATGAATCCCCCTCTCAAAGCGGCTTTTACCACGATAGTCCTGACCGTTTCCGCCAACGCCTTTGCCGGTCCCGATTGCACGTCCGAGCCGAAAGCGAACTGGATGTCGCAGGCCGAAATGCAAAAAATGATTCTCGCAATGGGTTACACCATCGACCGCTTCAAGACCGATGGCAATTGCTACGAGATCTATGGACGCAACGGCGCCGACAAGAAAATCGAGGTGTACTTCAATCCGATCAACGGCAAAATCGTCAAGGAGGAGATCGAGGACTGATGAAGGTCAAGGTCTGGGACCCCGTCGTTCGAGGCTTCCACTGGACGACCGCGCTCGCTTTCTTCGCCAACTACTGGCTGATCGAGGACGGGCCGGTGCATCGCTGGCTCGGCTACGGGGTCGCGGCCCTGATCGCATTGCGCATCGTGTGGGGAGTCATCGGCTCCCCGCACGCGCGCTTCGCCGATTTCTTTCCGACACCCGCCCGGGTGAGGACCCATGTTCGAGCCCTGTTGCGGCGCGAGCATCCCGTTGTCATCGGACATAACCCGCTGGGCGGATTGATGATCGTCACTCTCCTCGCGCTGCTGGCGATGTTGACGGCGACCGGCTGGATGATGGGTCTCGATCTGTTCTGGGGCGTCGACTGGGTCGAAGATGCCCACGAAGCCCTGGCTAGCCTCATTCAGGTGCTCGTCGGCATTCACGTTGCGGCAGTCGTGATCTCCGACACTCTGCTCGGCGAGGGGCTCCTGCGGGCGATGATTACCGGGTACAAGAATATTCCGGACGGATTCGATTCGGACCTGCCTCGGGTACCCGCCGATAAATAGACGCCTGCCGGCGTTCACGTCGTGTTTACTTTGATATGATTGAATCGATCCGCCATACAGTCTCGTCAAGCAAGCATGAACGACCGGAAAATCGCATTGATCAATCGAATAGTACTGGTTATAGCCGGGATATTTTTTATCGTCGATCTGTATTACGACCGGCTCGAAGGGGAGTCGTGGCTGCATTTCATTCCCGAGGTGACGGTTTTCACGCTGGTGATTTTCGCGCTTTCCTACGAGATTCTGGCCGGCACCAGGCTGCGTTCCAAACTGCTCGAGCACCAGCAACAGCTTGCCGACCTCCAGGGACAGTTCGCCGACACGATCCGGCAGGAATTCCGGAAGTGGAAGCTGACCCAGAGCGAAACCGAGATCGCCTGGCTCATCGTCAAGGGTTTCAGTTTCGGCGAAATAGCCTGCCTGCGCGGCGTAAAAGAGAAGACGGTCCGGCAGCAAGCGACCGCGATCTACGCCAAATCGGGCGCGAAGAATCGCAACGAACTGACCGCACTATTTCTCGAGGACCTGTTGACGGCGAGCGCCTGACGCGCGGGACCGGCAGGTCGGGTTGAAATTCGGGGCCTCGTTGCGCAGCGGCCCGCTATCTAAAGACAGGCTACATCGAGGCCCTCGCCGGCTGGATCGGTCGAACCCCCCACCGACGGGCGATTCAGGAAACCTCTCCCTTGAGACTTCGCGCCAGTGCCAGCAACGCGTCGCGCAGGGCCTCGTCTTCGACCGACTGTGCGCTGCGCTCGATCGCATCGGCCGCCCGCGGGTTCGCCGGCCGCTGATGGCGCCGTCCGCCCGGTGGTTCGACCTTGAGCAACGTATCCGGCACGGTGCGAAAACGCACCGCCTGTTCCAGGCCGAAAGTTTCGCGCAGCTGCTGGCGAATTTCGGTCGCGTGCATGCGCAGGAAACTCGCCACCGGCGGGCTGTTGGCGGCGATGACGATCTCGTCGTCGTCAATCTTCAACAGCGTCGCACACCGGTTGGCCGGCGGCGGCAGGGTTTCCTCGAGGAAGCGCTGGATGTCGGACGCATGGCGCTGAAGGCGATCGTAGCCCGGCGGCAGCACCGCACGGCACAGGTCGTCGAGCCTGCGGCGGGCCATCAGGCGCGTCGCCGCTGGCGCGGCCGGTTCTCGTCGCTGCCGAGGCCGAGGCGCTGGTAGAGTCGAGCGAGCACGGCTTCGTCGACGAAGCGGTAGCGCCCGGGCTTGAGCCATTTTGGCAGTTTGAACCGGTCGTAGCGCACGCGCACGAGGCGGCTGACATCGACGCCGACCGCTTCCCACAATCGTCGCACTTCGCGATTGCGGCCCTCTTTCAGGACGACGTGATACCAGTGATTGCTGCCGCTGCCGCCGGCGTCGACGATCTCGTCGAAGTGCGCCTCGCCGTCGTCGAGCATTACGCCGCTGCGCAGGCGCGCGAGCATGTCGGCGTCGACCGCACCACGCACGCGCACGGCGTATTCGCGCTCGACCTCGAAGGACGGGTGCATCAGGCGGTTGGCAAGCTCGCCATCGGTGGTGAACAACAACAGACCGCTGGTGTTGATGTCGAGCCGGCCGACCGCGACCCAGCGGCCCTGGTTGAGTCGCGGCAAGTGTTTGAACACGTCGTCGCGCCCCTGCGGATCGTCGTGCGTGCAGATTTCACCGACCGGCTTGTGGTAGAGCAGCAGTTTCGGCCGGGATTCGTTACGATGCAGGCGCAACAGCTTGCCGTCGATCGCGATTTTCTCGCGGCCGGCGATCTTATCGCCCGGCCTGGCGACGCGGCCGTTGACGCTGATGCGGCCCTGTTCGAGCAGCGCGTCGATCTGCCGGCGCGAACCGGCGCCCTGCCTCGCGAGATACTTCTGAATGCGCTCCATGGCGCGCATTATACCGGAGATCGGGTTCGGGTCGCGGAATCCAGAGGTTTGTGACGCCGGGCCCCGGACGCTGTCGATGCATGGACCAGGGCCGATTGCCGGCATGCAATCGAACCCGTCATACCGCGGTCCGACCGCGCGGCGTTGCCCATTTCTGTCATCCCGCGGCTCGACCGCGCCGCCC
>JAHEKJ010000047.1:0-20150 GCA_024638385.1 Gammaproteobacteria bacterium | reverse complement strand
CTTTGCGCGCGGCTTTTTTTACTGGATCCCGGCTTTCGCCGGGATGACTTTTCCGGGCCGGCAGGCCCTTTGCGCTTCGCGGTTGTCGCGCGCTTTGCGCGCGGCTTTTTTTACTGGATCCCGGCTTTCGCCGGGATGACTTTTCCGGGCCGGCAGGCCCGGAAAAGTCAATTGACAGACCAGCGCTGGCCGATGCCGGTGGAGGATTCGGAAATCAGCGTGCGCGCGTTGGTGTCGAGCTTGAGGTCGAGGATCGTCGCCGAATCGGGCCGCACCTTGTGCTTGACCGTTGGTTTCCAGGTCTCCAGGAGCTTGCCGGTCGCGACTTCCCAGATATCGATGCTCTTGGCCGCACGGCCGGTCGCGAGTATGCGGTTATCGTCGGAAAAATCGGCCGACACCAGCGTCATCCTGACTTCGTCGAGGCGCGACACGAGGCGCCCCTGTCCTGCTGTCTCGAAGATTCGCGCGTCGCCGATGTAGGCGTTGGCGAGCGCGTACACACCGTCGTCGGACAGCGCCACCAGCGCGATCTTGTACTCGAGGTTCTTCGACCACAGGTGCTTGCCGTCGTCGCGCAGATCCCACAGGCTCGCGTGCCAGTCGTCGGCGCCGGTCAGCGCGAAGCGCCCGTCCTTCGACAGCGCGACGCTGGTGACCTTTTCGTGATGCGGAAATACGTAGCGCATCTCGCCGGCAACCATGTCGAAGTAGACCGCCTGGTTGTCCTTACTGCCGATCAGCGCGTAACGGCCGTCGGCAGACACCGCGACATCGCTCAGATTCGGCCAGGACCAGTAGCCGGTCAGGCGACCGCTCGCAACCGCCCAGCGCGCGATCGAGTTCTGTTCGACGGTGACCAGCACGTCGCCACGTTCGGAAAAGGCCGCGGCGATGACGCCGCCCTCGTCGCCGTCCTCGTGCTGGACGCTGTACATGACTTCGTTGGTCGCGAGATCCCAGACCCGGGCGAAGCCGTCGATCTCGCCGGTCAGCAGGTATTTGCCGTCGGGGCTGATCGCGGCACCGTAGGAGCCGGCATCGGCGTGAACCCAGGTATCGAGCGGCTGCTTGGTCTCGCTGCAGCCGCCGAGCAGCGCGGCCGCCAGGATTGCGGCAAGCAGGAATGCGAGTGGTTTGCGCATGTTCGATGTATCGGCCGGCGTGCAAATGACTGAAGCCTCGCGGCGGTTCCCGACAAACCGCCGCCACGGCGATGGACTATGCGGGGGCGGCAAGCCCGAAGGGACCGGCGTCAATCCCGCGCAAGCGGGAATCTCGGGAGTAGCACGATTCATCGGGAGATCCCCGCTTGCGCGGGGATGACTGTTCCGGGCCACCGGCCCTATGCGCTGCGCGGCCGCTTTCGCCGGGGTGACTTCGGCGGGCCGGCAGGCCCGCCGCGCTCCGCGGTTGGCGCGCGCTGCGCAGGGCGATAACGTCGATATGGACGATCTCGCGGGGGTCCCGGATAAACGCTGACGCGTTTTCCGCGACGACCGCTGCGCGGCCGCTTTCGCCGGGGTGACCTCGGCGGGCCGGCAGGCCCACCGCGCTTCGCGGTTGTCGCGCGCTGCGCGCGCGGCTTTTTTGGACTGGACCCCGGCATTCGCCGGGGTGACCTCGGTGGGCCGGCAGTCCCACCGCGCTTCGCGGTTGTCGCGCGCTGCGCGCGCGGCTTTTTTGGACTGGACCCCGGCATTCGCCGGGGTGACCTCGGTGGGCCGGCAGTCCCACCGAGGTCAGCTGGCAGCGACTTCGGGTTCGTTGTCGAATTCGAATTCGGGGTTGTACTGGTCGAGGTCGCGGATTTCGGACAGGGTCGGCAATTCGTTGAGCGACTTCAGGTTGAAGTAATCGAGGAATTCGCGCGTCGTACCGTAGAGCGTCGGCCGGCCGGGTACCTCCTTGTGGCCGAGCGGGCGCACCCAGTCGCGCTCCTGCAGCGTGCGGATGATATTGGTCGACAGGCTCACACCGCGGATATCCTCGATCTCGCCGCGCGTGATCGGCTGGCGATAGGCGATCAGCGCGAGGGTCTCCATCAGCGCGCGCGAATAGCGCGGCGGCTTCTGCTCCCACAGGCGCGCGACCCAGGTTTCGAACTCGGCGCGCACCTGCAGGCGAAAGCCCGACGCGACCTGCCTGAGTTCGAAGCCGCCGTCGGCGTACTTTTGCTGCAACTCGGCGATCGCCTGTCGAATTTCGTCCTTGCCGGGCTGGTCGATATCGCCGGCAAACAGTTCGTGGAGCTGGCTGACCGACAGCGGCTTGTCGCTGGCGGCGAACAGGGCTTCGAGTATCGTTTGCAATCTGGCTTGTTCCATTTAACCCCTGGCCTTGACGTAGATCGGTGCGTAGGGCTCGCTTTGCACCAGCTCGATCAGCGACTCCCGCAGCAATTCGAGGATCGCGATAAAGCTTACCACGACTCCCATGCGACCTTCGGACGGATCGAAGAAATCGGTAAAAATTGTGAATTTTTCCGCCGAAATCCGCTCGAGCACGATGACCATGCGCTCGCGTACCGACAGCGGCTCGCGCTCGATGTGGTGGCTGGCGAACTGCTCGGCGCGGTTGACGACGTCGCGAAACGCGCTCATCAGGTCATTAAGGCTCACCTCGGGCAGCGGCACGTCGATATCGAGCTTCGGAATGTCGATGCTGGTCAGTTGAATCTCGCGCTCGAGCCGGTCGAGCGCGTCGAGGTCCTCGGCCGCCTGCTTGAACTGTTCGTACTCCTGCAGTCGGCGCACCAGCTCGGCGCGCGGATCGTCCTCGTCGTCGGCGGCGACCGGCCGCGGCAGCAGCATGCGCGACTTGATCTCGGCCAGCATCGCCGCCATCACGAGGTACTCGGCGGCGAGCTCGAGTTCGAGTGTGTCCATCAGGTGGATGTACTCCATGTACTGCTTCGTGATCGCCGCGATCGGGATGTTGAGGATATCGATGTTCTGCCGCTTGATCAGGTACAACAACAGGTCGAGCGGGCCCTCGAAAGCTTCGAGAAAGACCAGCAACGCATCCGGCGGGATGTACAGATCCTGCGGAATCAGCGTCAGCGGTTCGCCCTGCACCAGCGCGAACGGCAACTCCGACTGGTTCGAGGCGCGGTTGGCGAATTCCTCGTGCATCAGCGCCGTGCGGTCAGGCCCATGACCTTGCGCACCTCTTCCATCGTGTCCTGGGCGACGTCGCGCGCGGCTTCGCAACCCTCGGTAATGATGCTGTCGACGCCCGACAGATCGCGCAGGTATTCCTTGACACGGCGCTGTATCGGCGCGAGTTCCTCGAGCACCGCGTCGATGACGTACTGCTTGCACTCGAGGCAGCCGATGCCGGCCGTGGTACAGCCCTCGTACAGTTTTTGCTTGGTGTCCTCGTCGGTGTAGACCTGGTGAAAATTCCACACCGGGCACTTCGCCGGGTCGCCCGGATCCGTGCGGCGCACGCGCGCCGGGTCGGTCGGCATGGTCTTGAGCTTGCGCGCGACCTCGTCGGGCTCCTCGCGCAGCGAGATCGTGTTGTTGTATGACTTCGACATTTTTTGCCCGTCGATTCCGGGCATCTTCGACGATACGGTCAGCAGCGACTGCGGCTCGGGCAGGATGATCCGGCCCTCGCCGTCGAGATAGCCGATCAGGCGCTCGCGATCGCTGAGGCTGATGTTCTGCTGTGCGTCGAGCAGCGCTCGCCCGATCGACAGCGCCTCGATGTCGCCCTGCTCCTGGTAGCGCTTGCGCGCATCCTTGTAGAGGCGCGCGTTCTTCTTGCCCATCTTGCGGATCGCGGTCTCGACCTTGGACTCGAAATCGGGTTCGCGGCCGTAGAAATGATTGAAACGACGCGCGATCTCGCGCGTCAACTCGACGTGCGCGACCTGGTCCTCGCCGACCGGGACGTAGCCGGCCCGGTAAATCAGGATGTCGGCGCTCTGCAGAACCGGGTAGCCGAGGAAGCCGAAGGTACCGAGGTCCTTGTCCTTGATCTTTTCCTGCTGGTCCTTGTAGCTCGGCACCCGCTCGAGCCAGCCGAGCGGCGTGATCATGCCGAGCAGGGTGTAAAGCTCGGCGTGTTCCGGTACCCGCGACTGGACGAAAATCGTCGAATTGCCCGGATTGACGCCGGCCGCGAGCCAGTCGATGACCATGTCGCGGGTGCTCTCGCCGATGATCGAAGGGTCGTCGTAGTGCGTCGTTAATGCGTGCCAGTCGGCGACGAAGTAGAAGCACTCGTAGCTATGCTGTAATTCGATCCAGTTTTTGAGAACGCCGTGAAAGTGGCCCAGGTGCAACAAACCCGTGGGTCGCATGCCTGACAGCACGCGGTTGTTTTGGGAAATGGTATTCAATAAAGGAGTTCCAAGGATGACGGCCCTGGGGGTCGATTATACTGACGCCCCGGCGCGACAACAATGACGACGTCTACCTTCATTCCCGCCCCCGCGTGATAATCTCGCTAGCGGGAATCTCCCGGATACTGTGAACGCAGCGCCTTAATTCACGGGAACCTGCCGTCGTAGCGAGCCCGGGCCTTCGCCGGGGCAGGTTGTGCGAAGCATGCTCCCCGGTCAGCGCAAGTCCCGGGAGATTGCTTCGTCGCCCCGGCTTGCGCCGGGGCTCCTCGCAATGACCCGCCAATACCGGCTAGTGCGCGCGCCGCGAATGGATATCCTGACCTACAGGGTCATTGCGAGCGTAGCGAAGCAATCTCCCAGGATCGAGCAAGTCCTGGGAGATTGCTGCGTCGGCTGCGCCTCCTCGCAATGACGCAAACTCGTCGTTGCCAATCCACATTCTGTCGTGCCCCTGGTCTTGCACGATCGGGGTTTCGATTACTGCTCGAGGAAGGCAACGTCGCCCTTGCCGTGGCGCAGGATTTCCGGATAGCCGTCGATCAGGCTTATGACCGTGGTCGGCTCGGTGCCGCAGAATCCGCCGTCGATGACGAGATCGACGTCGTGCTCATAGCGCTCGCGAATCTCGACCACGTCGTCGAGCGGCAGGCTCGCGCCCGGCGGGATCAGCGTGCTGCTCATGATCGGCTGGCCGAGCTGGTCGAGCAGCGCGCGCACGATGTTGTTGTCCGGCACGCGCACGCCGATGGTCTTGCGCTTCGGGTTCATCAGCCGGCGCGGCACCACCGATGTCGCCGGCAACAAAAAGGTATAAGGCCCCGGTGTCAGGTTGCGCATCAGCCGGTAGTCGGTATTGCTGACCTTGGCATAGGTGCCGATCTCGGACAGGTCGCTGCAGACCAGCGTGAAGTGATGATTCTTGTCGGTTCGGCGGATACGCTGGATGCGCTCCATCGCGGCCTTGTCGCCGATGTGGCAACCGAGCGCATAGCTCGAATCGGTCGGGTAAATGACGACGCCGCCGCGGTCGATGATCGCCACCGCCTGCTGGATCAACCGGCCTTGTGGATTGTCCGGGTGAATCTCGAAAAACTGCGCCATCGGGGCTCCGTGCGGGTCCGCCGCCCGCGATCATACGGAAGCATTGTGTAAAAAACAACGCTTCGAAAAATTTTGAAAATCAACAAATTAGCATTGGGAGGTCAAAGCGTGCAAAGATTCTCGTGGCGACGTTGTTGTTATTTTACAACAAATCTCGGGTTTGTTGTTTTTTTTCGAAAATAGGGTTGCTATTGTGCCATTTTTGACTATGATGCTTCGGCATAAGCCGTCTGGCCGGGGCAGTAGCGCATGCGCAAGCGCAGCCCGAGTCCCGGTGGTTTATCTCTTAAGCAAAATAACTGATTAAAGGGTAATTACTCATGAAACTCAAAACTTCTGCAATTGCATTGGCAGTGGCCGGTTCCATTGCCACGCCGATGGCAGCACAGGCCGATCTCTACGCTTCGGCGCGTATCGGCATCAAGTCGGTCGACACCGGTGGTGACAACAACATCGAAGTCGCCGGCGTGAGCTCGCGCTTCGGCATGCGGACCGAGACCGATCTGGGCAACGGCATGACCGCTTTCGGTCGTTACGAATTCGGTGTTGCCACCGAAGGTGCCGCGATAAACATCTCCGTTCCTGACGACACGCTGGTACCGGCCGACGCAAACACCGATCCCGACGAAGTGTCGTCTGGCGGCCTGAACGTCACCCGCCGTCACGCCTACGTCGGCCTGAAGGGCGACTTCGGCAGCCTGACCCTCGGTCAGACCTACCACACCTTCTACAACCACGTCGTCGGCCCGGCCGACATTCCGTGGGTCGGCTCGGGTATCGCGATGGTTTCGTATACCGGCCGTACTTCGCAGGCCGCTTCGTACGCCGGCAGCGCCGGCGCCATCACCTACGGCCTGACCGCCTACTTCCTCGAAGGCGGTGAAGAAGATCTGGACGGCACCGAACTTGCCGCAACCTTCCCGATCGGCGACATGAGCCTGGGTGTGGGTTTCCAGGATTTCGAAGTCAACGACGATCCGACGGTCGGCTTGCTGCTGTCTGGCATCGCGCTTGGCGACGCCTCGCTGCAGGTTGGTTTCCAGAACAACGATAACCTCGACAGCATCCTGCTACACGTCGATATCGGCAACATCTACGTTCACTACGAAGGTGGTATGGGCGATGATGGCGCGTTCTCTTCCGACCAGGGCGAAGATCCGACCCTGTTCGCGGTAGGCTACACCAAGAGCCTCGGTCGCAAGACCACCGCGTGGTTCGAAGCGCACAGCATCGACAACGATACCGGCGATTCGGACGACGACGTAACCGGTCTGTACGCAACCCTGAAGTACGACATCGAGTAATTCGTCGCGACTTCGCATTTGTGTGCGAGAGGGCTCCTTCGGGAGCCCTTTTTTATTGCGCAACGGCTCCAGCCGATCGCGCTCCGGGATTATTGGCGTGGCCGTGAGAGATCGGTTGACGGCCGCGCGTCGCCGGTTCCGGTTGCGGCGCGAGCCGGCTCGCCGGACCTGCACGGTCGCGTGTGCACCTTGCGCGGGCGAAATTTGCCGGCCGAGGTTTCGCTCGCGCGGAACGATGTCGCGATAAAACAGTCATATCGGTCTCGCCCGCCACCAGGATTGCGCTAAAATCCACCCTGCACCCCAACTGATCGCATCCGCATGAAACAGCTTTTCGATTTCTTCCCGATCCTGCTTTTCTTTATCCTGTACAAGTTCTATCTCGACTTGCCGGATGAGGTGATTCTCGCCATCAACGCGACCGTGCCGCTGATGGAACTGACCCCCGGCGAGCCGAGCCACGCGATTTACCTCGCGACGCTGGCCGCGATCGTCGTCACGCTCATCCAGGTGGTCGCGGCGATGATCATCGTTAAGAGGGTCGAGAAGATGCCGTTGATCACGCTCGCGCTGCTGCTGGTGTTCGGCGGCGCGACGCTGGCGCTGAAGGACCCGCTGTTCATCCAGTGGAAGCCGACCGCGATCAACTGGCTGTTCGCGCTGGTGTTCCTCGGCAGCCACGCGATCGGCGACAAGCCCCTGGTGCAGCGGATGATGGGCCAGGCGCTCGAAATCGACGACCCGCGCGTCTGGGTGCAATTGAACCTGGCCTGGGTCGCGTTTTTCTTCGTCGCCGGCGTCGCCAACCTGCTGGTCGCGCCGGAGATCGATCCGCTCGGCTTCGGGTTTAGCGAGGACACCTGGGTCGATTTCAAGCTGTTCGGCCTGATGGGCATGACCATCGCGTTCGTCGTCGCGCAGGCGTTTTATCTCGCGCGCTACCTGCCCGATACCGACAAGGAGACCCGCTAATGCTATACAGTATCGTCGCGACCGATGTCGAAAACAGCCTCGCAAGACGCGTCGGCGCGCGTCCCGATCACATCGCGCGGCTGAATGATCTGCGTGACCAGGGGCGGCTGATTCTCGCCGGACCCAGCCCGGCGATCGACAGCGAAGACCCCGGCGACGCGGGCTTTTCCGGCAGCATCATCATCGCCGAGTTCGACTCGCTGGCCGCGGCCGAGGCCTGGGCCGACGCCGACCCGTATGTCGCCGCCGGCGTCTACGCCGAGGTCACCGTCAAACCCTTCAAGAAAGTCCTGCCGTAGCGCAGCGCCCGCACGGAGGCCGCGTCGCCGACGCCGCGATCGATCGGGTCGAAGATCCCGCGTCATTGCGAGCGCTAGCGAATCGATCTCCCGATACCTGCCGTCATTGCAAGCGCAAGCAAATCACTCTCCCGATACCTGCCGTCATTGCGAGCGTTAGCGAAGCAATCTCTCGATACCTGCCGTCATTGCGAGCGTTAGCGAAGCAATCTCTCGATACCTGCCGTCATTGCGAGCGTTAGCGAAGCAATCTCCCGGGATCGGGCAGGCGTCGGGAGGTTGCTTCGGTCGCGCGGACCTCGCAATGACGTTCGGGTAGCCGTTTACCGCGGCAACCGAAGAGTTTGCATGGGAAAGAAAACTAGAGGAACTTGCTCGGGCTTTCGAGCTGATCGCTGATCTCGCGCAGCAGCATGTCCTCGCACTCGATGCGCTCGGCCATTGCCTCGCCGATCGTCGACAGGTCGCGGTAGAGATCGACGATGCTGTCGGGATCGTCGGCGCCGTCGTACTTGTCGTTAAATTCGACGAACACCTGGGTCGTCTCCGAAATCGCCGGGTAAACCCGGTCGGCGACCTTCTTGATATTGCCGCGACGTTCCTTGCCGTCGATGATGCGCTCGTAGATTTCGAAATGCCCGCGCGCGGTGTAATCGACGAGGCGCTGGTTGAACGTGCGCAGGTTGTCGATCACGGTCTGCGTCGGTACGTCACCGGCCTCGAGTTCGGCGAGCCCGCACATCGTGACGAGTACCTGTTGCCGATCCTGCAACAGCGTGTTGATCGTATGCGTCTGGCGAGTGCGCCGATTCTGCTCGGCCGAGATACGCTCGGCAATCTGGGCAATCTTGTCTATTTGGGAATCGCTCACGGTTCTCCTCGTTACAGCCTCGTCTTGTTGTCGTGCGAGCCGGCGATAATGCACCTATTATGCGTAAATTTGACCGGGGGTAAACAACCGAATCCCTATTTTGCGACGTCGGCGTTTGCTAAACTCGCCGAATTTGAACCAGGTCTCATCTCCGTGGGCAATTCGCTTGAAGACAAGATCGCCAGGCTCGAAGTCATGTTCAGTGAACAGGAGTACACGATCCAGTCGCTGAACGACATGATCGCGCAGCAAGACCAGGAAATATCACAGCTCAACATCAACCTCGACCTGATCAAGGTCCAGCTGCGCGAGCTCAGGAACGAGCTGTCGATCGAGATCGATCCGGCGATCGACAAGCCGCCCCACTATTGAATACCCCGGCGCGGCGCGCGCTCGAGCGGCTCGCCGAAGCGGGCACCTGCCCTTTCGCGATCGACGCCGACGCCGAAGGCACCCGCCTGCGGCGCGACGCGCCGCGAATCGAATTCCGCCACAGTTTCGTCGCAGGTCCGATTGCGCGGCGCGCAAGGCAGTCGAACCAGGCACTGCTGCGCGCTTGCCGCGATCGCAAGCGCACGATCGCAAGCGTGCTCGACCTGACCGCCGGCTGGGGCGCCGATGCGCTGGTGCTCGCGAATCATGGCTACCGCGTGGACCTGGTCGAGCGCGACGCGCTGCTGCATGCGGTCGTGGCCCACGCGATCGAGTGCCTCGGCGCCGATCCCGACGGCGCCGCGTGCGCCGCGCGCATGCGTTGCCATCATGCCGATTCGCGCGACTTCCTCGAATCGCTCGCGCCCGCGCGGCGCTTCGACTGCATCTACCTCGACCCGATGTTTCCGCCGCACAAGTCCGGCGCGCGTCCGGGCAAGGAAATGCAGTTGCTGCAGCAGCTAACCGCCAACGCCGGTCTCGAAGCCTGCTTCGAACTCGCGCTCCAACGGGCGCGCAACCGCGTCGTCGTCAAGCGCCCGGCGAAGGCGCCGGCGCTGACCGCGCGCGAACCCGACATCGTCTACCGCGAAAAAACCATCCGCTTCGACGTCTACCTCACCGCCTGACTGGTGGGGCAAATGCAGGGATACTGGCAAATCTCGAAAACCCTGTCATGCCGCGGCTCGACCGCGACATCCAGGGTTTAAGGCCCCGACCCTGGATCCCGCGGTCGAGCCGCGGGATGACAGAATCGCGCGAACTCCGCTGTCGAACCGCCGGACTACGGTGCAGGTGAAATCCGATTCAGTCGCGACGGTTGGTGAACTGGAGCGGCAGGCCGAGATTGGCATCGCGCAGGAGCTGCATGACTTGCTGCAGGTCGTCGCGCTTCTTGCCACTGACGCGAACCTGCTCGCCCTGGATCGCGGCCTGCACCTTGAGCTTGCTGTCCTTGATCAGCCTGACCATCTTGCGCGCGATGTCCTGGTCCAGCCCTTCGCGCACCTTGACCGGCTGGCGCGCACGTCGGTTCATCTCGACGACATCGCCGAACTCGAGACAGCCGACATCGATGCCGCGCTTCGCCAGCCTCTCCTTGAGGATCGGCGCCATTTGCTTGAGCTGGAATTCGGCCTCGGCTTCGAGCACGAGTTCGTTGCCATTGGCCTCGATGCGCGCGTTCGATCCCTTGAAGTCGTAGCGCGTACCGATTTCGCGGTTGGCCTGGTCGAGGGCATTGGTCAATTCGTGGTGATCGATCTCGGAGACGACGTCGAAGGAAGGCATGGGCGTTCAGGGCCTGATGGTCAGGGTCTTGGATTCGGGGCCGAGATTATAATCCGGTATCGACAGATTGCGGAAGTCCCGCTCGCTCGCACGGGCGCGGCCGGCGAAATCGTAGCGCGCGTCGCTGCAGATCTCGCGCAGGCCGTCGGCCTCGATCGCGAGCGGGCAACCGAGGTCGGTGCCGAGCGCGTAGGCGATGAAATACTCGGGATCGCGCGAACGCAGCGCGTTGACGGCGAAGTCCGGTTGGCGGCTGCGATTCGATGCCGGGTCCTGTAATCCGTCGCCTGCCTGCCGCAGCGTGGCGATCGCGTCCGGCGAGCGCCGCAGCACGACGACCGACAGGTTGTCCTGGCGCAGGATGACCGGCACGTCGACCTCGAGCTCGGGCAGGTTGAATAAATAGGTTTCGTAGACTCGCTGAGGCCGCCAGTCGAAAGAGAAGTCGAGCAGCACGAAAACGATCGCCGCGGCGCCTGCGAGGACAAAAAATCGAAACAGCCGCTCGATCGGTCGGCGCTTCGGATTTGCCACCGTCAGGGTTCGAGGGTGACGGGTTCGCCGGCCTGCTCGCTGCAGCACTGGCTGAGCACCGCGAACAGGTCTTCGCCGTCGTCGTCCTTGCGCCACGCGCCGCTGCCGGCGTCGTAGTCGAAATGCAACCCTCCCGAGCGTGCCGCGACCCAGAGTTGTTTCAGCGGGCCCTGCTTGTTGATGATGATCTGGCTGCCGTTCAAAAACTCGAGCGTCAGGATGCCGCCGCCGCTGTCGTAGTCGATGTCGACGCCGCAGGCGTCGATCGCTTCCTCGATCGCGACCATGGTCTCGTCGGCGAGGCGTTCGAATTCGGATTCATTCATCGTCGGCGGCCTCGAAGTTCAGCGACAGCGAGTTGATGCAGTAACGCTGGCCGGTGGTGTCGCGCGGGCCGTCGTCGAACACGTGGCCGAGGTGGCAGCCGCATTTTTCGCACATGACTTCGACGCGGTGCATGCCGAGGCTGAAGTCTTCCTCCCGCCGCACCGCGCCGTCGGCCGCCGGCCGGTCGAACGACGGCCAGCCCGAGCCCGACTCGTACTTGTCACCGGAGTCGAACAGCACCTCGCCGCAGCACTTGCAGCGGTACTTGCCGGTCGCGTGGTTGTGATAATACTCGCCCGAGAACGGCGCTTCGGTGCCCTTCTCGCGGCAGATCCGGTATTCCTCGGCGCTCAGTTTTTCGCGCCATCGTTCGTCGTCATTCATGAATTTCTCCGGTATTCGGGCGGTACATTTCCTTGCCGTCGACGAGGTAGATCCAACCTCGCGCAATACGGTAGATGAACCAGATCGTCAGCAATCCCAGCACCGCGTAGCCGATCAGGAAAGGCGCCGTCACGACGCCGAGGATAGTCCACAGCAGGCCGTACCAGAAGGTGTTCTTCTGCCACGCGAAATGGGTTTCGAGCCAGCTGCCGCGGACGTCGTCGTCCTTGATGAAGTTGATGATGATGCCGACGATCGGAAGTATCGGGATCACGAATCCGAAGGCCTGCAGAATGTAGACCAGGAAGGTGTACTTTTTCAGCTCGTCCTGCCGCTCGCTGTCGATCTGCATCAGTTGCCCCCGATCAGCCGCTCGAAGCCGGCCTGGTCGATGATTTCGACGCCGAGTTCGCGCGCCTTCGCGACCTTCGACCCGGGACTCTCGCCGGCGACGACCGCGCTGGTCTTCGCCGATACGCTGCCGCTGACTTTCGCGCCGCGCGCCTTCAGCAAGCGTGCCGCCTGGTCGCGGCTGTAGCCGTCGAGCGTGCCGCTGATGACGTAGGTCTTGCCGTCGAGCGTCTGCTCGGCGACGTCGCGCGCCGCGACCGCGGGCCAGCCGATGCCGTGCGCGAGCAATTGCCGGACGACCTCGCGGTTCTGCGGCTGATCGAAGAAATGGCGGACGTTTTCGGCGACGACCGGGCCGACGTCCTCGACCCGCTGCAGCGCGTCGACGTCGGCGTCCATCAGCGCGTCGAGGTCGGCAAAATGCTCGGCCAGCGCTTCGGCCGTGGCTTCGCCGACCTCGCGCACGCCGAGTGCGTAGATAAAACGCGCGAGCGTCGTCCGCTTGCTGTTGTCGAGCGCGTCGAGCAGGTTCTGCGCCGACTTTTCCGCCATCCGCTCGAGCCCGGACAATTGCTCCAGCGTCAGGTCGAAGATGTCGGCCACCGAGTCGATCAGTTCGAGATCGACCAGTTGCTCGACCAGCTTATCGCCGAGTCCCTCGATGTCCATCGCCTTGCGCGATGCGAAATGCTTGATCGATTCCTTGCGCTGCGCGGCGCAGGCGAGCCCCCCGCTGCAACGCCAGGCCGCCTGCCCCGGCTGCTGGATGACTTCGGAATCGCAAACCGGGCAACGCTTCAGTATCTTCGGCTTGCGCAACCGACCCTTTCGCTGCTCGACCACCGGCGCGACGACTTCCGGAATCACGTCGCCGGCACGGCGCACGATCACGCGGTCGCCGATGCGGATGTCCTTGCGCTCGATTTCGTCCATGTTGTGCAGCGTCGCGTTGCTGACCATGACGCCGCCGACCGCGACCGGTTCGAGCCGCGCGACCGGCGTCAGCGCCCCGGTGCGCCCGACCTGGAAATCGACGTCGAGCAGTCGGGTGATGACTTCCTGCGCCGGGAACTTGTAGGCGATCGCCCAGCGCGGCGCGCGCGCGACGAATCCGGCCTGTTGCTGCAATCGCCGGTCGTCGAGCTTGTAGACCACGCCGTCGATGTCGTAGCCGAGCTCGTCGCGGCCCTCCAGCATGCGCCGGTGGTAGTCGAGGCAGGCGTCGATCGAATCGAGCAACTCGATCTCGCGGCTGATCGGAATGCCGAGCTCGCGCAAGTACTGCATTTGCGCGTACTGGCTATCGGGCAGCTCGCCGCCGTCACAGACGCCGATGCCGTAACTGCAAAACTTCAGCGGCCGGCTCGCGGTGATGCGCGAGTCGAGCAGGCGCAGGCTGCCGGCGGCGGCGTTGCGCGGGTTGGCGAAGACCTTGCCGCCGGACTCGCGTTGCGACTCGTTGAGCGCCTCGAAGCCGGCGCGGTCCATGTAGACCTCGCCGCGTACCTCGAGCCGCCGCGGCGCCCGATCGCCCTGCAAACGCAACGGGATCGATTTCAGCGTGCGCGCGTTGGCGGTGATGTTCTCTCCGGTGCGGCCATCGCCGCGCGTCGCCGCGCGCTCAAGCCGGCCGTCTTCATAGAGCAGGCTCAGCGCGAGCCCGTCGAGCTTGGGCTCGGCGCAATAGGCCAGCGGCGACGCGGTGTCGAGCAACTCGTGCAGGCGCTCGTCGAAGGCCAGCATCTCGGCCTCGTCGAAGGCGTTTTCGAGCGACAGCATCGCGACCTCGTGGGCGACCGTCTCGAAGTGGCTGGCCGGCGCCGAGCCGACCCGCTGGGTCGGCGAATCGGGCGTCACGAGATCGGGATGCTCGGCCTCGAGCGCCTGCAGCCGGCGGAACAGTTTATCGTAGGCCTGGTCGGTGATCGTCGGTTCGTCGAGCACGTAGTAGCGGTAATTGTGCTCGTCGAGTTCGCGCCTGAGCTCGTCGGCCTCGGCGCGGATGGCTGCCGGCGCCGCCATCGTCAGGCGAGCTCCGCGCGGATATCGGTCACGTCGCTGATCGTCAGCAGCTCCTGGCTCGGCTTGTAGACCTTGACGTTGAGCGCGCGCACGAGCTCGTCGACCTTGCGCAGCAGCGCCTCGAAAGCCCGCTGCGGATCGGCGCAGGCATCGAAATCGACGTAGCAATTGAAGCCGAGCGTCGTGAACTCGAGGCTCTCGATCTCGGCGAAATCGCCGGGCGCCGACAGGCTCGCGACCGTGAACAGCAGTTCGCCGTCCTCGCGGTACTCGAGCAGGTTGTCGCGATTGCGCACGAGCCCGGCATCGCGCGCCGCCGCCTGCGCCTCCTCGCCGGTGATCAGGCGAAAGTCCTCGTGCCGCAGGTGGTAGCTGATCAGCCGGTCCTCATCCTTGCGCGCGATATCCGGCGGCACGTAGATTTCCGGGTCGGGCAACGCGTACGGCGTCTTCGCGGCCTCGCGCGCCGGGTTGATCTCGATTTGCCCGACCGCGTCGGCGTCGTCGTCGCGCAGGATCTGGTTCAGGTTGTCGAGTTCGTGGCGCAGCTGCTCGTCCTCGATGAAGGCCGAGTCGATTTCCTCGCGGGTGAAGTTTTCCATCGCGCTGCGCTTGCGCAGGCGCGACTGGTGCAGGCTGAACAGGTAGATGCCAACCGCCAGCAGGATGGCGATGATCACCAGCACCCAGCGGAAGACCGTGGCGTCCACTACTGTACTCCGGCCAGCACCACCGCGTCGTCGACATCGACCGAGACCAGGCGCGAGACGCCGGGCTCATGCATCGTGACGCCGTTGAGCGTCTGCGCCATTTCCATCGTAATCTTGTTATGCGTGATGATGATGAACTGCACCTGTTCGGACATTTCCGCGACCATGCTGCTGAAGCGGCCGACGTTGGCGTCGTCGAGCGGCGCGTCGACCTCGTCGAGCATACAAAACGGCGACGGGTTCAGTTCGAAGATCGCGAAAATCAGCGCGACCGCGGTCAGCGCCTTTTCGCCGCCCGACAGCAGTTGCAGGTTGGTGATCCGTTTGCCCGGCGGCCGCGCCATGATTTGCACGCCGGTATTGAGTAAATCGTTCTCGGTCATCTCGAGATGCGCCTCGCCGCCGCCGAACAGTTTCGGAAAGCGATCCCCGAGGCGGGTATTGACCTGATCGAAGGTATCCTTGAAACGCTCCCTGGTCTCGCGATCGATCTTGCGAATTGCGTCCTCGAGCGTCGCCAGCGCGGTGATCAGGTCCTGGTGCTGGGCGTCGAGATACTGCTTGCGCTCGGCCTGTTCCTCGTACTCGTCGATCGCGGCCAGGTTGATCGGGCCGAGCCGTTCGATCCGGTTTTCGAGTTTCGCCCGCCGCTGGTCCCAGGCTTCGGGCTCGGCGTCGGCGGCGAGATTTTTCGCCAGCTCGGCGGTATCGAGCCCCGTCTGCGCGAGCTGCTCCTCGATCGTGCTCGATCGAATCCGCGCCTCCTGCAACTGCATGCGCTCGCTCTCGATCTGGTTGCGGATCTCGTCGACCCGCTGCTGGCGCGCGTTGCGCTCCGCTTCGAGCTCGCGCAACCGGTTGTCGGCCTCGCCGACCTGCCGCTGCGCCTGCTCCAGGGCTTGCTGATTGTCGTTGCGCGCGGCCAGCAGCGTCTGCAATTCGGCTTCGAGTTGCGCGATCGGATCGTCGGCGTCGTCGATCGCGAGCTCGAGTTCCTGCTGGCGCGCCGCGTGCTGCGCGGCTTGCTGCCGCAGACGCTCGATGTTGGCGGCGAGCGCCCGGCGTTCCGAGTCGAGCGCCTGCGCGCGCATCTGTAGCTGATGCGACCGGTCGCGCGCGGCGTGCAAGGCGTCGCGCGCCGCGGTCAGCTCCTGTTGGCGTTCGGTCTTCTGCTGCTGCAGCCCGGTCTCGAGTTCGGTCATCTGCGCGATCTTGTCGAGGTAGTCGTTACGCCGCGCGGAGTTCGACTCGAGTTCATCGGCCTGCCCGGCCTTGAGTTCGTCGAGTTCGGCGAGTTCGGCGTGCAGCTGCCGGCGGCGCGCCTGCACCTGCTCGGCCTGGCCGTGACGCTGGCTGAGCTGCTGGCGCAATTCGCCGAGTTGCTGCTGCAGCTCGGCGAGCGCCTTCTGCTCGTCGTCCCATTGACCTTCCTGTGCCCGCAAGCGCTCGCGCTCGCCGTCGAGCCGCGACTTGAGATCCAGCGTCGAGCTTTTCAGCGCGTTCGCCTCGTCGCGCAGCTGCTCGATCTCCTGTTCGCGCGCGAGCATCCCGCGATGCTGGTCCTGCTCGCCGATCTGCAGCACCCAGTTGCGCCCGGCCCACAGGCCCTGCAGGCTGACGAGGCTCTCGCCGGCCTCGAGCTGGCCGCGCTTGTAGCGCAGCTCCTGCAGGTCCTGGCACAGGTAGACGCCGTCGAGCAGCGACGACAGGTCGACATCGCAATCGACGTAGTCGATCAGCCGCGGCCAGTCGCGCTTCGCCGGCGCCTGGCGCACGAGGTCGGCGCCGAGCAGCGCGAGCGTGCGCTCCGGCACCAGCGCATCGGGCATGGACTCGCCCGGCGCGAGACAATAGGCGCCGAGAAACGGCGACAGCACGGCCTCGACCGCCTTGTCGGCGTTGCCGCGCACCCGGATCATGCCGGCCAGGCGGCGCGCCGAATCGATGCGATTGCGCTCCAGCCAGTCCCTGACCTCATCGCTGTCCTCGGCCAGCACGTGCTGCTGCAAGGCTTCGAGCGAACTCAGGCGCCCGCCCAGCGCCTGCAAGCGGTTGCGCTCGGCGTCGAGCGCGGCGGCAAGATCTTCGATCGCGGCGCGCAATTGCTGGATCTCCTCGGCGCGCGCCTGCGCTTTCGCCATGGTCGCCGCGTATTCCTCGGCGTTGGCCTCGACCCGGCTCTCGAGCACGTCGATGTCCTTGACCAGATCGCTCGCATCGAGGGTTTCGAGCTCCTGCGCGAGCCGGGCGCGGCGTTCTTCGGTGTGCTGGACCTGGCGCTCGATATGCTCGATGCCGCGATTTTCGATCTGCGCCGATTCGTGGACCTGGTGATACTCGCGCCGGAACTGCTCCCACAGTTCCTGCCACTGCGCCATCGCGGCCTCGGCGGCGTCGAGCGCGGCCTGGTGCCGCTCGAGTTCGCCGCCGGCCGCGTCGAGCGACGGCTGGACCTCGCCGCCCTGCCGCTCGAGCTCTTCGAGCCGGCGCTCGTCGGCGGCGAGCAGCTCGCGCGCCTCGGCCGCCGACCGGCCGAGCGACTCGAGTTCCTGGCGGTTGAGCTGGCGCAGGTTCTTGCGGTGTTCGATCGACTGCTCGCGCGCGGCGATGTCGGCGCCGACCCGGTAGTATTCGCCCTGCACCGCGTTCTGCCGCTCGCTGGCCTCGGTCAGCTGCGCGCGTCCCTGTTCGATCTCGCGCTCGGTCTCGCGCAACGCCGCGATCCGCTCCTGCAGCGCGGTCTCGACGCTCGCGAGCTTGCGCTGCTGACTCTCGCTGTCGCGATCGAACACGCGCTTTTGCAACAGCAGGCTTTCGGCCTCGACCTGCCGCAGTTCGGCCTTCAGGGCCTTGTACTTTTCGGCGGTCTTCGATTGCCGGTCGAGGCGCGCGAGCTGGCTTTCGATCTCCTCGATCAGGTCGACCAGCCGGTCGAGATTCTCGCGCGTGTGGCGGATGCGGTTCTCGGTTTCGCGCCGCCGTTCCTTGTACTTGGAGATTCCGGCCGCCTCTTCGAAGTAAACCCGCAGCTCTTCGGGCTTGGCGTCGATGACCCGGCTGACCATGCCCTGCTCGATGATCGAGTAGCTGCGCGGGCCGAGGCCGGTGCCGAGAAAGATGTCGGCAATATCGCGCCGCCGGCAGCGGGTATTGTTGAGAAAGTACTTCGATTGACCGGCGCGGGTCGCGATGCGCTTGACCGAGATTTCGCTGTACTTGGCGTATTCGCCGGCGATCCGGCCGTCGGCATTGTCGAACACCAGCTCGACCGAAGCCTGGCCGACCGGCTGGCGGCTCGACGAACCGCTGAAAATGACGTCTTCCATCGATTCGCCGCGCAGGTTGCGCGCCGAGGATTCGCCCATGACCCAGCGCACCGCGTCGATGACGTTGGACTTACCGCAGCCGTTGGGTCCGACGATCGCCGTGAGGTTGGCCGGAAACGCAATTTTGGTCGGATCGACGAAGGATTTGAAGCCCGCGATCCGGATTTGACTGAGACGCATCGAGCAGAAATGCCCCGGGTAAATTCGCGCGCAGAGTATATCATCTGGCCTTGGCGTCAACAGTAAAACGGTTCAATTAATTGCCTTATCGACCCGCCCGGCTATAATGGCGCGCCGCGACGCGCACCGCGCGTCCGGTCCGAATCCAGGAGAGGGAATCATGAGCGCCCAGCCGCCGAGCCTGCTGAAAACCTTCGACAACCCGAACCCCGAACGGGATTACACGATTCACATCGATACGCCCGAATTCACCTGCCTGTGCCCGGTCACCGGGCAGCCCGATTTCGCCGATATCCAGATCGAATACATTCCCGACCGTCTGTGCGTCGAGCTCAAGTCGCTGAAGTTTTACTTCTGGTCGTATCGCGAGCAGGGCGCTTACCACGAGGCGGTTACCAATCAAATGTTGAACGATCTCGTCGAGCTGCTGGAACCGCGCTATTTGCGCATCAACGCCGATTTCAACGTGCGCGGCGGGCTCTACACCGGCATCACGGTCGAGCATCGCGACCCGGGCTGGTACGATTCGGATTCCGTACACCTGCCGTAAACCCGCATGCTCGGCGACATCACGCTCGGCACCCAGGCGCTGGCGCGCGGCATCCGGCTGCTCGGTCAACCCGGCGTGCGCGGCTACGTCGTGGTGCCGCTCGCCATCAATATCGTGCTGTTCGGCGCGCTGATCTGGTACGGCTACAGCCTGTTTCAGCCGTTCGTCGAATACCTCATGGGTTTCGTGCCGAGCCTGCTCGATTTTCTCGAATGGCTGATCTGGCTGTTCTTCGGCGTGCTGGCCGCGGTCACCGTGTTTTTCACGTTCACGCCGGTCGCTAATATCGTCGCCGCGCCGTTCAACGCGCTGATGGCGGAAAAAATCGAAGCCCGGCTGACCGGCCGCCCGCCCGCGAGCGACGTCGGTTTCCTGCGCATGGCGCTCGACGCGGTGCGCTCGCAGCTCGGCAAGCTCGTGTATATCCTGCTGTGGGCCGCGGGCCTGTTCCTGGTCAGCCTGATACCGGTCGTCAACCTGGTTGCGCCGGTGCTGTGGGTCGTGTTCGGCTCGTGGCTGCTGTCGCTCGAATACTTCGATTACCCGATGGGTAACCACGATCTGACCTTTGCCGAGCAGAAGCGGCAAATCGCCGCGCGCCGCGGCCTGGCGCTCGGCTTCGGCGGCGGCGTCATGATCATGACCAGCATCCCGATCGTCAATTTCTTCGCGATGCCGGTCGCGGTCGCCGGCGCGACCCTGCTCTACGTGGAGCAATTGCAACCAGCGCCGTAGCAATTCCCGGCGTCCCCCTTCAGCGCCCAAACGAAACCTCGCTCAAGCAATACCTGCTCGAAATGAGGGGGACATGTTCCAAATTCCCGCCGATCCCGCTATCGACTCCTACGCCCGCGAACTCCCCCTACGACTCCTGAGGTCCCGGAATTTGGTACGTGTCCCCCGGTCGTGCCGGAACCCGGGCGAAGCTCGGTTCGTGCTTGAACGCGAGACTAAGATCGTGCAGTCGTCCCGGTGCCGCAACGCAGCTCGTGCACCAATATATCGGTCATTACCGGCGTCCCCCTCAGCGCATGAAAGAACCCTCGCTCGTGCAAATCCCGTTCGAAGTGAGGGGGGTTTGCACGAGCGGGGGTTCTTTCGGGAGATGCGGTTACAGCCGCCGGTTACCGGTACGGGGGA
>JAHEKJ010000151.1 GCA_024638385.1 Gammaproteobacteria bacterium | reverse complement strand
TCGACACGCGCCTGCCGCTGCAGGAAATCGCGGTGCGCACCGGCTTCAACTCGCTGTCGGCATTCTCGCGCCGCTTCCGCGCCGACTACCGCCAGTCCCCCGGCGAATGCCGCCGCCTCGCGCGATTCACCTCCTGACTTCCCGCAATAAATTCGGGCCAGAACAATAACTGGCCGACACGCCGGATACCGGATACCTGGATGATTTTTGGCTCTGACCCGAATGGCACCTGCTTAAGCCCCGAAACCAGCGTCGTTGCGAGCTGCGAAGCAGCGAAGCAATCTCCCGTAATCGGGCCGGGCCAGGGAGATTGCTTCGTCGCTATCGCTCCTCGCAATGACGCCTTGTTATCGGCTGGCGCCTCCTCGCAAGGACGCGGCGCTATGATGAATATGGCGGGCCAAAGTTAAGTGCCATTCGGCCCCGACCCGAATGGCGCCTGCTCAAGCTCCAAAACCAGCGTCATTGCGAGCTGAGGAACAGCGAAGCAATCTCCCGAGATCGGGCCGGGCCAGGGAGATTGCTTCGTCGCTATCGCTCCTCGCAATGACGCCTTGTTATCGGCTGGCGCCTCCTCGCAAGGACGCGGCGCTATGATGAATATGGCGGACCAAAGTTAAGTGCCATTCGGCTCTGACTCAAATTTGGTTGCGCGGGATTTTGTTGCAGTTTCAGATCCCGAGTAGTTTTGGTTGAGGGAAAGCATCCCGAGTATTTGATCTGAACAGATACTTCCGGAACGCGCGATGGGCATGGCGCATTTGGGTAATCTGCGGTCGCGCGGGCATGCCCGGTCGAGGAGGACTGTGATAATATCCGCGGTCCCGCGTAGGGCGGGCAGGCGCTTGATTCCACGCGCAGGGTCGCTAGAATACCGGGCCCGCGGAGCAGCGGAAAAGGGCTTCTGGGCAAGCGGCAAGATGATTCGAGTTACGGCGACCGGAATTGAATTCGCGGTCGCCCCTTAAACAGACGAGAGCCTGATGAAAGTACTGGTATGTGTCAAACGCGTGCTCGACCCGCAGGTCAAGGCTCGCGTCAAGGCCGACGGTTCCGGCGTCGATCTGGCCAACGCCAAGATGACGATGAACCCGTTTTGCGAAAACGCGCTCGAGGAAGCCCTGCGCATGCGCGAAGCCGGCGTCGTCGAAGAGATCATCGTCGCGTCGGTCGGCGGCGGCAAGACCGAGGAAACGCTGCGTCACGGGCTCGCGATGGGCGCCGACCGCGCGATTCACGTCGTCACCGAGGATACCCTCGAGCCGCTCGCGGTCGCGAAAGTCATGAAGCAGGTCGCAGAAAAAGAAGGCGTCGGCCTGGTGCTCGCCGGCAAGCAGGCGATCGACGACGATTCCAACCAGACCACGCAAATGCTGTCCGCGCTGCTCGGCTGGTCGCAGGCGACCTTCTGCTCGGATATCAAGATCGACGGCGACAAGGCGACGGTCACCCGCGAGGTCGACGCCGGCCTCGAGACGATCGAGGTGAAAATGCCGGCCGTCATGAGCGCCGACCTGCGCTTGAACGAGCCGCGCTACGTCAAGCTGCCCGACGTCATGAAGGCCAAGCGCAAGCCAATGGACAAGATCGAGCTCGCGAGCCTCGGCCTCGACACCGCCAACCGGCTGACCACGCTCAAGGTCGACGAGCCGGAAGGCCGCGCCGCCGGCGTCATCGTCAATAGCGTCGCCGAACTGGTCGACAAGCTGCGCAACGAAGCGAAGGTGATCTAGCCATGGCAAATCTCGTACTGGTCGAACACGACAACAGCGAAGTTCACGCCGCAACCCTGCACGCGGTCACCGCCGCTCGGCAAATCGGCGGCGATGTCGATCTGCTCGTCGCGGGCGAGAACTGCGGCGCGGTCGCCGAGGCCGCGGCGAAAATCGCCGGCGTCGACAAGGTCAAAGTGGCCGACGATGCGAAATTCGGACACCACCTGGCCGAAAACCTGGCCAGCCTGATCGTCGAGCTGGCCGGCGACTACAGCCATATCCTGGCGTCGGCGACGACCTACGGCAAGAACGTGATGCCGCGCGCCGCCGCGCTGCTCGACGTCGCGCAGATCTCCGACATCGTCGAGGTCAAGTCGGACGACACCTTCGTGCGCCCGATCTACGCCGGCAACGCGCTCGCGACCGTGCAGTCGGCCGACAAGATCAAGGTCATCACCGTGCGCACGATCAAGTTCGAGCCGGCCGCGGCCGACGGCGGCAGCGCCGCCGTCGAACCGGTCGGCGGCGGCGAGGACACCGGCCTGTCGCGCTGGATTTCGCAGGCGCTGTCCGACAGCGACCAGGTGGACCTGACCTCGGCCAAGATCGTCATCTCCGGCGGCCGCGGCATGCAATCGGGCGACAACTTCGAAATGCTGCACAAGGTCGCAGCCAAGCTGGGCGCCGCGGTCGGCGCGTCGCGCGCCGCGGTCGACTCGGGCTTCGTGCCGAACGAGCTGCAGGTCGGCCAGACCGGCAAGGTCATCGCGCCGGACCTCTACATCGCGGTCGGCATTTCCGGCGCGATCCAGCACCTCGCCGGCATGAAGGAGAGCAAGGTCATCGTCGCGATCAACAACGATTCGGAAGCGCCGATCTTCCAGGTCGCCGACTACGGCCTGGTCGCCGACCTGTTCGAAGCGGTACCCGAGTTCGAAAAAGCGCTCTAGACGCCCCGGCATCGATTCGAAGCCCCGCCCGGCGAAAGCCGGCGGGGCTTTTTTTTTATTTTTGAGGTTCCGCCGATATACCGGCGCGGCACGCCCGCCGGTCGGCGGAACTAATTTCGCCGGGCGCGTCTAAATAAAATCGTTCCAGCCTCTCCGGGGCCCGCCATGTTACGCCGAACCTTCATCGGTCTTGTCCTGATTGCGATCGCGAGCCAGCCGTTGCTGGCCGCGGAAAAGGTCTTCACCCGCGGCGGCGCGGCGATCCGCGGTTACGACCCGGTCGCCTATCACCTCGAAATGGCGCCGGTCAAGGGAGACTCGAAATTCAATTACCAGTGGAAGGGCCGCGAATGGCGTTTCAAGAACGCCGCGAATCGCGACCGTTTCATCGCCGACCCGGAGAAATTCGCGCCGCGATATAACGGCTTTTGCGCCTGGGCCGCGAGCCAGGGATACCTCGCCTCGACCGTGCCCGACGCCTGGACGATCCGCGACGGCAAACTCTATCTCAACTACTCGCTGTCGGTCCGCTCCACCTGGCTCGAAGACGTCGACGCCAACATCGCCGCCGGCGACCGCAACTGGCCCGATCTGAAGCAGTAGCCGGCAATCGCTGGCGCGCGGGCAAGATACGCGGTCAGCTGGTTGCCGGGTTCGAGGTCGACCGCGATGCGTCGTTTTTCTTTGCGCGAGGCACGGCGATCGACGACAATGCTTGAAGATTCCCGCCGCTCGATGCCCGTCCGAAAAATCGGGTGAGCGCCTTCGTTCGCGCGCGAATCGCTTCGCTTCACCTTGCCACCACCGGCCACATCGATTGAACTGGTTCGACCGCCTGTCCGACAATCAGAAAGGCATCGCCTTCCTGCTATTCGCGTCGATCGGCTTTTCGCTGATGGCGCTGTTGATCAAGCTGCTCGGCCAGCATCTGCACGTGACGCAGATTCTGCTGTTGCGCCAGGCCGGCATGCTGGTACTGGTGCTGCCGGCGATCGCGCGCAAATTCCCCGGCTCGCTGCGCTCGTCGCGGCCCGGCCTGCAAATCCTGCGCATGGCCTTCGCCGTGATCGCGATGCTCGGCGGTTTCACCGCGGTGATCCGCCTGCCGCTCGCCGACGCGACCGCGATCTTCTTCGCCAAGAGTTTCTTCGTCACGATCTTCGCGATCTGGGTGCTCGGCGAAAGCGTCGGCGTCTACCGCTGGAGCGCGGTCGCGGTCGGCTTCGCAGGCGTGCTGATCATGGTGCAGCCCGGCACCGACAATTTCTCGATCTACAGCCTCGCGTCGCTGGCCGGCGCCGCCGGCGCGGCGGCGGTCATGATCACGCTGCGGATCCTGGCGCAGCACGACAGCGCCGACACGATCATGACCTGGTCGGCGCTCGGCATCGGCCTCGTCATGGCGGTCCCCGGGATCTATTTCTGGCAATGGCCGAGCGCCGCCGAATGGATCTTGCTCGGCGCGCTCGCGGTGGCGTCGTACTTCGGCCAGAAGGGCAATATCTTCGCCTACAAGTACGGCGAGGCGTCGCTGCTGGCGTCGCTCGACTACGTGCGCCTGCTGTGGGCGACGCTGCTCGGCTACCTCGTGTTCGGCGATATCCCGGGCGCGCCGACCTGGATCGGCGCAGCGATCGTCATCGCTGCTGCGGTCTTCATGATCTACCGCGAAGCGAGGCTCCGGCGCCTGCGCGCCCGCGACGTCAAAATCGAAAAGGCCGTCGAAAGAGGCCTAGGTCCGTGACCCGCCGGGCGTCACCGGGCCGACGGGATTCATCGATCTCGAGAACGCCGAAACGGCCGAGATTGGGGGTATATTCGACCGATCCGGCCAATTTAGTTGAAATTTGGCGCTACCCGGCGTCTAATCGCGATGTTTGACAAAACAACTTACAAATCAGGCAGTAAACAAACGGAGGCAACCATGAATTCCCTGACCACCAGGCTGGCCGTCGGCATCGCCGCGGCCCTGCTCGTGTCGAGCATCGCATCCGCGCAGACCCTGCGCTGGGGGCGTTCCGGCGATTCGCTGACGCTCGACCCGCACGCGCAGAACGAGGGCCCGACGCACACCCTCGCGCACCAGATCTACGAGCCGCTGCTGCATCGCGACATGGCCGGCCAGATCACGCCGGCGCTCGCGACCAGCTGGAAAGCGCTCGACGAGAACCCGAACGTGTGGCGCTTCCAGTTGCGGAAGGGCGTGACCTTCCACGACGGCGCCGCGTTCACCGCCGACGACGTGGTCTACAGCTTCAATCGCGCGCAGAAGCCGACCTCGGCGATGAAGGAATTGCTCACCAGCGTCAAGGAAGTCCGCAAGGTCAGCGACCACGTCGTCGACTTCGAGACCCACGGGCCCAACCCGCTGCTGATCAACAACCTGACGAACCTGTTCGTCATGGACAGCGACTGGACCGAGAAGAACGGCGCCGGCAACCCGCAGGACGTGTCCGCCGGCGAGACGACCTTCGCGTCGCAGAAAACCAACGGCACCGGTTCCTTCGTGCTCGTCAGTCGGACGCCCGATCAGAAAACAGTGCTCCGGGCCAACCCGAAATACTGGGGCAAGGGCCAGTTCCCGCTCGAGATCAGCGAGATCGTCTACACCCCGATCCAGTCGGCCGCGACCCGCGTCGCCGCGCTGCTGTCGGGCGAGGTCGATTTCATCCAGGACGTGCCGGTGCAGGATCTCAAGCGCGTCGCCAGCCAGCCCGGCCTCAAGGTCGTGACCGCGCCGCAGAACCGCGTGATCTTCTTAGGCCTGAACGTCGGCGATAACGATCTCGCCAGCGACAACGTCAACGGCAAGAACCCGTTCGCCGACATCCGCGTGCGCAAGGCGATGAACATGGCGATCAACCGCCAGGCGATCCAGAAGGTCGTCATGCGCGACCAGGCGTCGCCGACCAACGTGATCATGCCGCCGTTCGTCAACGGCTGGAACGAGCAACTCGACAAGGTGCCGGCGAACGACGTCGCCCTGGCGAAGAAGATGATGCAGGAAGCCGGCTACGGTAACGGCTTTTCGGTCACGCTGAACTGCCCGAACGACCGCTACATCAACGACGAGGCGATTTGCCAGGCCGCGGTCGGCATGCTCGGCCAGATCGGCATCAAGGTGAACCTCGACGCCAAGCCGAAGGCCCAGCACTTCCCGTTGATCACGAACAAGGCCACCGACTTCTACATGCTCGGCTGGGGCGTACCGACCTTCGATTCGCACTACATCTTCAACTTCCTCGTGCACACGACCACCGAGGATCGCGGCTCGTGGAACGGCACCCGTTACAGCAATCCCGCGCTCGACCGGAAGATCGTCGCGCTCGAGTCGGAAACCGATCTCGACAAGCGTAACAGCATCATCGCCGATATCTGGCGGCAGGTGCAGGCCGACCAGATCTACCTGCCGATCCACAACCAGGTCCTGAACTGGGGGATGAAGAAAAACATCCAGTTCGACGTGCAGCCGGAAGACCAGCCGCACTTCAAGTACCTGAAATTCAACTAAGCTGATGGCCGGCCGCGGGGGAAATCCCGCGGCCGTGCTTTAAGGCCCGACCATGCTCTTCATCATCCTGCGCCGCCTGCTGCAATCGATCGTCGTGTTGCTGCTGGTCGCGCTGGTCGCGTTCACGATCTTCCGCTTTATCGGCGACCCGGTCGAAAGCCTGCTCGGCCAGGAAGCGACGATGGCCGACCGCCAGGCGCTGATCGAGCGCCTCGGTCTCGAAGACCCGATCCCGGTGCAGTATTTCCGCTTCGTCGGCAACGCGCTGCGCGGTGATTTCGGTCTGTCCTATCGTACCGCCGAGCCGGTGTCCAGGCTGATCGCCGAACGCCTGCCGGCGACGCTCGAACTCGCATTCGTGTCGGCCGTGTTCGCGCTGGTCGTCGGCACGCTGCTCGGTATCTACACCGCGATCTACCGCGACGGCTTCGTCGCCCACGCGATCATGTCGAGCTCGCTGATCGGCGTGTCGCTGCCGACCTTCCTGATCGGCGTGCTGCTGATCTGGGTGTTCGCGGTCGAGCTCGGCTGGCTGCCGAGCTTCGGCCGCGGCGAGACCGTGCAGCTCGGTTTCTGGAGCACCGGCTTCCTGACCGCGTCCGGGCTCAAGTCGCTGATCCTGCCGGCGATCACGCTAGGGCTCTACCAGATGACGCTGATCATGCGCCTCGTGCGCGCCGAGATGCTCGAGGTGCTGCGCCAGGATTTCATTCGCTTCGCGCGCGCCCGCGGCCTGCCGGAGCGCGTGGTTTATTTCAGTCACGCGTTGAAGAACACTATGGTGCCGGTGATCACGGTCGCCGGCTTGCAGCTCGGCTCGATCATCGCCTTCGCGCTGATCACGGAAACCGTGTTCCAGTGGCCGGGCGTCGGCCTGATGTTCATCAACGCGGTGTTCTTCGTCGACATCCCGGTGATGTCGGCCTACCTGCTGCTGGTCGGCACGGTATTCGTCTTCATCAATC
>JAHEKJ010000150.1 GCA_024638385.1 Gammaproteobacteria bacterium | reverse complement strand
TGGCAGCCTGTTTGAGTGCCTTTTTGCGCGCTTTACGTTCGAGTTTTTTCTCCTTGTGCCATTGCTTGACATGCAGCTTGTAGGCTTCCGGATCGGATACCCCGGCATCGAGTGCAAAGCGCATTGCCTCTATCTCGTCATTGACTTTGGTGGTCTCGATATGGCCTTTCATCGATTTTTTGACCCGCCGGGTGACACCCACCGACACGATGACAATGGCCAGTATGGCAATGACAAAGGTAAACAGCTTGGCGGCAAACAAGCCGTATTCGAAAAAGAATTGAGTCACGCTTTTCTCCTGTTGTGCGAATGTATTTCCGCGCCAGGGCTGCACGCAGACGGTGCGCCGCTTCGAAACGGCGATATCAGACAGAGATATGGTGACGTTTAACTAAATTTCCACAGGAATAGGTATCAGTAGCAAATAGGGGATAGACCACGTTTATTTCACCGCCCGAACAGGGAACGAATTAATCGTGGTCTGTCCCCTATTGTCGCTAGCAGCCCTAACCGTCCTGTAGGATATCGATGGCCGCGCCACGCGGTAAATCGCCGCTGATCCTGCCCACTCTCGAGGGACAGGCGGAACAGACTAGGATCAAATCCTCCAGGGCTTCGAGTTCGACATAGTCCCCTGGCGCGGCAGCAGACGCTTCATCCGCGAGTGCATAGTCCTGCCCAACCAGCGCATGCTCGAATACATTCCAGGGACAAGGTACGTGCTCGAGCCTTATACCTCGATCTGCCATTTGTCGAAGCAGGTTATCCTGACAGTTCGGGTACTCACGGGGCGCGTTATAGAAGCGGTTACTGCCGGCGCTGCAGGCGGCATGCAGGGTGTCGTGATAACCCGGCGAGGTATCATCGAGCAGCCGTAACAGCGGCCGGAAACGGTTACTGAACAGCCGCTCACCCGGTTTGAACAAAAGCGTGTAGTTAGCCGAGCGACTGTGCTCCATCGACAGGTACTCGTCGGCATCGTCGACACAAAACGCCCAGGTGTCTACCACCTGCCCACCTTCGGTGTTCACGATGCGGCAGGTCTGGCGGGCTTTGAGTACCACGGATACGGCTGCTTCTGCCGGGATTTCAATTCTTTTCATGAGCGCTAGAACATTACGATGAAACGCTGATATTACCGTAAAACCACCGATCGATCTTTGCGCTGTGGGAATGTCAAACAACGAAGCCAGTTCGTCGGAAACCTGCGCAGGATTCGCGCAAGAGTTGCCGCCTGGAGGGGCATTACTCTCTTCCAATTAAAGGGACAGTATACTCAACTGCCGGCGCAGTGGATGACGGTGTCAAAGAACCTCAAAATTCGCATTACGCGGTTTGTTGCCGCAAATCGAGGTGATGTCCTGTGGGCAGGCGGAAAGGCAGATTACCAGATCCATTTCGGCACGCATGACGATGTAATCGCCCTTTTTACTGACGGGCGGATTGGGTTTGATGGTGCCATCGGCTTCGACCGGCGTGTTTTGCCAGAGATTAAACGGCGACGGCAGTTCGGTTGGTTTCAGGCCCAGCTCGACCATTGCTTCCCAGAAATTATCGGTGCAGTTGCGGTGATACTCTTTGCATCCCAGTAACTCGTAGCGGTAGCGGTCGCAGGCGGCCAGCAAGGTGTCGTGGGTGCCCGGCGCGGTATCCTCCATGATTTTCAGAATCGGGCGGCGCCGGTTGGTCACCATCACGTCGCCCTTGCGCGGGCACACGCGTTCGATGGACACCCGGCAATGCTCGAGCGACATGTATTCGCCCAGGTTATCGGGGTTCAGTGCCCAGCAATCGACCACCTGCGTGCCGTGCGTATTGATCACCTTGATGCGGCGTCCTTTTTTCACGAAGGCTGCTTTCGCATGCCGCGCTGGAATGGAAACTCTTCGATTCGGTGCCGTTTTCTTTTTGGTTGCCATGAAGCTATCCCCGCATTTTTTCGCCGGACGGATCATAAAGCGGCGCCCCAACAACCCTCGCCGAATACATATCCCCATTAATCTCGACCTCGAGCGCGGTGCCATCGGCCGCAAGCTCCGCCGGCACATACCCCAACGCCATCGATTGCTGCACGTGGTGCGCATAGCCGCCCGAGGTCACGTAGCCGACCCATTCGCCGTCCTTGAGGATGGCCTCGTCCAGGGTGACGTCGATGTCGTCGGTGTCGATGGTCATCGTCACCAACTTGATCGTGGGGCCGGCGTCGCGTTCTTTCTGTGCTGCCTCCTTGCCGATGAAGTCCTTGTCCCAGTTGATGAACACGTCGAGGCCCGATTGCGCGGCGGTGAAATCCGGGCGGAATTCGAGCGTCCATGCGCCCCAGTTCTTTTCCAGGCGCAGGCTCATCAATGCGCGCAGGCCGTAGTGGGTGAGCCCTAAGCCTTCGCCGTTGGCGAGAATTTCCTCGTAGAGTTTCAACTGGTATTCCGGCTCGACGTAGATTTCGTAACCGAGTTCGCCGGAGAACGACAGCCTGGTGAGGATCGCCGGCACGGTGCCGACGAAGGTTCTCCTGATATCGCGGAACTTGAGCGCATCGCCGGATACATCATCACGCGTGATGCGGGACAGGAGTTCGCGCGCATTCGGGCCCGACAGGCCGATGCCGTGGTAGCGGCGCGAAACGTTTTCGTATTGCACGTCGTAGCCTTCGAGGTGGCTTTCGAACCAGCGGCGGTGCATTTCCTGCGCGGCGCCGGAGCCGAAGATCATGAAGTCGTCATCTTTGAGGCAGGCGATGGTGAGATCGCCGTAGAGCTTGCCCTTGTGGGTCAGCATCGGCGACAGGTTGATTCTACCCGGCTGCGGTACCCGGCCGGCCATGACGTAGTCGAGGAACTTGCGCGCATCCGTCCCCTTGATCGAGTGCTTGGCGAAGTTGGCAATTTCGGTGATGCCGACCGCTTCCCTTACCGCCTTGCATTCGCGCGCGACATAGTCGTGTGCGCGTGAGCGGGCGAAGGTCGGTTCCTCGTGCGCGTCTTCGGGGCCGTCGGCGAACCAGAGCGCGGACTCGAGGCCGAAGCCGTCGCCCCAGACCGCGCCGAGCTGGGTCAGGCGATCGTACAGCGCGGTCGTGCGCATGCGCCGGCCCTTGGGCAGGGTTTCGTTGGGGAAGGTCATGACGAAGCGGCGCTCGTAGTTCTCGCTCGACTTGATCGTGCCGTAATCGGGCGAGGCGTAATCGCCGAAGCGCGCGATGTCCATCGCCCAGACGTCGATTTCGGGTTCGCCGTCGATCATCCATTCGGCGAGGCACTTGCCGACGCCACCGGCCTGGCAGAAGCCGGCCATGACGCCGACCGCGGCCCAGTAGTTCTTCATGCCGGGCACCGGGCCGATCATCGGGTTGCCGTCGGGGCCGAAGGTGAACGGGCCGTTGATCATGTCCTTGATGCCGGCCTCGGCGAGCGCCGGGATGCGCTCGAAGCCGAGCTCGAGGCGCTCGGCGATGTGGTCGAGCTGCGGTTCCAGCAGTTCGTGGCCGAAGTCGTTGGGTGTGCCGCCGACCATCCACGGCGTCGCCTTCGGCTCGTAGGTGCCGAGCAGCATGCCCTGGCCTTCCTGGCGGAAGTAAATGTTGCCCTCGTAGTCGATGCCGGCCGGCAAGCGCTCTTCGCGTGCCGCGATCTCGGGGATGGTCTCGGTGATCAGGTAATGGTGCTCCATCGGCTGCACCGGCAGGTTGAGGCCGGACAGGTGCCCCACTTCGCGCGCCCACAGGCCGCCGGCATTCACAATGTGCTCGGCGTGGATCGTGCCCTCTTTGGTGACCACGTCCCAGCTGCCGTCCTTGCGCTGGTTGGTTTCGATGACCTGCGCGTGCGTGTGGTAACTGCCGCCGAGTTTTTTCGCCGCCTTGGCGTAGGCGTAGGTCACGCCGGACGGGTCGATGTCGCCGTCGAGCGGGTCCCACAGCGCGGCGAGATATCGGCTCGGGTCGATCAGCGGGTGCCGGTCGGCCAGTTCCTTCATCGATATGAATTCCTGGTCGAGACCCATGTAACGCGCCTTCGAACGCTCGCGTTTGAGGTAGTCGTACCAGGTCTGGTTCGACGCTACGTAGAAACCGCCGGTCTGGTGGTGGCCGACGGATTGCCCCGAGAGTTTCTCGAGCTCGGGGTAGAGTTCGATGGTGTAACCCTGCAGGCGGGAGATGTTGGGGTCTGAGGAGATCGTGTGAATTTGCCCCGCGGCGTGCCAGGAGGAGCCGGAGGTGAGTTCGTTGCGTTCGAGCAGGACGGTGTCTTTCCAGCCGTGTTTGACGAGGTGGAACAGGATCGAACAGCCGACTACGCCGCCGCCGATTATTACTACTCTTGCTTGGGATTCCATTTTTTGTCCTCTTTCAAACAGTTTTCGTCATGCCGGGCTTGATCCGGCATCCATTGTGACGCACCCGGGAAAGTTGGCCGGGCTGCGCCCGGAGGATTTCCGAGGAGGCTTTGTAATGGATTGCGGCTCGAGGGCCGCAATGACGTGGTGTTGGTTAGTACCAGGCATCGGGAATTTCTGCTTTGCGTTTTTCTATGTAGGCCTGGAGTTCTTCGTCTTTGGACTGGTCGAGGGGTGGGGCCTCGTAGTCTTTCAGGAGCTGGTTCCAGCGGTCGTAGGCGCGTTGGGCCATGTCTTTGCTGCCCTGCTCTTCCCAGCTTTCTACGTTATCGCTGTCGGAGAGTTTGGCGTCGTAGTAGGCGGTTTCATAGTTGGCCATGGTGTGGCTGCAACCGAGGAAGTGGCCGGCGGGCTCAACTTCCGAATAGGCATCTCGCGCGAGCGCGTTGTCGTCCAGCGGCAGGCCGCCGAGCATGACCTGGTAGGCGCCGAGGCGGTCGGCGTCGATGACGAGTTTTTCGTAACCGGTGCACAGCCCGCCTTCCAGCCAGCCGGCGGCGTGCAGGACAAAGTTGGCGCCGCCAAGTGCGGTCGACAACATCGAATCGGCGCTTTCGGCGGCGGCCTGCGCGTCAGGCAGCTTGGACGCGGTTAGGGAGCCGCCGCATCTTAGCGGTACGCCGAGCCTGCGGGCGAGTTGGCCGATGACGAGGTTCGAGATCACCGGTTCGGGCATCCCGAAGGTCGGGGCGCCGCTCTTGAGGCTCATCGACGACAGGAAATTACCGAGCACGAACGGCGCGCCCTTGCGCACCAGCTGGGTGAAGGCGCCGACCATCATCGCCTCGGCGAAGGCTTGCGCGATCGATGCAGCGGTCGTGACCGGGCCCATCGCGCCGCCGAGAATGAACGGAGCCGCTACGAGTCCCTGGTTGGCACCGCAGTAAACCTGCGCCGCCTCGGTGACGACCTTGTCGACCAGCAGCGGCGAGTTGGTGTTGACGTTACCCATGATGACGCAGTTTTGTTCCATGAAGTCTGCGCCGTGGAGGATGCGCGCCATGTCGACGCAATCCTGCGCGCGCGATTTTTCGGTGATTGCGCCGAGGTGGGGCTTGTCATGGTTCTTCATGTGCAGGTAGACCATGTCGAGGTGACGCTTCGACACCGGCAGGTCGCAGGGCTCGACGATGACCAGGCTGCCGTGATGCAGGCTCGGCAGCATGTACACGAGCTTCGACAGTTTGTCGAGATCCTCGATCGCACCGTAACGGCGCCCGCCCTCGAGGTCGCGCACGAACGGCGGGCCGTAGACCGGCGCGAACACTTGCGAAGTGCCGCCGATGTTTACACTGCGCTCGGGGTTACGCGCGTGCTGGGTGAATTCGGTGGGCGCAGTTTGGCACCATTCCCGTGCGACACCCTTGTCGAGGCGCACGCGCGTGCCCTTGACGTCGGCGCCGGCCTCGCGCCAGATTTTGAGCGCTTTCGGATCGTCGCGGAATTCGAGGCCAATTTCCTGGATGATCCAGTCGGCCTGGTCTTCGAGCTTGATCAGGCCTTCTTCGTTGAGGAATTCGTAGAAAGGGATTTGGCGCTTGATGTAGGCGGGTGCGGTGATCTGCGGGCGCGTGCGTTCTCGGCTGGCGCGGCCACCGCCCCGGCGGCGGGTGCTTCTGCTTCGTGTTGCCTGACTCACGCTAACTCCTCCCTAAAGGGAAGCGCAGTATAACAATCGGTCACCGGATTGTGACCGCTAAAAAATATCGGTATTCGCATAAGTTAAATTTATGTTAACTTATATGAGAAGCTTATTTCTTAATCGATTATGCCTTACTTCACTTATACGAAACCTACCACTTTATCATCGCACTCGTCATGCTGGCGAAAGCCGATGCGTCGGACCGCGGCATCCATCCCAAATCATCGCGGAAAGTTGGCCGGGCGGAGCCCGGGTGATATCAGTGCACGCCTTGTAATGGATTGCGGCTCGGGGGCCGCAATGACGGGGGGCGCGATGACGGGGGTTTGTGATGCGTGAGTTGCGGCGGTTGGTGCATTCGCCGCATCATTTGTTTGTGTTCGAGGTTTGTGGGCGCTTGTTGTCGTTTACGCGGGCGGCCGAGGAGCTTGGGGTTTCGCAGCCTGCGGTTAGTCTGGCGATACGGCAGCTGGAGACGGCGATCGGGCAGGAGCTTTTTGAGAGGCGGCATCGCGCGATTCGGCTGACCGAGGCCGGGGAGCGTTTTTATAACGAGGTGTCGCTCAGCATGGAGCGGTTGCTGCAGGCGGCGCGCGAAGTGAATCGCGGTGACGACGAGGGTCTCGTTACCCTGTCGATCTCGACCGCGTTCGCGAACTACTGGATCATGCCGCGCATGACGCGGCTGCACCGCTCCCATCCGAATGTCGATCTGCGCCTGCAGGTGGTCGACAAAGACGTGGATCTGGAATACGAAAACGTATCACTCGGCATTCGCCGTGGCCGTGGCGGCTGGCCGGGTTACGATTCGGCCAACATCGCAACCGAGGAAATTTATGCCGTGGCCAGCCCGGCCTATCTGGCGGCGAACCCGCGACCGAAATCGATCGAACACTTACTCGAACACCAGTTCATCCATCTCGAAGAACCTTTTCGGCCACGCCCCACGTGGCGCGACTGGTTCGAATCCTTCAACGTCGAGTTCGTCGACAAGGGAGAGGGTCTGCGCCTCAACGATTACGCGCTCGTGATCCAGGCGGCGATGGCCGGCGAAGGCATCGCCATGGGCTGGCGCCACGTCACTGACTCGCTGATCAAGAAACGCCTGCTGGTGCCGGTG
>JAHEKJ010000046.1 GCA_024638385.1 Gammaproteobacteria bacterium | reverse complement strand
TGCGGCTTCGGCGACACCGGCAGCCTGCTCGCGCGCGGCCTGTCCGACAACTGGCTGCGCGGCGTCATCATCGACATCAACCCGGAACGGATCAAGGCGCTGCGCCTGCGCGACTACAACGTGACGATGCCGGGGCTGTGCGCCGATCCGACCATACCCAAGCACCTGATCGACGCCGGTATCCGCCTGCCGAACTGCAAGGGCATGGTCATTCTGACGATCGACGAGGAGGTCAACCAGCGCATCGCGGTGCTGACAAGGCTGCTGAACCCGAAGCTGCGAATCCTGTGCCGCTCGAGCTCGCAGTCGCACATCGACCATTTACACTCGCTCGGCAACGTCACGATCATCAACCCGTTCGAGATCTTCGCGCAACTGCTGTCGATGGCGATCACCGCGCCACGCTTGCACAATCTGAATTCGTGCCTCGTGCGCAGCCCCGATGCGCGCCTCGGCGAACCGATCGATATGCCGACCGGTGACTGGATCATCTGCGGCTTCGGCCGCATGGGCCAGTGGGTTTACCGCCATTTCGTCAAGAACGGGATCAAACCGGTAATCATCGACCCGCGCGCCGAAGACATCGAAGGCGCCGCGCGCGTCATCGCGAGCCCGGCCAACCCGGAGACGCTCAGGGAAGCCGGCGTCGACCATGCCGCGGGCGTGGTCGCGGCGACCGACAGCGATCACGACAACATCAGCATATTGATGGCGGTCAAGTCGATGAAACCGGATGCGTTCACGATCGTGCGGCAAAACAGTCACGTCCACCAGATCGCGTTCGACGCGGCCAACGCCAAACTCGTGCTGCAGTCGAGCCTGACCACCGCGCGGCGCGTGCTCAAGCACCTGATTTCGCCGCAGGTGCAGGTCTTCATCGAGTACCTGCGCGCGCAGGGCGAGGATATTTGCGGCAACACCGTCGCGCGGCTCAAGGCCACCATCGGCGACCATATGCCGCACCTGTGGCAATCGCGCATAACCGAGGACTCGGCCTGCGCCGTGATCGAACACTTGCGCGCGCAGCGGCCGCTGACGCTCGGCGAGATGCGCCGCAACCCGCACGATCTCGACGGTTTCATCGATGCCATCCCGCTGTCGATCGCGCGCGCCGGCGAGCAAATCATGCTGCCGGCCGACGATCAGCCGGTGCAAGAAGGCGACGAAATCCTGTTCTGCGGCACCGAACACGGCGAGACCATGCTCACCGCGACGATGAACAATATCTACACGCTGGAGTACCTCGTCAGCGGCGTCGATCGCCCGCGCGGCTACCTCTTCCAGTGGCTCGAGGCGCGCCTCGGCCGTAACGCCGAGACCGCCTGAACGGTCACGACCGTGAGCCTGACCAGTCAACTCGTCAGCCTGATCCGTCGCAAGCCGGTGACGCGCGAGGATCTCGATCGGTCAGCGTTGCTCGCGCTCGACGCGCTCGCCTGCGCCTACGCCGGCAGCGCGACGCCGGTGGGCGCGGTCCTGCGCCGCTGGGCCGGCGGCGGCGATCTCGATCGCAAGCGTGCCGCGTTCCTGATGGGCGCGATGACCCATATCACCGAGACCGACGACCTGCACCGCGCGTCGGTGACGCATCCCGGCTGCGTCGTCGTCCCGGCGGTGCTCGCGCAGGGCGCCGCGCTCGATGCGTCGCCGGAGCGCCAGTTGACCGCGATGCTGCACGGCTTCGAGGCGATGTGCCGGATAGGCGCGGCGGTCGGCCCGGCGCATTACCGCGTCTGGCACAACACCGCGACCTGCGGCCCGTTCGGTTCGGCGATGGCGGCGGCGACGCTGCTCGGGCTCGACGATGCCGCCGCCGTCGATGCGCTCGGCAATGCCGGAACCCAGGCGAGCGGCCTCTGGCAATTCATCGAGACCGGCGCGATGAGCAAACACCTGCACGCCGGGCGCGCCTGCGAATCGGGCCTGCTCGCGGCCGAACTCGCGCAGGCCGGGTTTACCGGGCCGCCGGAGATTCTCGAGGGCGGCAAGGGCTTTTTTGTCGGCCTGTGTCCGGATCCGGAGCCGGAGCGGATTCTTGCCGACGCCGACGCACCGTGGCAATTGCTGCAAACGTCGATCAAGCCGTGGCCGTCGTGCCGGCACACGCATCCGCTGATCGACTGCGCGCTCGAGTTGCACGCGTTACTCGACGGCGGCCAGGTCGAATCAGTGCGCGTCGCGACTTATCGGGCAGCGCTCGACGTCTGCGACCGTGCGACGCCGCAAAGCCAGTACGAGGCCAAATTCTCGTTGCAACACTGCGCGGCGATCGCGTTGATCGACGGCGAGGTCGCCCTCGACTCGTTCGACGGCGCCTCGCGCGCACGGGTCGCGGATCTCGCGGCGCGGGTCGAAGTCGTCGCCGAGGAGCCTTTTACCAGCCGTTACCCGGTTTCCTGGGGCGCCGAGCTCAGCGTCAAAACCGTCGCCGGCGCCGCGTTCAAGGTGTTGCGTCGCAACTGTCGCGGCGACCCGGAACTCGCGCTCGACGCCGACGAGATGCGCGCCAAGGCGCTCGGCCTGCTCGACTACGGCGGCCTCGACCCCGCCGCCGCTGCGCGCCTTTGCGACGCGGTCCTCGCCCTGCCCGACGCGAGCGAGGCGCCCGATCTGCACGCCGACTTCGTCGCCCAAACCCTCGAGTAAATTCTGCTCTGACCCGAATTTACTTCGGGTAACAATCCCGATGTTGTTGCGTCGCGCGAAAATTTGGCTCGCGAGGGAGATTCCGCGCGGTTGTTGTCGCGAACAGGAATTCGGGCCGGGGTCCAATGGCGTCTCGGTACCTTTCGGAGCCGACCCGAGCGCGTCTGTTCGCGTGAGTCCTACTGCATTTGCTGCTGGTGCTGCATCATCTGCTCGATCATCATCTGCATCATGTTCAGGCGCATATCCATTTGATTCATCCGTTCGCGCATGTCTGCCGGCGGTTGCGCGCCGCTCCCGGCGTCGCCCGTGCCCGGGTTCATCAGGTGCATCTGCTCGTGCATCGATTGCATATGCTGCTGCATCATCGACTGGCGCCTGGCGAGGTCCGGCTCGTTCATGATCTGCTGCATCAGCTCGTGGTTCTTCTGCATCTGCTCGTGCATCTTCGTCATCTGCTGTTGCATCATCGCGCCACCCATCATCGAACCCATGCCGGATCCGGACTGGCCGTGCGCCAGCGCGCTGGCGGTAATGGCTACCAGCGGTAACGCCGAGGCCAGCGTCAGCGTTTTAATCGTCTTGTTCATCATAGTCTCCTGTGTCAGAACGATTGGCGAGGAGGCCGGGGAATTGTCGCCTGCGCGCAAATCCGAACCACCGAATATCTTGTCGATTTTGACCGACTGTTCCGTGATGGTTCGCGCGTGCCGCGAGCAGTACTTGACCCGAATCAACTAACGCGACGATTTCGCGCGCGAATGGCCGTCGTGACCCGGTGAACTCGATCGGGACCGGCCGGGAGTCGTGAATTGATACTCAGGGAAGTTACTCGGAGCAAACGTTCGCTCGCGGGGCAAGGCCCGGGAGCAAGGCGAAAGCGGCGTCAGTCGTCGGTGGGCAGCAGACGGCGCAAGGCTTCAAGCCCGCGCTCGAACTCGACCCGTGCCGCGTCGAACCCGGTTTGTCGGTCACGGCCGTGGCGCGTCATCATTTCGTGATGAACCTGCATCCGCCCGAGCTGCTCGAGCAAGCCGTAATAGCCGTTCCAGATCGCATAGCGGCGTTCCCGGTCGAGCCGATTGACCTCGGCGGGCCTGACGTCATCCTGGATCACCGCCAGGGCCTGCTTTGCCTGCGCGAGTTCGGCGCCGCTGTCGGCGCCTGCGGCCGACGCCGCGCACAACAGCACGATCAGAAAAATCCGGCGCACGTCGATCCCGATCAGAGCCGCATCACGACCTTGCAGGCTTCGCCGGCGTTGAGCTTGCCGAAGCCGGTCTCGAAGTCGTCGAAATCGATCTGGTCGGTGATGACCGCGCTGACGTCGAGGCCGCTGCCGAGCATCGCGACCATCTTGTGCCAGGTCTCGAACATTTCGCGGCCGTAGATGCCCTTCAGGCTGATGCCCTTGAAGATCGCCTCGTTCAGGTTGACGCGCGGCGTATTCGGGTAGATGCCGAGCAGCGCGATCTTGCCGCCGTGGTTGAGGATGCCGATCAGGTCACGCAGCGCATTCTCGTTGCCCGACATCTCGAGGCCGACGTCGAAGCCCTCGAGCATGCCGAGCTCGTCCATGACGTCGTGCAGGTCTTCCTCGCCGGCCCGGACGGTGCGGCTCGCGCCGAAACGCGGCGCCATCGCCAGTCGCTTTTCGTTGACGTCGGTAATGACGACGTGGCGCGCGCCGACGTGGCGCGCGACCGCGGTCGCCATCAGGCCGATCGGTCCGGCGCCGGTGATCAGCACGTCCTCGCCGACGAGGTCGAACGACAGCGCCGTGTGCACCGCGTTGCCGAGCGGATCGAGGATCGACGCGATGTCGTCACTGATGACGCTCGGAATCTTGTAGGCGTTTTCCGCCGGGATGCAAACGTATTCGGCGAACGCGCCCGGCCGGTTGACGCCGACGCCGCGCGTGTCGCGGCACAGGTGCCCGCGGCCGGCGCGGCAGTTGCGGCACTCGCCGCACATGATGTGACCCTCGCCGGAGACGCGGTCGCCGACCTTGACCGAGTGTACCAGCTCGCCGACTTCCTCGATCACGCCGACGTACTCGTGGCCGATCGTCATCGGCACCGGCACGTGGTCCCGGGCCCACTGGTCCCAGTTGTAGATGTGCAGATCGGTACCGCAGATCGCGACCTCCTTGACCCGGATCAGCACGTCTTCGGGCCCGGGCTCGGGCCGCGGCACGTCCTCGAGCCAGAGCCCGCGTTCGGGTTTGGCCTTGACCAGCGCTTTCATGGCAATTTCCCCTGCATCAGATCAGTTCGATCTCGCGTCCGACCGCGGTGAACGCTTCGATCGCATATTCGAGTTGCTCGCGCTCGTGCGCGGCGCTCATTTGCGTGCGCACGCGAGCCTGGCCGTCGGGCACGACCGGGTAGGAAAACGCGGTCACGTAGATGCCGTGATGCATCAGGCCGCTGGCGAGCCGCTGCGCGAGATGTGCGTCGCCGGTCATGATCGGCACGATCGGATGCGTACCCGTGATCACGTCGAAGCCCGCGGCCTCGATGTGCTCGCGAAAAAATGCGGTATTGTCGGCGAGCTTCTGCCTCAGCTCGGCGCCGTTTTCGAGCAGGTCGAGCGCGCGCAGCGTCGCGCGCACGATCGGCGGCGCGAGGCTGTTCGAAAATAAATAAGGTCGCGCGCGCTGGCGCAGCAGGTCGACGACCGGCCGCGGCCCGGTGATGTAGCCGCCGCTGGCGCCGCCGAGCGCCTTGCCGAAGGTGCCGCTGGTGATCTGTACGCGGTCCTCGACGCCGTGCAGTTCCGGCGTACCGGCGCCGCGCTCGCCGATGAAGCCGATCGCGTGGCTGTCGTCGACCATGACCAGCGCGTCGTGACGCTCGGCGAGATCGCAGATGCCGGTCAGGTTCGCGAAGATACCGTCCATCGAGAACACGCCGTCGGTCACGACCAGGCGAAAGCGCGCGTCGGCGGCATCATTGAGCTTCGCCTCGAGATCGGCCATGTCGTTGTTGGCGTAGCGCAACCGGCGCGCCTTGCACAGGCGGATGCCGTCGATGATCGACGCGTGGTTGAGGCTGTCGGATAGGACCGCATCCTCCGGGCCGAGCAGCACCTCGAAGATCCCGCCGTTGGCGTCGAAGCACGACGAGAACAGGATCGCGTCGTCGGCGCCGACGAAGTCGGCGATGCGCCGCTCGAGTTGCCGGTGAATGTTTTGGGTGCCGCAGATGAAGCGCACCGACGCCATGCCGAGGCCGTGGCTGTCGAGGCCCTTGCGCGCCGCCGCGACCATGTCCGGGTGGTTGGCGAGCCCGAGGTAGTTGTTGGCGCACAGGTTGATCAGTTCACGGGCCACGCCCTCGACCGTGACCCCGGCGCCCTGCGCCGACGTCAACGCGCGCTCGCGCTTGTAGAGCCCCTGGCTCTCGATCGATTCGAGCTCGGCTTCGAGCGCGGCAATGAATCGCTCCGACATGACCTTCTCCACGGCCGTAAAACAGGCCTAGTCTAACCGAACTGTCGCCGCGCCGCCGCCCTTTGCGCGACGAGATAGAGGCCGAGCCCGCAGGCGGCCAGCGCGATCAGCCCGGGCAGCACGAAGTCGTAGCCGCCGAGGCCCCAGCCGAGCGAACCGAGGTACGGCGCCGCCGCCGAACCGGCGAGATAGACCAGCGCCAGCGCGCCCGACTTGGCGCCGAAGCGGCGCTCGCCGAGCAGCTCGCGCGCGATCACCGGGCGGACGATGCTGACCATGCCGTAGGCGCCGCCGAACAGGATGACGAAGCCGACCAGCAGCACCGGCGTCGCGCCGGCGCCGATCAGGAACACGATCGACATAGCCATCAGCCCGAAGCAGGCGACCGCGATGCCGTGGTTCGACACGTGCCGGGCCGCGGCCATCATCGCCAGCCGGCCGGCGACCTGCATCGGCCCGATGAACGAGATCGCGAGCACCGCGACCTCGGGATGCACGTTGCGCTCGTCGAGGATCGGCAACAGGTGATGCAGCGTGATGCCGTGCATGACCGCGCCGAGCGCGAAGCCGATCGCGAGACACCAGAATACGAGCGAGCGCAGGTGCGCGTGGCGGCCCGGGCCCGGTACCGGGTCGTGCAGGTCGAGCGGCCGGCCGGCGCGTTCGACGCCGCTCGCGCCGAGCCACATGATCGGCGCGACTATGACAATTGCGATCAGGCCGAAGACGATGACCGCGCTGCGCCAGCCGAGCGCGTCGGCGATCACGTGCGCGACCGGGAAGCTGACGGTGCCGGCGAAGCCCGCGACCAGCGTCACGAATATGATCGCGCGGCGCGCGTCGGCGCCGCGCGCGCGCGTGATCAGCGCGAAGCACGGCTCGTACATCGCGCCGGCCATGCACACGCCGAGCACGCCCCACAGGACGTAGAATTGCCACAGCTGCTCGACCAGCGCGAGCAATACCATGCAGATGCCGCCGAGAATCGACGCGCCGGTCATCATCTGCGCGCCGTGGCCGGAGTCGATCAGCCGACCGTAAAGCGGCGAGCAGAACGCCGACGCGAACACCGCCAGCGTGATCGCGCCGGTGAGATCCGCCCGGCTCCAGCCGAGCGAGCGCTCCCAGTGCAGCAACAGCGCCGGGAAGCTGTAGTAGATGCACGCCCAGATCAGCATTTCGGCGATCGCGAGGTACAGAATCGGTCGGTCTTTCATGGCCTCCGCCAGCGTCGCGCCGGTCGCCGCCAGCTACTGCCGGCGGTCCACGCGCCTGCTCGTTTGCAGGTAAAAATCTGCTGCTATGATGCCAGCCAATCGAATCCGTGGATACAAGCGCGGCCGGCTTCGATGCCGGTTCAACACTTGCGCAAGGCTTTGATTGACGTCAGAAAATCGTATCGTCGATGAAATATACTGGATAGATATTTTTTCGTATTGCACACGTCGAGCCTGGTAAGCATCCAGGGTCGTGCAGGAGCGATTTATGGATTGGATATTGATCGGAAAATTACTTTTGATTTTATTCCTGGTTGTCGGCAACGCATTTTTTGTCGGATCGGAGATCGCACTCACCTCGGCGCGACGCAGTCGGATAAATCAGCTGGCCAGCACCGGCAGTAAGTCGGCCAGGATAGTCCAGGTGCTCCATGACCAACCGGAGCGCTTTTATTCGGTCACCCAGATCGGAATTACTATCGTTTCGCTGGGATTGGGTGCCATCGGGATTGTCACGCTTAATCAGATAATGTTTCCGGGATTCCAGCTAGCCTTCGGCCTGCTCGGTGATAGCGAGAATATTCTACAGTTGACCCAGACCCTCTCCTATATTCTGGCTTTCGTGATCATTTCGTTCTTGCACGTCGTGGTCGGTGAACTGGCGCCCAAGGTGCTGGCCTTTCACAAGGCCGTGGCAATTAGCCTGTCGGTCGCGCGAGTCATCAATGGCCTGCATACCATATTGCGCCCGCTGATCTGGTTCATGAATCATTCGTCCAATGGCCTGCTGTGGTTATTCGGGCAACGTGAGTTGATTGAAAAGGGCGAACCGCATTTCTCGATCACCGGCGAGGAGATTCGCACCATACTCAGCGCGAGCGAGCAGGAGGGAGTCCTCGATCCCCAGTTGACCAAGATGCTCCGCGGAGTTTTCGATCTCGATGAGCACACTGCGCGAGATGCGATGATTCCGCGCACGGAAGTCGAGGCGATACCGCATACCGCCGTCGTCGCGGATGTGCTCACGCTGTTCAAGGAAGAATTGCGCGAGCGTTACCCGGTCTATGAAACGACAATGGACAATATCATCGGCATAGTTTCGGTGAAACAACTGCTCAACAGCATGGCGGCTGCGGAGAAACCCGAATTGATTGTCGATACCCTGGCACAGCCGGTCGCCGATGTCATGATGCCGGCCTATTACATCCCCGATACCATGCCGCTGAAGACCTTACTCAAGGACTTCACCAGCAACCGGCGACAGATAGCCATCGTTCTGGATGAATACGGCGGTACCGAGGGCTTGATAACGCTGGAAGATATTCTCGAAGAGATTGTCGGCGACTACGAGGACGAATTTACCCCGAGACACCGTCACATCAAGATGGAAGATCGTCATCGCTACAAGATTAGCGCCGGCGTCCGGGTTACGGAACTGGAGCACAAGCTGAATTACCCGTTTCCCACGGGCGACTACGTAACCCTTGGCGGTTATATCAACCATCGGCTCGGCCGTATCGCCAAAGTCGGCGATCGAATTCAACTCGAGGGTGCTTGTCTCGAAGTCCTCAAAATGGACCGGCACCAGATCGTCAAGGTGCTATTCGAGTTGCAGGAAGCCGAGGCGCCCGAAGAACCGGATCAACCGGCAGGCCAGAATTCTTAGGATGTGAACGGGGGGTTTCGGGCCGGCGGCTGACGCCGTCTCCACGGCAGAGAGAATGATTGAAGAATGTGCCCTGACCAACCGATCCTCGTGGCCATAGAAAATCGCTGGCCGGATTGATTGGATCTGGCAGGTTCAACCAATCACCTCGGCTGCAATTAGATTTGAAATTACAGCCCCGCTAAAGTGCCGAGTTTTCGTTTTCCCGGAAGTCCACCGGTCTCCGATACCCGCAGCCTGACTTGGCCTCACGCGCATTCCGCTATCGGGAATGCAGATCTGAAATACCAGGCAACCCGTGGCGAGAAACGCCCTCTCGCTCCACTCCGAGCCACACGCCGGCAGCGCTTTCTCCGTTGACGCCAGGCTTCCGTCCGTTTTTCGCAATGTTGGCAGTTAACGCTTCTTTTTCTTCTGGATTTTTTTGCTTTTTGCTTTCGCCTGCTTCTGCTTCTCCTTGCGCAGTTTTTCTTTTTTGAGTTTCTCTTTGCGCTGTTTTTCCTTGCGCTGTTTCTCCTTACGCAACTTTTCTTTGCGTTTCTTCTCCTTGCGCAGTTTCTCTTTGCGCTGCTTCTCCTTCTTGATTTTCTCTTTACGCAATTTTTCTTTGCGCATCTTTTCCTTGCGCATTTTTTCTTTCTTTATCTTCTCTCTGCGCAGGTTCTCCTTGCGCTGCTGTTCCTTTTTCAACTTCTCTTTGCGCGATTTTTCTTTTTCGCTGCCTTTGGCTCGCGCAGCTTTTTTACCTGCCTTCTTTTTGCGTTGTAATTTAGCGCGCGCAACTTTCTTGATTGTCTTCGGTTTTGATTTCGTCTTGGCGCGCGCTGCCTTTTTTCTAACCGCCTTTGTTGCCTTTGGTGAATTGGCAGCCTTGGGTGGGCTCGACGGTTTGTTGGCCAGCAATGCGGTAGCTTTGCCGATTATCGTGCGCGCTCGCGCGGGCCCGAATCCGGGAACGCCGGAAAGTTTTTCGACGCTGCTGCCGGCTATTGCTCTTACGGTTTTAAACCCATGCTTCGTCAGAATTTCTGCTGTCTTCGTACCAATACCGGGAATGCCGGAGACTGCCACAGTCATTACTATAACCCTTCTCAGATTATGCCTTCTCTACTTAATCGTTTTTCGAGATCGGTTTTGTTGACCTGAGTCAGTCTGAAGGTGATCTGGCATCAACGCGTCGCCGTGCTGCATTGACTATTGAACGAGACCGCAAATGCCCGTCATATCAAGCGTTTAAGCCGTGCATGCGCCCGAAATTACGGCCACGGCCATTGATTTTGCCAGGAAAAATCAAGCAAATCTCGAAAATACCATCGCCATCGCAGGCTCGACGGACATCGGAAATTGACCACAGGCCGTCAGCTGGCGGAACGGACTTACCGTTGCTTCGGTCAGCGAGGAAGTCGAATCGGGTCGCAAGCCACTCGCCCTGACCCGGATTTCGCAGTAGACTCTCTAAACGGCAGCCTGGCGTCGATGGAAATTCAAGTTGGAATCGCGTGAGTCGATCCTGTTGCATCATTACCTGCTCGGAGATTGGTTCGATCCGGCCACCCAGGATCTAGACCTGCGAGTTTCCATCGACCTTTCCAGTACCACGGGTGAAAAAATATAAATATCAAGCCTCTGCACATTTTCGTAATCGTATCGATATTCGCTAGCCTGTATGGGCCCGCAGCCAGCGCCCAACTTGGCGGTGAAACCTACTTCGGAATCCAATATGCCCAGGTCGACGAGGACGATCTCGATTTGGAGCCCACCGTCGGTATTTTTCGTATCGGGAGCATGGGTGAGAACGGCGTCGGCTTCGAGGGCAGGATCGGCATAGGCCTGTCGGATGACGACATATCGGAGTTCGATCCATTTTTGGGCGATATCAGCCTCGAGCTCGAAGTCGACACCGTTCTGGGAATCTACCTGGTAGGGCAAACCACTGCCGGCGCGGCCTCGGTATACGGAATTATCGGATATACCAAGGTTGATTTCACTGTCGACGTGGACCTGGGGATTCTTGGTTCGGACTCGGAATCGGATGACGAGTCAGACTTGTCCTACGGTTTCGGCGCAAATTTCGATATTTCGGACAAGGCGGCTATCAATATCGAGTTCATGCAGTATCTCGACAAGGATGATTTCGAAGCCAGCGCCCTGAGCGTGGGGATCTTGTTCTAGGCGGATCCGCTCGGATACCGAATCGCCTCGACATGATCGTAGGGAGACTGCGGGTTCAGACTTTACAACTCACATCCAGGCGACCTTCTGTAAGGTTGAAGGCCTGACTCCGAAAACCGCGAAAACCCAGGGGAGACGGATTCATCCATTTGGGTAAAGACTTTCAAATGTCGGTTGGGTTCGGATTTCCGGCCGCGAAACCCGAACGGTTCTTAAATCGTTTGCCTGTGCCCGCGAACGGGCACCATGTGCACTTACTCGATTGCCTGCTCCAGCAAGCTGCCGACTATCGATTCGCGGAAGAATAATCGCGATTCGGCGAAGGCACGCGACCGCACATCGGCGCCGCCTTGCAACGGGCCAATGCCGGTTTATACTCAGTTAACGCTTCAGCTATCGAAGGAAACGCGTTTTGGCCGAGCTGCAATTACTGGTGGACAACGTCGTTGTCAAGAGCTTCCCGCTCGACAAATCGCCGGTCCTGATCGGGCGCGGGCACGACAACGACATCATCATCGACGAGGAATCGGTCAGCGGCGAGCACGCGAAAATCGAACTCGTGCCGAGCGAGCTCATGGAAAACACGATCGACATCTTCATCGAGGATCTCGGCAGTACCAACGGCACCTACGTCAACCAGATGCCGGTCAACCGCATGCAGCTGCAGAACTCGGACTACATTCGCATCGCCTTCACCGACTTCAAGCTGATCGCCGACGAGGGCGCGAAGCTCGCCAAGACCACGCATATCCTGCCCGACAAATAGATCGGGCACGCCGGCCGGCGCTACTTGCTCTGGAAATAGTCGATCTTGCCGTCGTGGTGCCGCGTCGCACGGTAGACCACGCCGTTATACGAGGTCACCAGTGCGACCGTCGTGCGCGCGGCGAGGGCTGCGCGAAAGGCCTTGACGGCATCGGCATCGATCTTGCCGCCGTACGCCACCGGCGTGCTGTGCAGCAAGCCCCAGGTATCGACCGCGCCCATGCGCCGCGCCGTGTTATCGAGCAATTGCAACAGGATCTCCTGCCTGCCGTCGGCGTCGAGATCGACGAAATCGTCCATGATCGGTGCCGCCGGCAACACCCGAAAAAAAGCGTTCAGCAGGTTGCGTTCCGCATCGTAGTCGAGCGTCGTCAGGCACAGGTCGGCCTCATCGGCATTTTCGTTGCGCACGACGTTGTTGCATTTGCCGGCCTCGTAGAGCCTGAGTAAGAACACATCCATGACCGACGCCGGCGTCGTCAGCATGCGCACGATGGCGGGATCCATCGCCGCCGGCGACTTTGCCGACGTCGTCGTCGACGCCCCGCATAGAACCAGCGCAATGGCCAGGCTCTTTTTCATCGTTTTGCACCCGATGGTCCGTAAAGGTCCGGCGATTATACGCCACGCCGAGTGCGATCGCGCGCAGCCGCCTCGCAGGTTGGCCGACAATCGACCCTGGCTCTCGGTTAAACTGGTGCAAATTTCAAGGAGCCGCGACCGATATGAGCCAGCAAGACCGCGAGAAATGGAACCAGCGCTATGCCGAAGACAGTTACAACAAGCGCAACCCGGTGACGCTGCTCGAGGACTGGCTGCCGCGGCTACCGGTCGGCAAGGCGCTCGATGTCGCCTGCGGCGCCGGCCGCAACGTGCTCGCGCTCGCGCGCGCGGGATTCGACGTCGACGCGATCGACATTTCGGCCGAGGGGCTCGCGCAGGCGCGCGCGGCCGCGGCGGCGGAAGACCTCGACATCGACTGGATCGAGCACGACCTCGACGAACCTTACCCGTTCGCCGGCGATTACGACCTGATCCTCGTGCTCTGGTATGTCGATCTCGATCTGATTCGGCGGTTGTGCGATTGCCTCGCTCCGGGAGGCACCCTGATCAGCGAGGAACACCTCGCAACCGACGCCGACGTGATCGGGCCGAAGAGCGCCGAGTTTCGCGTCGCGCCGGGCGCGCTGCGCGACGCGGCTGCCGGACTCGAGGTCCTGCACTATGGTGAATCGATCGAGACCGCGGCCGACGGCGCGCGCGTCGCCAGCGCGCAGCTGGTCGCGCGCCGCGCCGGCTGAGCCGGCCGCGGCGGGACGTCGGGATCAGGTAAGAAAGACGGTGCTCAGCTCGCGCGCAGCGTGGTCAACGCCTCGTGAATTTCCTGCAGCAGCTCGGCGTCGTCCGGATCCTCGCCCGGCATCGCCTCTTCTTCGGCGACGAGGTGTTGTTTGACTTCGTCCTGCCACTGTTCGAGGACGGTAATCTTCTGCTCGTCGGAAAGCTCTTCGTTCTCGAGTACGTCTCGCGGCGTCTTGAAGACGTCGCCGGGATCGGTCATCAACTTGTCTTTCGGAATCATGCTCATGAGTCTGGCGCGTGAATGGGCGGAGAGCGCGTATTGTAACAATCGCGGCGCGACTTTGACAGAAGCGCCGCGCCGCGCGGGCCAAAGTCAATCCGCCGGCGCGGTGTTACCGGGCTTCGGCAGCGGTTCGAACAGCGTCTCGAATCCATCGGGGCACTGCGCGCTCTCACCGCCCACGCACGGCCGGTCGTAGCTGATCCAGAGTTCGCCGTCCTGCAGTTCCCAGGCGACGAAGTAGCTGCCGCTGCGGCTGTAGATCGGCCGCTTCGACTTGACCTGCGGATCGATGATCGAGAGCAGTTGCGAATGCGCGCCGAGGTCGCAGGTCAGGACCAGCAATCCCTGCGGATGCGAGTCGGGGCGCACCAGTTCGAGCGTCGCGCCGCCCTCGCGCGGATCGTTCTCCGGCGGGATCGTCAGGTCGCAATCGAGGTTGTAGATGCCGAGCATTTGCTCGCGGTTGTAGATCGCAATTCGGCTTTGCTCGATGCCGCCCGACAGCGCATGCCACGACCAGTCCGCGCCGGCGGTATGATCGGCGCCGGCAACGCCGGCAAATCCGGCGAGCGCGAACAGCCAGGCTGACCTAGTTATCGCGCTTGCGCGAGATGACGAAGCTTTCATCGTTGAACCAGATACCGTTGTGTTCGTGTAATACGTCGGCGGTCGCATCGAGGTACTCCCCCGACGAGATCACCGGTTCGAGGCGCTCGTCCTCGATCTGGCCGACGTAGATGGCCGCGTTCCACGCGGCGAACAGCGTCGACGTGCCGATCGTGCGGCCGATTTCGGTCGGCAGCGTATGCATCCGGTAGCGCAGCAAGGCCTTGTCGTCGCTGCCCGCATTGAGGTTGTAGTTTTGCGCCGCGCGGCCGAGGTGCGTCTTCAAGGTCTTGAGCAATTCCTGCCGGCGCACCTGGAACGGGTTCTCGTCAGGCCAGATTTTTCGAATCAACTCGAGACCCGGATCTTCACCGTAAGACTGCACGGTCAGCAGGCGCCCGCCGGCGCGCAGGCTGCGCGCGAGCGGCGCGAGCACGTGGCGGACCTTGAACTCGGCGCTCATGCGCGCGCGCCAGGGTTGCGACGCGACCACGAGATCGTAGTCGCCGCCGGCGGCCTGGCTGCGGCGCGGAATCACGTCGTCGAGCAGGAAGCGGTGATCATCGCGGAACATCACCAGCACCGACGGGCGCACGTACATCGGGTTGCCGGATTTCTCGCTGGCCTTGACCTGCCAGCCGTCGACGAGCTGGTCGTCGAGATCGTGCAGTTGCTCGCCGAACTCCTGCGACGAGTTACCCCGCAGGCCGACCTCGATCCAGTTCAGCGCGGCCGACTTGGCAACGTCGTTCGGCATCAGCCAGGGCGCCTCGGCGTAGTACAGATTGGTCAGGATGATCACGCTCGCGGGGTGCTCGACGAAGCGGTCGGGCAGCTTTTCGAGCGTCAGGCGTATATCCTCGAGACTGATTTCCTTGCCGACGATGTAAAACGGGATCGTCGGATAGCGGCGGTGCATGGCACGCATCAGGTGCGCGAGCACGGTACCGTCACCGACGCCGGCATCGAACAGGCGCAACGACGGCGGTTGCGGCCGGATGTGCGAGAGTTCCTGCGTCGCGCGCTCGGCCACCTTCCATTTTTCGTTGCAGGTGTTGACGAAGGCGAGATACTTCTGGCGGTTGTCGTAGAAGCGAAACGGACGGTCGTCGATCGGGTTTTTCATACCGGGTCCTCGGGCGTGACGACTTTGCGCTCGCGCGGACGTTCGAGGCGGGCGTAGTTTTCGTCGGTAAAGGCGATCGGCGTGCCGCTATCCCAGTCGTAAAGCGATCGATCGATACGCTTGAGCGCCCCGAGGTAGACGTGAATCGCGTAACTGAACGCGTCGCCGGCGGTCTCGACCGAGTGAATCGCGTCGGGGCCCATCTGCATGACGTCGCCGGGACCGAGTTCGCGCGAGGCCTTGTGCTCGAGCCCGCGCTCGCCGGCGAGGTAGAAATGGTTGATCTCGCCGCCGGCATAGACGCCGATCGTGACGCCCATGCGGTGGTCGTGCGGCGGCACGTGTTTGGCCGGGTCAAAGCCGCAGTACATGATCGTCAGGCCGTCGTCCTCGAACAGGATTTCCTCTTCGCCGCTGAAGCCGGACATGGCCTCCTGCACTGCCGCGGGATTGCGCAGCGCGCGCGTCAGGATCTCGCGTACGCGCACCTGCGCATCCGCTTCGGCGGCAACCGCGCGCAATTCCGCGATCAATCGCTGGAGATCGAATTTGACCAGAGCAAGCTCCCGGGACTCGGTTTCGCCGGCATTGTAGCGGATAGCGACGCGTCCTTGCTAATCGAGCAGGTTTTCCTCGTACGGGTATCGGGTCAGCAGTTCGTAACCGTCGTCGGTCACGAGCACCTGTTGTTCGAGCTTGACCCCGTCGCGCTCGCCCTCGGGGCCCATGTAGCTCTCGACGCAGAGCACCATGCCGGGCTCGATGATGCAATCGTAGGGGTTTTCCTCGCGGAACAGGTGTTTGACCTGCGGGTACTCGTCGCACATGCCGACCGCGTGCATCACGCAGGGGTAGGCGTTGCGCTGGCATTCCTCGGGCACCTCGTAGGCCTGGCGCTGCATTTCCTTCAGCGTCATGCCCGGGTAGACGAGCTTGAGATTGTGTTCGACATGATCGACCGCCATGCGGTAAATCTGCTTTTGCCGAGCGCTCGGCTTCGCCGGCCCGCAGTGAAAGGTACGCGACAGGTCGACGAAGTAACCGAAGGGCCCGACCATGTCGGTGTCGAAGCCGACCAGGTCGCCGGACTCGACGCGGCGCTCGCTGGCCTCCTGCAGCCACGGGTTGATGCGCGGCCCCGACGCCAGCATGCGCCCCTCGTGCCAGTCGCCATTGTTGGCGACGTTGGTGTAGTTCAACAGTGCCCAGAGTTGCAGTTCACTAACCCCCGGCCGCAAGGTCTGCTTCAGCTTCGCCGCGCCGTGCTCGGCCACCGCGATCGCCCAGCGCATGCACGCGATCTCGTCTTCCGACTTGATCAAGCGTGCCAGCTCGCTGACGCGCACGCCGTCGATGACGTCGAGCCCGCGCGCCATCAGCGCCCGGGTCACGCTCGGGTTGACGTATTCGACCGCGACGCGGCGATTGTCGCTGCCGATTTCGGCGAGGTACCCGACCACGTCGTCGGCCAGCGCCTCCGCGGCCGCATCGATTTTGCCGCCGCCGTCGAAGAACGCGTGCGGCCGGCCCGGCCGCCGGTCCTCGACCAGCGGCACGTCGTAGTAAGACCCGTACATGACGATCGGGCCGTCCTGCGGCAGGAATACGTAGGTCGTCGGGATATGCGACTGGAACAACAGGTAACTGCGGTAATCGACCGCGTAGCGCAGGCTGATCGGACTGACCAGGATGACGAACGCGGCATCGTGCGCCCGCAGCTGTTGGCGAATGCGTTCGACCCGGTAGGCCGCCATGCGCTCGAAGTCGATCTCCGGCAGGTCGCGCAATCGCGTCAGGTCGCTCCAGTCGTCGTCGAAGACGAGCCGATCGACGGAGTTCGCGCTCATCCCGTCAATGCCGGTAAAACGAGCGGAAAGCATCGATGGCGCGTTCGATGCCATCGTCGTCGACGTCGAGATGGGTGACCAGGCGCAACGGCGGCTTTTGCGTCCCGATCAGCACGCCACGGGCCTCGACGTGCTCGCGCAGCGCCGCGACGTCGTCCGCCGCCGGCTCGACGAAGACCATATTGGTCGCGTGCCGCACCGCCAGACCGTCGATGGCGACCAGTCCGGCGGCGAGGCGCGCCGCGCGCGCGTGATCGTCGGCCAGGCGCTCGACGTTGTGCTCGAGCGCGTACAGGCCGCAGGCGGCCAGCACCCCGGCCTGGCGCATGCCGCCGCCGAGCTGTTTGCGCTGGCGCCTGGCGCGCTCGATGAAGGCCGCCGAGCCGCACAGCAGCGCGCCGACCGGCGAGCCGAGGCCCTTGGAAAGGCACAGCATGACGCTGTCGAAAGGCGCCGCGATATCGGCCGCGGACAGGCCGGTCGCGATCGCCGCGTTCATCAGGCGCGCGCCGTCGAGGTGCGATCGCAGACCCTGTTCGCGCACCGCATCGACCAGGTCGCGTTGCCGGGCGGGATCCTGCACGCGCCCGGAAACGGTGTTCTCGAGCGACAGCGTGCGGGTGATCGGATGATGGGGATCGTCTTCCTTGATCGCGCCGAGCACCTGCTCGCGCGTCAGGCTGCCGTCTTCGGCGGTCGGTAACGGGTGGACTACGACGCCGCCGAGCGTCGACGCGCCGCCGGCCTCGGCGACGAACACGTGGTAGCAGTCGCCGCACAGCACTTCCTCGCCGCGCGCGTTGTGCACCAGCATCGCGATCAAATTGGCCTGGGTCGCGCTGCTCGTGAACAGCGCCGCTTCCTTGTCGAGCAGCGCGGCGGCGATTCGCTCGAGACGGTTGACGGTCTCGTCCTCGCCGTAGACGTCGTCGCCTACCGGCGCCGATCGCATCGCGTCGTACATCGCGTCGCCCGGCCGCGTTACGGTGTCGCTTCGCAAGTCGACGGTCTGGGTATCAGGCATGCTTCCGATTCCGACTGGACACCGCGTTATATTAGGCCGGCGCGCGATGGAGCGGAAGGCTTTGGCGGCGAAAAACTGCCGGTTCGCGCGCGAGCTGAGGTAACATCCGCGCATGCCGCAGGACCGCCCCGTCGATTTTCGCAACCTGATTGCCGCCTGCGCGGCGATCACGGTTTTCGGTTTTGCCTTCGGCATGACCTACCCGCTGCTGTCGCTGATCCTCGAGCTGCGCGGCGTGTCGAGCGACATGATCGGCGTCAACGCGGCGATGACGCCGATCGGCATCCTGCTGATCTCGCCGGCGATTCCGGCGCTGACCAAGCGCTTCGGCGCGCGCAACGTCGCGATCACGGCCGCCGTCGTCACCGCCTGCGCGATCATCTCGTTCAAGATCTTCGATACGCTCGCGGCCTGGTTCCTGGTCCGGCTGATTCAGGGCATGACGATCTCGGTGCTGTTCGTGCTGTCCGAAGCCTGGATCACCGGCTCGGCCGGCGACGAGAATCGCGGCAAGGTGATCGCGATTTACGCGAGCGTGCTGTCGGCGAGTTTCGGCGCCGGACCGCTGCTGATCAGCTTCATCGGCATCGAGGGCTGGACGCCGTTCGTCCTGGGCGCGGGTGTCGTCGTCATCGGAATCGTCCCGTTCCTGTTCATTCGCGAGGACGGCGAATCGGAGCCCGAGGAGACCAGCCCGACGAGCATTCTGCAGTTTGCGCCGAAAGCGCCGATGCTGCTCGCCGCGGTCGGCATCTTCGCGATCTTCGACGCGGCGACGCTGTCGCTGATGCCGGTCTACGGTTTGCAGATCGGGCTCGATGTCGCGACCTCGGCCAACGTGCTGACCGCGATGATCCTCGGCAACATGCTGCTGCAGTTGCCGATCGGCTGGCTCGCCGACCGCTTTCCGCACCGCAGCGTGCTCGCCGGCTGCGCGCTGGTGACCGCCGGCGGGCTCGCGCTGCTACCGCTGGTCATGCTGTCGGCGCTCAAGTGGCCGCTGCTGGTGCTGATCGGCACGGCCGGCTACGGCGTCTACACGGTATCGCTGACGTCGCTCGGCGACCGCTTCAGCGGTATCGAGCTGGTCAACGGCGCGTCGTCGTTCGGCATCGTCTGGGGCTTCGGCGCGCTGTTCGGTTCGATCGCCGGCGGCTGGACCATGCTCGGATTCGGCCCGCACGGCTTGCCGCTGATGCTCGCGCTGGCCTACGCACTGTTGACGCTCGGTATCGTGCGGCGCCAGCTGAAGCCGCATCGCGCCGCAGCCCGAACCGACGCATCCGTCTAAATACAGGCCAGAGCAAAAATTAGCGGCCGGTTCGCAAGCCGAGACTCGAACCGGCCCTGACCAAAATTCAGTTTGAATTTGCTCTGATCCGAATGACACTTACTTAAGCCCCAAAACCCGCGTCATGATGAGTATGACAGGCTAAAGTAAGTGCCATTCTGCCCTGACCCGAATTCGGGTCAATTGGCGGCGGCTCAGCCTTCGAGGATCGACAGTTCGCGATCGTAGGCCTGCTGCGCGAAGACCATGGCCTCCCGGTACTCGGGATCGTCGTAACAGGCGACGGCCTGCGCGTAGCTCGGGAAGCGCACGATCAGCTGGCGGTGAAATGCCGGGCCCTCGCGGGTATCGACCGCCGCCTTGCCGGCGACGACCTCGGCGCCGAAGCGCGGCGCGATGCCGGCCCAGCGGCGGCCGTACTCGGCGAGCGCCGCCTCGTCTTTGATGTCGCCGCCGCGGACGACCCAGTAGCCTGCCATCGTCATTTTCCCCCGGGTTCGATTCGATCGGTGCCGCGCGGCGCATCGCCCTCGACGATGATCCGGTGCATTACGCGGCGATAGCCGTGGTAATCGTTGAGCGCGTAATGCTGCGTGCAGCGGTTGTCCCACAGCGCGAGCGTGTCGGCTTGCCAACGCAGGCGGTAGGTGTATTCCGGTCGCGGCACCTGTGCATAAAGGTAGTTCAGCAGCGGCAGGCTCTCGGCGCGCGTCATGCCGTCGAAACGCAGCGTATGGATACCGTTGACGTAGAGCGCCGGCTTGCCGGTCTCGTCGTGGATGCGCACGACCGGGTGGCTCGCCTGCTGGTCGGCCTTGTCGCTGTTCTTGCTCTTGACCTCGGCGTAGACGTCCTCGTCGCGCGGCACGACCGCGGCCGAATTGACCGCGCGCAAGCCGGCCAGCGTCGCCTGCAGGCCCGGCGACAGGTCGGTGTAGGCCTGGTACATATCCGAGAACAGCGTATCGCCGCCGCGCGGCGGCACCTCGCGCGCATACAGGAACGTGATCTTCGGCGGGCGCTCGAGGTAGGTCGAATCGGAATGCCAGAAGCTGCCGAAGCTCTCGGTTTCGGTTTCGGTCTTGACGATCTCGGTAATGAACGGATAGCCGTCCATGCCGTCGGCGAACATGTAATCCTCGAGCGGGCCGAAATTGGCGGCGAAATCGCAATACTGTGCCGGCGTCAGGCGCTGGCCGCGAAAGAAAATCACCTGGTGGTCGAGCAGCGCCTGGTTGATCGATGCGTGCAGATCGGGGTCGACCCCGGCGGCGAGGTCGACGCCGCGAATCTCGGCGCCGATGCGGCTCGACTGCGCCACGACTTCGATTCGGTTGGCTTTCATGAGCAGGTAAAAACAGCAGTCAGGATCGTCGAATCCGCGTATTATTCGCCCCGTTTCAGATTACTGCAAGATCGGGCCCGAAACGCATGACCGCAAGCGCAAGCGAATTGCCGGCGAGAGCCGACGTCGTCATCGTCGGCGGCGGCATCGCGGGCATGTCCGCGGCCTGGTATCTGCGCGCGGCCGGGCTCGACGTCGTCGTCTGCGAGAAGGGCGTCGTCGCCGGCGAGCAGTCGAGCCGCAACTGGGGCTGGATCCGCCAGCAGGGGCGCGACCAGTCCGAATTGCCGATCGTCATGGAAAGCATGCGCCGCTGGCAGGAGATCGCCGACGCGGTCGATTGCGACATCGGCTACGCCCGCCACGGCGCGCTCTACCTTTGCGAAAACGATGCCGAGATGGCGCGTCACGACCGCTTCATGTCGTTCGCGCCGGCCTACGGCCTCGAGACCCGGCGCCTGTCGCGGCGCGAGCTCGAGGACCTGATCGTCGATTGCCCGCCGCGCTGGCAAAGCGGGCTGTTCACCCCCGACGACGGCCGCGCCGAGCCGGCGCTGGCGGTGCCGGCGATGGCGCGCAGGCTCGGCGGCGAAGGCGTCGCGGTGCTCGAGCGGTGCGCGGTACTCGAGATTACGACGCAAGCCGGCGCGGTCGACGGCGTCGTCAGCGAGCACGGCCGCATCGATGCCGGCGCGGTGCTCGTCGCCGCCGGCGCCTGGTCGAGCCGGTTGCTGCGCGGCTGCGGCATCGACCTGCCGCAATTGACGGTCAAGGCCAGCGTCGCGCGTACCGCGCCGATGCCGTCGATCTTCGACGGCAACGCGTCGGGCAGCCAGGTCGCGTTTCGCCGCCGCCTCGACGGCGGCTATTCGGTAGCGATGACCGATTACCTCGAGGTTTTCCCGTCGGTCGATCATTTGCGCCACATCGGCGCGTTCCTGCCGCTGCTGAAAACCTCGTTCGCCAAGCTGCGCCTGCGCCGGCCCGAGGTGCGCATCGACGACGACTTCGTCGCGACGCGAACGCTCGACCCGCAACCGTCGGCCGCCGTGGTCGAGCGCTTGCGCCGGCGGCTGGTCGACCGGGTGCCGGCTTTCAAGGATATCGAGTTCGTGCAGGCCTGGTCGGGCATGATCGACGCCCTGCCCGACGTGGTTCCGGTGCTCGACCGCGCGCCGGATACCGAGGGGCTGTGGATTGCGACCGGCTTCAGCGGCCACGGGTTCGGCATCGGCCCCGCCGCCGGCCGAATCATGGCCGACCTGATCCAGGGCAACCCGGTCGAATACGACCTGTCCCGCTTCCGCCTCGCTCGCTTCGCCGACGGCAGCCCCCTCAAACTCGGCCCCGCCATCTGAATTAGGGGGACAGTTTACTTGATTACCCTAATTACTCCCCATTACGGTGCAGAATTAAGGTAATCAAGTAAACTGTCCCCCTAACTCGGGGTTGGGAGGTTTGTGAGGCGACGGTGGAAATTAGCTCTGGCCCGAATCTAGTAGCGGTTTGAAGGCGAAGAGGTGTTCGAGGTGGGCGGCGTGGGCGAACAGGTTGATTTCGCCGTGGGCCTTGCCGACGAGCTGGACGCCGACCGGCAGGCCGCTCTCGCTGAGCCCGCACGGCAGCGTGATGACCGGTAGCGTGGTCGCGGTGATCGCGTAGACCAGGCGCAGCCAGCGGTAATAGTCCGAGTAAGGCACGCCGGCAGAAAAGCCGGGATAGCGCTCTTCGACCGGGTACGGCAGGTGGATGCTCGCCGGGCAGACCAGCAGGTCGAAGTCGTGCATGAATTCGACCGCGCCCACGAAGATCTCGCCCTGCGCGGCCATCGAGTCGAGGATTTCGGCGTTCGTCAGGCTGAGCCCGTACTCGATGTTCCAGACGTTTTCCGGTTTGATCAAATCCCGGTTCTGCTCGAGATCGGCGCCGTGAGACAGCGCGTAGCCGAGCGCGCGCGGCACGTCGAATGCGCGGTCGGCCGCCGACAGGTCCGGGTGTGCGCGCTCGACCGCGATGCCGTCGCGCTCGAGGCCTTCGACCGCGGCCGTCACTACCGCGACGACTTCCGGTGACGTTTCGCCGAAACCGAGATCCGGGCTGAAGGCGACTCTTACGGGCCTGCGCGGCGCCGCCGCGGCGGCGCGGAACTCGTCGCCCGCGTGCGGTTTGGCGAGACCGGTCAACGAACTCGCGCCCGCCATCGCGTCGGCGAACAGCGCGAGGTCGCCGAGGTCGCGCGCCATCGGCCCCTTCTGCCCGTAAACGTCGAACGGCCGCCCGCCCGGGCTCGACGCGATTAGCCCGGGTGACGGCCTGAGGCTCGCGACGCCGCAAAAGCTCGCCGGCGTGCGCAGCGAGCCGCCGAGGTCCGAGCCCTGCGCGAGCCACGCGCAACCGCTCGCGAGCGCGGCCGCCGCGCCGCCTGACGAGCCGCCGGCCGACAGCTCACGACCGTACGGGTTACGCGTTGCGCCGAAGACGTCGTTGAACGTGTTCGCGCCGCTGCCGAACTCGGGCGTGTTGGACTTGGCGTAGACGACGCCGCCCTGTTCCTCGATTCGCAGGACCAGCAGGTCCGAGGTTTCCGGCACGTGGTTCTCGAACAGCTTCGAGCCGTAGGTCGTACGCACGCCGGCGACGTCCTCGAGATCCTTGATCGCGACCGGCAGGCCGCCAAGCACCGAGGCACGGAAATCCCGCTTCGCGATGACCGCGCGGGCGCGCTCGGAGCACAAGGTCGGCAGCGCGTTGATCTCGCCGTCGACTTCGGCGATCCGGGATTCGAGCGCGGCCAGCGCGTCGAGCGGAGAGATTTCGCCGCCGCGCAACAGCGCGACGACCTCGACCGCGCGCTTCGCGATCAGCTCGTGCATGCGTCGTTGTAGGTATCGCGCAAAACGTTCTTCTGCACCTTGCCCATCGCGTTGCGCGGCAGCGCGTCGACGAAGAACACGCGGCGCGGCTGCTTGAAGCGCGCGAGCCGGTCGCGCAGGGCATCGATTACGGCGCCCTCGTCGAGCGACGCGCCGTCCGCGAGCACCACCGCCGCGGCAACCGCCTCGCCGAGATCCGGGTGCGGCACGCCGAACGCGGCCGATTCGACGACGCCGTCTAGCGCGTCGATCTCGGTCTCGATCTGCTTCGGGTAGATGTTGTAGCCGCCCGAGATCACGAGGTCCTTGTCGCGGCCGAGGATGTGCAGGTAGCCGTCGTCGTCGAAGCGGCCGAGATCGCCAGTGACGAAAAAGCCGTCGGCGCGCAGCTCCTCGGCGGTTTTCTCGGGCTTGCGCCAGTAACCCTGGAACACGTTCGGCCCGCGCACCTCGATCATGCCGATCTCGCCCGGCGCGACCACGGCGCCGGTCTCCGGATCGCAGATTCGAATCTCGACCCCCGGCAGCGGGAAGCCGACGGTACCGGCGCGGCGCTCGCCGTCGTACGGGTTCGACGTATTCATGTTGGTCTCGGTCATGCCGTAGCGCTCGAGGATGCGGTGGCCGGTGCGCTGCTCGAACTGCACGTGGGTCTCGGCCAGCAGCGGCGCGCTGCCGGAGACGAACAGGCGCATGTGCGCGACCAGCTCGCGGTCGAAGCGTTCGTCGGCGAGCAGCCGCGTGTAAAAGGTCGGCACACCCATCAGCGCGGTCGCATTCGGTAACTGCTCGAGCATTAGCTCGAGATCGAAGCGACGCAGGAAGATCATCTGCCCGCCGACGCGCAGCATGATATTGGTCGCGACGAACAGGCCGTGGGTGTGAAAGATCGGCAGCGCGTGCAGCAGCACGTCGGTGTCATCGAATTGCCAGTAATCGGCCAGCGTCAGCGTATTCGACAGCAGGTTGTCGTGGCTCAGCATCGCGCCCTTCGACAGGCCGGTCGTGCCCGACGTGTACAGGATTGCGGCGAGGTCGTCCTCGCCGCGCTCGACGTTGTCGAAGTCGGCGGCGAGCTCGCGCGCGCCGTCGGCGAGACTGCCGTTGCCGTCGGCGTCGAGCGTCAACAGGCGCGCGTCGATGCCGTCGAATTCCGCCGCGCGCGCCGGATCGCAGACGAACACTGCCGGCTCGGCGTCGTCGAGGAAGTAGCCGACCTCGGCACGCGGGTAAGCCGTGTTGAGCGGCAGGAAGGCGCCGCCGGCGCGCACCGTCGCGAGGTAAAGCGCGATCGCGTCGACCGACTTGTCGACCTGCACCGCGACGCGGTCGCCGGGCTCGACGCCGCACCGAAGCAGCAGATTCGCGTATTGACCGCAACGCAAGATCAGCTCGGCGCAACTCCAGTCGTGACCGCCGGGCACGCGCAGCAGCAGCCGCGAGTCGGCCTCGCGCCCGCCGAGCAGTCCGTCGAAAAGCGTATTCGCCGCCATCAGAGCACCGGCACCGGTTTGCGGCGCGCGCCGCTGAGCGCGTTACCGGCGAGCGCCAGCAGCAGGATCGCGCCACCGCCGAGCGTCGCCGCGCTCACGGTCTCGTCGAGCAACAGCCAGACCCACAGCGGCGCGAGCAAAACCTCGGTCATCGACAACAGCGCGAGCTCGGCCGCCGGCACGACCCGCGAGCCGAGCGTGAATACGGCGAGGCCCGCGCCGACCTGGAACACGCCGAGCGCCAGCGCGATCGCGATGTCGCGCGGCGGAATGTCGAAGCCATAGCCGCCGGCGGAACACACGAAGGCGCCGGTCACCAGTGCGAATACACCGGCGAGAAATACCGCCGGGAACATGTCCTCGAGACGCCCCCAGCGTAATGCGATCGTGAACACGGCGAAGCCGCAGGCCGACAGCAGCGCGCTGAGGTTACCGGCGACGCGACCCGCGGCAAAGCCGTTGGCGACCATAATCGCGATGCCGACCACGGCGAACGCCATCGCGAACCAGGTCGCGCGCCGCACCGATTCGCGCAGCAGTATCCAGCCGAGCGCAGCGGCGACGAACGGCGCCGCGGCGAACAGGAACATCGCGTTGGCGACGGTCGTGGTCTGGATCGCGTAGATGCCGCCGGCAAAGGCGAACACGAGGCCGAGCCCGCCGACCACGCCGGCGAGCCCGGCGCGACGAATCCGGCGCAGCGGCTGGCCGCCCGAACGCAAGCTTATCAACAGGAATAAAAACGCGGCCAGCGCGCACGAGCGGAAGAACAGGATCTGCCAGACGTTGGCCTGCTCGATCAGGCGGATGCCGATGCCCATCGTCGACCATAGCGCGCCGGCGAGCAGCACCAGCGCGACGCCGGTGGCGTAGCTGATATCGCGCGCTTCGATTCTGGCTGTCAGGGTTTCGGGCATTCCGCATTCACCGGGCTCGAATTCAGCGATCGAGATTAATCCAAGGCAATGCGATTGCAAAGCGTTAGTTTCACGGCCGAAAGGAGGCGCAGGTGGCGACCGACCGAGCTGGCGAACGGATGGCGACTCTTGCGCCTCGATGGAAATTCGGGATGAATTTCATTGACGTCGATCAAACAGGGCGCTTCTTTTGCTTCTAGACTGACCCGTAATTCATAACAACCACCAGAGGAACCATGAGCAAGCAATCAGTCTTAGCGTCGGCAACTGCCTTCCTGATAGCCGCAATGGCGCTGCCGTCCGGGGTAGCGGCGAAGGAGCGGATCGTGTTCAGCGGCGGGCCCGCGGGCGGAACCTTCCAGGTCGTCGCCAATGCGATGCAGGTCTACAAACCGATGAAGGCTTCGAAGGATTTCAGGGTTCGGGCCCAGTCCTCGGCCGGCTCCGTGGAAAACCTGCGCAAGGTCAATTCGGGCAAGGCGCAAATGGGCGTGGTCTACTCCGGCCATGTTTTCCTGGGCCGTAACGGCAGGATGAAAAACGATCCGAACAAGTACGAAGACGTCATGGCCGTGGCCTGGCTCTACGGCGCGCCCGCGCAGCTGGTGGTGCGCAAGGATTCGGGCATCACGAGCACGAAAGATCTGATCGGCAAGAAAGTCGGTGTCGGCAATGCCGGTTCCGGCGCGTTCGCCAACTGCGAGCTGTTTTTCACCCACATGGGTATCTGGGACAAGATCGAGCGCAACGCGATGGGGTACAACGACGCGGCGCAAGCCTTCGGCAACAATCAGCTCGACGCCTTCTGGCTGTTTACCGCGTTTCCGAGCGGCGCGGTGATCATGGCCGCACAGACCAATGAAATCGCCCTCGTCAACCTCGGCCAGGATGCCGAGAGCACCGCGTTTTACGACAATTATCCGTATTTTTCCAAACTGTCGGTGCCACCCGGCACCTACCGTGGCGTCGACTACGAAAGCCCGTCGTTCCAGGATTCCGCGCTCTGGGTCGCCAATTCGAAGGTTTCCGACGACACGGTCTACCAGATGCTGTCGCTGATCTACACCGATGCCGGTCTCGCGCACATGAAGGAACAGAAGAAGACTTTCAAAAACATGAGCCTCAAGACCGGCAGCCAGGGCGTGGTCACACCCTGGCATCCGGGCGCGGTCAAATTCTGGAAAGAAAAAGGAATGATGTAAATCCGGGACCGGGCGGCACGGAACCGCCCCCGGCCCGGGAACGGCCTGCTTCGGTGCCGGGGGCGACCCCGGCATTACTATCGATGCCTGACGCGAAGGGGTAACTCGTGCGAGTCGACGAAATGAACAAGTTCGAACAGATACTGTTCGATGTCATGGCCCTGGGCCTGGTGCTGTTTTATTCCTACTCGGCGGTCATCGCGCCCGCCGCCACGCAATACCACCGGGGCATCTACATCGTCGTTACCTACATCCTGGTGTTCCTGGTCTACCGGGCCCGGGGACCGGTCGGCCGCATTCTCGACTACACCCTGATTGTGGCCTCGATCGTCACGCTGGGTTACTGGATATTCAACTTCGAGGTCATCAACTACCGGGCCGGCGCGGAAACCGAACT
>JAHEKJ010000149.1 GCA_024638385.1 Gammaproteobacteria bacterium | reverse complement strand
CTCCAGACGAACACCATCGCCGTGCAGGGCGCGACGCCGAGCAGAATCATGCCGGCGATATATTCGCGCGCGGATTGCGGGTCGACCAGCCCGGCAAAAATATGCTCGAAGAACAGGATGCCGAGCGCCGCCATCGTGAAGGGCTTGATCAACCAGTTGATTACCAGCGTGATGCACAGCCCCCTGGGTTTCCTGCCGACAGCTCGCAACGACGCGAAGTCGACGTTGACCATCATCGGGTAAATCATGATCCAGATCAAAACCGCGACGACCAGGTTGACGCTGGCGTACTCGAGCGCGGCGATGGCCTGAAAAAGATCGGGGAAGCGGACGCCGAGACCGACGCCCGCAACAATGCACAGCGCGACCCATACCGACAGGTAACGCTCGAAAGGACCCATTGCCGGGGCCGCCGAAGTATTCATGTATTGTGGTCTCCGTCTGTCAGCAGTGCGAGGCTGATTTTGTTCGCACTAGTTAGGTCCTCGGCCGGTCCCAGCACGCGCCGGTCTCTTCGCCGTTCGGCGGCATCGAGTCGCTGCCGCAAACCGGGCCTTCGCCGCGAGTCCGGAAAGATTCCCGGGCGATAACATCGGGGTTGCCCGGGCGGTAATTCTTCTCCAGGGACGACCCGGGTCGCGCCGGTCGGGATCCTGTTGCCGAGCAGCGTGAGCGCCCCGGCGGCGAGTTTTTCCGCATTCGCCGGTTACTCCGTCAGGACGCGCGATCGGCGTCGTGGCCCGCTTGCCGGGACCGGCCGATTTCGTCGAGCCGCAGCTTGAGCTCGAGCCGGTCCAGCGAATCGAAGGGCAGGTTGACGAAAATCGAGACGCGGTGCTCGAGCTCGCTGAAGGCTTCGCGAAACGCGGCCCGCTTTTGCATGTCCGGGCCTTCGACCGCCGCCGGGTCGGGCGTGCCCCAGTGCGCCGTCGTGGGGTGCCCCGGCCAGATCGGGCAGGTCTCGGCGGCAGCGCTGTCGCAGACGGTGAAGACGAAATCCATCGACGGCGCGTCGGCACCGCTGAACTCGCTCCAGTCCTTGCTGCGCAACTCGTCGGTCGGGTAATTGTTTTGCTGCAGAATCCATAGCGTCAACGGGTGAATCTCGCCCTTCGGCTCGCTGCCGGCGCTGTAGCCGGTGAACTTGCCGGCGCCGTAGCGGTTGATCAGGCACTCCGCCATGACGCTCCTCGCGGAGTTGCCGGTACACAGAAACAGCACGTTGAATTTTCTATCGGGCATTGCAAAGTACTTCGTAAGCGGCGAATCGCGCCGGGCATCGATCTATTAGCGTCGAGATGTTACGAACCGATGACGAACCTGCCGTAAGCCGCGGAATTGCTAGCAACAGGCCTTGTCGCGCGCGACCTCGGCCTGCGCGGCCTTCGGCCGGTCGCAGCAGGCGCCGGCCTCTTCGCCCACGGGCAGGATCGAGTCGCTGCCGTAGACCGGGCTCGCGCCGCGGGTCAGGAAGGTTTCCCAGGCGATGCTGTCGGGATCGAAGATCCAGCTCTTCTCCGATTCGGCGTAGCAGCAGGTGGTCGCGCCCTGCTCGATGACCTGCGCGTCGGCCTGCTTCAGGCGGCCGTAGACTTCGGCGAGTTCGGCATCGTCCTCGACCTGGATGCCGAGATGGTCGATGCCTTTCTGAGCGCCGCGCGTCGTGATCGCGAAGTTGACCCGGGGATCTTCGAGCATCCACTTGGCGTAGTCGTCCTTGATCACGCTCGGTTCGCTGGCGAACAGGTTGGAGTAGAAACCGATCGATTTGTCGAGGTCGGTGACCGAGACGCTGATGTGTAAACGTTTCATAATTTGGCTCCGTTAGAGGTCGTGTCGCAGCATCCCGGCAGCAGGCTTTCGAGCACCGGCATGCAGACTTCGGGGTTGCCCTGGCAGCAATCCTCCATCAGGAAAGACAGCAGTTTGCGGGTGCCGTCGAAGTCGACACTGTAGATGATCGAGCGGCTTTCGCGCCGCGACTTGAGCAGGCCCGCGTTGACCAGGATCGATAAATGCGATGACAGCGTGTTGTGCGGGATTTCGAGCGCGCGCGCGATTTCGCCCGCGGCGAGACCCTCGTCGCCGCTCCTGACGAGCAGGCGGAAGGCCTCGAGCCGGGATTCTTGCGCGAGAGCGCCGAGACTCTGAACTGCCATCGAAGTTTCCATGTGTCGACTATAATAGACATATCGACCTAAATCAATAGCCGATTTGCAGTTCGTGCAAGATCGGGGACAGACCAAAAATTGCCTGTCGAGTTTAAAACCAGGCACGCAAGTGAAGCAATTTTTGCTCTGTCCCCATCGATCTGCCGCCAGCCAACCTGATCGGGGCCGCGGTCCTCGACGTCGACCCGCCGCCAGCCAACTTTGCCGATGGCTGGATGCCCCGCTTGACGCCCCGGGGCAAAAGTAATAAGAAGGGCACCTCGCCTCCAGGCCGTTGATAATGACTGACGTTTTCGATTACATCATAGTCGGCGCGGGATCCGCCGGCTGCGTACTCGCCAACCGCCTGACCGAGGATCCCGACGTGACGGTCGCGCTGCTCGAGACCGGCGGCAGCGACCGCAGCATCTTCATCCAGATGCCGACCGCGCTGTCGATCCCGATGAACATGCCTAAGTACAACTGGTTCTACGAATCCGAACCCGAGCCCGGCCTCGACGGCCGGCGCATGCACTGCCCGCGCGGCAAGGTGCTCGGCGGTTCATCGTCGATCAACGGCATGGTCTACGTGCGCGGGCACGCGCGCGATTTCGACGAATGGCAAGCTCAGGGCGCGAAGGACTGGAGTTATCGCCATTGCCTGCCGTACTTCCGCAAGGCCGACGACTGGGCTTTCGGCAGCGACGAGTACCGCGCCCGGGGCGGGCTGCTGTCGGTTAACAACGGCAACAACATGCAAAACCCGCTCTACCGCGCCTTCATCGAGGCCGGCGAACAGGCGGGCTACCTGAAAACCGCGGATTACAACGGCCGCCAGCAGGAAGGCTTCGGCGCGATGCACATGACGGTCAAAAACGGGGTGCGATGGTCGACCGCCAACGCTTACCTGAAGCCGGCGCTGGCGCGGCCGAACCTGCAGGTCGTCACCGGCGCGCTGACGCGGCGCGTCCGGCTCGACGGCCGCCGCGCGACCGGCGTCGAGTTCAGCCGCGGCGGCAAGATGCAGCGGCTCGACGCCACGCGCGAGGTCATTCTGAGCGCGGGACCGATCGCGTCGCCGCACCTGCTGCAACTGTCCGGCATCGGCCCGGGTCGGGTATTGCAGGATGCCGGCATCGACACCGTGCACGATTTGCCGGGCGTCGGCGAGAACCTGCAGGATCACCTCGAGTTTTACTTTCAGTTCCGCTGCAATCAACCGATCACGCTGAACGCCGAGCTCACGCCGTGGCGCAAGTTTCTGATCGGCGCGCGCTGGATCCTGACGCGCCAGGGGCTCGGTGCGACCAACCATTTCGAGTCCTGCGCGTTCATCCGCTCGCGGGCCGGCGTCGAGTGGCCCGACATCCAGTACCATTTTCTGCCCGGCGCGATGCGCTACGACGGCAACGCTGCGTTCGACGGCCACGGTTTCCAGGTCCACGTCGGCCATAACAAGCCGCGCAGTCGCGGCCACGTGCGTGCGCGCACGCCGAGGGTCGAGGACAAGCCGGAAATTCTGTTCAATTACCTGCAACACGATGACGATATCGAAGCGTTTCGCGCCTGCGTGCGCCTGACCCGCGAAATCATCGGCCAGCACGCGATGGACCCGTATCGCGGGCCGGAGATCCAGCCCGGCGAGGACGTGCAGAGCGACGCCGAGATCGACGCCTTCGTCCGCCAGGCGGTCGAGTCGGCCTACCACCCGTCCTGCGCGTGCCGCATGGGCGAGGACGACATGGCGGTCGTCGACTCGCAAACCCGCGTGCGCGGCATCGACGGCCTGCGCGTGGTCGACTCGTCGATCTTCCCGACGATTCCGAACGGCAACCTCAATTCGCCGACGATCATGACCGCCGAGCGCGCCGCCGACCTGATCAAGGGCAAGGGAATGCTCGAACCGTCGACTGCGCCGGTCGGCCTCGGTTCCGACTGGCAAACCCTGCAGCGCTCGGTCGCCGTCGACGACTCCTGACAACCACGTCATGGGGAGCCCCGGTTTTCACCGGGGCAGGTTGCGCGAAGCAATCTCCGTGGATCGGGCAAGTACCAGGGGGTTGCTTCGTCGGCTACGCCTCCTCGCAATGACGCGGAATCGGGGATCGGGCAAGGGTCGGGAGGTTGCTTCGTCGGCTGCGCCTCCTCGCAATGACCTGCAAATCCCGGCTACCAGGCCAGCGGGTCGATCGTAATTTTTACCGCGGCGGGATCTACTGCACGATCGCGAGCAGCACGCCGGCGGCGACCGCCGAGCCGATGACGCCGGCGACGTTCGGACCCATCGCGTGCATCAATAAAAAGTTCTGCGGGTTGGCCTGCAGCCCGACCTTGTTCGACACGCGCGCCGCCATCGGCACCGCCGACACGCCGGCCGAGCCGATCAGCGGGTTGACCGCGCCGCCGGTCAAACGATACATGATCTTGCCCATGATCACGCCGGCGGCGGTGCCGATCGCGAACGCGACCATGCCGAGGGCCAGGATGCCGAGGGTCTCGGCGCTCAGGAATTTGTCGGCCTCGAGCTTGGAGCCGACCGACAGGCCGAGGAAGATCGTGACGATGTTGATCAGCTCGTTTTGCGCGGTGCTCGAAAGGCGCTCGACGACGCCGCTCTCCCGCAGCAGGTTGCCGAAACACAGCATGCCGACCAGCGGCGTCGCCGACGGCAGCAGCAGGATCGTCGTCATCAGCAACAGCAGCGGGAACAGGATTTTCTCGAGCTTGCCGACGTGGCGCAGCTGCGTCATTTTGGTCTGGCGTTCTTTCTCGGTGGTCAGCAGTTTCATGATCGGCGGCTGGATGATCGGCACCAGCGCCATGTACGAGTAAGCCGCGACCGCGATCGCGCCGAGCAGTTCCGGCGCCAGCCGCGAGCCGACGTAGATCGCGGTCGGGCCGTCGGCGCCGCCGATGATCGCGATCGCCGCGGCGTCGACCATGCTGAACTCGATGCCGGGTATCAGGTTCATCGCGATCGCGCCGAACAGCGTGAAGAAGATGCCGAACTGCGCCGCCGCGCCGAGGATGATCAGGCTCGGCCGCGACAGCATCGGGCCGAAATCGGTCATCGCGCCGACGCCCATGAAGATCAGCAACGGAAAGAGCCCGCTCTCGATGCCGGCGCTGTAGAGAATGCCGAGCAGGCCGTCGGGACCGGCGATGCCGGCGACCGGGATGTTGGCGAGGATGCCGCCGAAACCGATCGGGATCAGCAGCAACGGCTCGAAGCCGCGCGAGATCGCGAGGTAGATCAGGCCGCCACCGACCGCGATCATGACGATCTGGCCGACGCTGAAATTGTACAACCCGGTCGATGCCCAGAGTTGTAGCAGTCCCTGTTCCATGCGCCGGCTAGCCGAGCGTCATCAGGACCTGGTCGGCCTGAATCGCGTCGCCCTTGTTGACCGCGATCGACTGCACCTTGCCGCCGGCGCTGGCGCGAATCTCGGTCTCCATCTTCATCGCCTCGACCATGAATACCGGGTCGCCCTCGCTGACCGTGTCGCCGACCTTGACGAGGATGTCGAGAATGCTGCCGGCGAGCGGCGCGCGGATTTCCGCGCCCACGCCGGCGGCCGCCTGGGCCGGCGCTTCGGCCGCTTTCTCCGCCTTGCCCGCGCCGTCGGCGGCTTTCTCCCGGGGCTTGATCTCGCCGATCTCCGCGTCGCCGGGGCCGACGACGACATCGTACTCGGTGCCGTTGACGCTGACCCGGTAGGATTCGATCCGGTCTTCGCCGGGTTTCGTTGCCGCCGGCGCCGAAGCGGCCGGCGCCACGGGTCTGGCTTCGACTTCGGCTTCGGTTCCCGGCGCCGGTTCGAAGGCATCGGGATTGCCGCGATTTTTCAGGAACTTCACGCCGACCTGCGGGAACAGCGCATAGATCAACACGTCCTCTTTCTCGGTGTCGGCGAGCTTGAAATCCTCGGCCCTGGCGAGCTCGCGCAATTCCTTCTCGAGCCTGTCCATTTCCGGCTCGATCAGGTCGGCCGGCCGGCACGTAATCGGCTCGTCACCGTCGAGCACGCGCGTTTGCAATTCGGCGTTGACCGGGGCCGCGGTCGCGCCGTACTCGCCGCGCAGCACGCCCGCGGTCTCCTTGCTGATCGACTTGTAGCGCTCGCCGGTCAGCACGTTGATGACCGATTGCGTGCCGACGATCTGCGAGGTCGGCGTCACCAGCGGCACGTAGCCGAGGTCCTTGCGTACCGCCGGAATTTCTTTCAATACCTCGTCGAGCTTGTCCTCGGCGTTCTGGTCGCGCAGTTGATTTTCGAGATTGGTCAACATGCCGCCGGGCACCTGCGCCGTCAGGATGCGCGGGTCGACCCCCTTGAGCGAGCCCTCGAACTTCGCGTACTTCTTGCGCACGTCGCGAAAGTACAGCGAGATTTCCTCGAGCAGCTCGAGGTCGAGCCCGGTGTCGCGGTCGCTCCCTTTCGTGATGGCGACGAAGGTTTCGGTCGGCGAGTGGCCGTAGGTCAGGCTCATCGACGAGATCGACGTATCGATCATGTCGATACCGGCATCGATCGCCTTCATGTAGGTCGCGGTCGACAGCCCGGTGGTCGCGTGGCAATGCATCGCCAGCGGCAGCGAGCAGCTGTCCTTGATTCGGCTGACCAGTTCTTCGGCGGTGTACGGGTGCAGCAGGCCGGCCATGTCCTTGATGCAGATCGAGTGGCTGCCCATGTCTTCGAGCTGCTTTGCCATGTCGACCCACAGGTCGACGTCGTGCACCGGGCTGATCGTGTACGACATCGTGCCCTGCGCGTGTTTGTCGTTGGCGATCACCGCCTTGATCGCGGTCTCGATGTTGCGCATGTCGTTCATCGCGTCGAACACGCGGAACACGTCCATGCCGTTTGCGGCCGCGCGCTCGACGAAGGCCTCGATCACGTCGTCGGCGTAGTGCCGGTAGCCGAGCGCGTTCTGGCCGCGCAGCAGCATTTGCATGCGCGTGTTCGGCAGCGCTTTCTTCAACTGCCGCAAGCGCTCCCACGGATCCTCGCCGAGGTAGCGAATGCACGCGTCGAAGGTCGCGCCACCCCAGGTTTCGAGCGACCAGTAGCCGACCCGGTCGAGCTGGTCGCAGATCGGCAGCATGTCCTCGATGCGCACGCGCG
>JAHEKJ010000045.1 GCA_024638385.1 Gammaproteobacteria bacterium | reverse complement strand
TCGCAGCTCGCAATGACGCTGGTTTTTGGGCTTAAGTAAGTGCCATTCTGCTCCGACCCGAATCGAGCGGTGGGTGAGAGGTGAATTTTGTCTTTCGCCTGCCGGCACAAACTCGATTACAATAACCGGCTGATTTTCTTCTACTATTCGGGTATGCCGCTCAGTATCGTCATCCTCGCCGCCGGACAGGGCAAGCGCATGAAGTCGGCGCGCCCCAAGGTGCTGCACACGCTCGCCGGGCGGCCGCTGCTCGCGCACGTGATCGACAGCGCGCGCGCGCTCGAACCCGCGCAGCTGCTCGTCGTCGTCGGCCACGGCGCCGACGCGGTGCGCGCGGCGATGACGGATAACGGCCTCGAGTTCGTCGCCCAGCGCGAACAACTCGGTACCGGCCACGCGCTGCAGCAATGCGTCGCCGCGCTCGAGCCCGGTAACGACGTGCTCGTGCTGTTCGGCGACGTGCCGCTGATCCGCGCCGACACGCTGGCGCCGATGCTCGGTACGCTCGCCGACGCGGCGGTTTGCCTGCTGACATTCGCACCCGATGATCCGACCGGCTACGGCCGCGTGCTGCGCGCCGGCGAGCAGGTCAGCGCGATCGTCGAGCACAAGGACGCGAGCGTCGAACAGCGCGCGGTCGGCGAGTGTTTCTCCGGCATCATGCTGATTCGCGGCGACCGCCTGGCGTCGCTGCTCGGCCAGCTCGGTAATGACAACGCGCAGGGAGAGTACTACCTGACCGACGTCGTCGGCCACGCCGTCGCCGCCGGCGACGCGGTTGCCGCGGTCGTCGTCGCCGATCCGGCCGAGGTTGCCGGGGTCAACGACCAGGCCCAGCTCGCCGCGGTCGAGGCCCGCTACCGCGCGCGCCGCGCCGCCGCGCTGATGGCGCAGGGCGTCAAGCTCTGCGACCCGGCGCGGATCGACATTCGCGGCGAGCTCGCCGCGGGCCGCGACGTCGAGATCGACGTCAACTGCGTGTTCGAGGGCAAGGTCGCGCTCGGCGACAACGTCCGCATCGGCGCCAACTGCGTTATCCGTAACGCGAGCATCGCCGCCGGCAGCGAGATCAAGCCGATGACATCGATCGACGAAGCGGTCATTGGCCGCGACGTCACCGTCGGCCCGTTCGCGCGCATCCGCCCCGGCACCGAACTCGGCGACCGGGTGCGCATCGGCAATTTCGTCGAGACCAAGCAGTCGCGGCTCGGCGAAGACAGCAAGGTCAATCACCTGAGCTATATCGGCGACACCGAGATGGGCAGCGGCGTCAATATCGGCGCCGGCACGATCACCTGCAACTACGATGGCGTCAACAAGTCGAAGACCGTGATCGAAGACGGCGTTTTCGTCGGGTCCGACACCCAGCTGGTCGCGCCGGTGCGCGTCGCGCGTGACGCGACCATCGGCGCCGGCTCTACGATCACGAAAAACGTGCCGGCCGGCAAGCTCTCGGTATCGCGCGCGAAACAGGTGACGATCGACAATTGGTCGAAGCCGGCCAGGAAACGATGAGGAATCAATCATGTGTGGCATAGTCGGCGCGCTGGCGCATCGCGATGTGGGTTCGATTCTGCTCGAAGGCCTGCACCGGCTCGAGTACCGCGGCTACGATTCGGCCGGGATTGCGTTGATCGACGATAAGCGCCTGTCGCGGTTTCGCGCGCTCGGCAAGGTCAGCGAGCTCGCCGCGCGCATGCCGGCGGAGCAGCCGGGGCATATCGGCATCGCTCATACCCGTTGGGCAACCCACGGCGAGCCTTCCGAGATCAACGCGCACCCGCATTTTTCCAACGAACGGATCGCGGTCGTGCACAACGGCATCATCGAGAACTACAAGGGCATCCGCGAGCGGCTGATCGGCCAGGGTTACGAGTTCAGCTCCGAGACCGACAGCGAGGTCGTCGCTCACCTGGTCGACAGTTACTACGACGGCGACCTGTTCGCCGCGGTCAAGCGCGCGGTCGACGAGCTCGACGGCGCTTTCGCGCTCGGCATCATCGTCACCGACGATCCCGGCACGCTGGTCGCGTGCCGCCGCGGACCGCCGCTGATCGTCGGCGTCGGCATTCGCGAAAACTTCGTCGCTTCCGACGTCTCCGCCCTGCTGCCGGTGACCAACCGCTTCGTCTATCTCGACGACGGCGACTACGTCGTGCTCAAGCACGACAGCTTCGAACTCTACGACGCTGCCGGCCAGCCCAGGGCCTACGACATCAAGCAGAGCGAACTGTCGGCCGATTCGGCCAACAAGGGCGAGTACCGCCACTACATGCAAAAGGAAATCCACGAGCAGGGCCAGGCGATCGCCGAATGTCTCGAGGGCCGCATCGGCGACGCCGCGGTGCTCGAGAACATCTTCGGCTACGACGCCGACACGGTGTTTGCCGGGGTCGAAAATTTGCAGATTATCGCCTGCGGCACCAGCTATCATGCCGGCCTGGTCGCGCGCTACTGGATCGAAAGCCTGCTCGACCTCCCCTGCCAGGTCGAGGTCGCGAGCGAATTCCGCTACCGCAAGTCGGTGGTGCAGCCGAATACGCTGTTCGTGACCCTGTCGCAATCGGGCGAGACCGCCGATACGCTGGCGGCGCTGCGCAATTTGAAATCGGAGCATTACCGCGGTTCGCTCGCGATCTGCAACGTGCCCGAGTCGTCGCTGGTGCGCGAATCCGACCTCGTGTTTATGACTCGCGCCGGACCCGAGATCGGCGTCGCGTCGACCAAGGCGTTCACGACCCAACTGGTGTCGCTGCTGCTGCTGGTCGCGACCCTTGGCAAGCGTCTCGGCCGCCTCGACGAGGCTACCATCGGCCGAATCGTCAGCGAGCTCAGCTCGTTGCCGGCGCTGGTCGACAAGCTGATCAGGCTCGAGGCGCGCATCGAGGCGATCGCCGAGGATTTCGTCGACAAGCAGCACGCGCTGTTTCTCGGCCGCGGCGAGCATTACCCGATCGCGATGGAAGGCGCGCTCAAGCTCAAGGAGATTTCCTATATTCACGCCGAGGCCTACCCGGCCGGCGAGCTCAAGCACGGTCCGCTGGCGCTGGTCGACGCCGAGATGCCGGTGGTCGTGGTCGCGCCGAACGACGAACTGCTCGAGAAACTGCATTCCAACATGCAGGAAGTCAAGGCCCGCGGCGGGCGGCTCTACGTCTTCGCCCATCGCGGCGCGCACCTCGAAACCGACAGCGACGACGTCGTCGTCGAAATGGATTGCGATACCCGCTTCATCACGCCGATATTGTCGACGGTACCGTTGCAATTACTGAGCTATCACGTCGCCGTGCTGCGCGGCACCGACGTCGACCAGCCGCGCAATCTCGCCAAGTCGGTGACGGTCGAATAGCGGGTCAACGGGCCGCGGGAGCCGGCATGAGCGAACTGATCCGGCTCGTCTATGCCAGCCGTGCGAGCTTCGAACCCGCCGACGCGGCCGCCGGCATCGATCCCACCGTGGCGCGAATCCTGCTGCAGTCGCGGCGCAACAATTCGCAACTGAAGATCGGCGGCGTGCTCTACTACGGTAACGGTTGCTTTTTTCAGTGTCTCGAGGGCCCGCGCGACCTCGTCGAACCGTTGGCCGACGAAATCCGGCAAGACCCGCGGCACCGGGATTTCAGGATACTGCGCAAGCAAGCGGTCGACGCGCGCCTGTTTTCCGGCTGGTCGATGAAGTTCGTTGCTCTCGAGAGCAACGTCGATGAATTGCTGCGGCGCTTCGAGCTCGACGAATTCGACCCCTACCTGTTCGACGACGCGATCATCGACGAGCTGACGCGCCTGTTCGCCGCCGCGCGACCGATCGACGCCGGAGCCGACGCGGACCCGGCGCGGCCGGCGACGCGGCGCGAGTCGGGCCTGCTCGGCTGGTTGCGCAAGCTGTTTGGTTGACGACGGATAAAAAACGGGATAGCGATCGAACCGCTATCCCGTCGTCAAGAAAGCTTCGAGTCTAGCCTTTAGTCGTCGCTATCGTCATCGTCGTCATTGTCGTCGAGGTAACGGGCCGCCACCTGCTTGCCCAGGATCTTGTGCACCCGTGCGGTCGGATGCAATCCGTCCCAGAACAGGTTCTTGTGCGGTTTTTCGCAAATTCCGGTCGCCGGTGGCAGAAACATCAGGCAGGTATCGGTGACGTTGGCGATGCCGAATTCCGCCGGATCGGAGGCGATACTCTCGAGGAAGCCGAAAAGGTCGAGCCGATCGATGCGGACGCCGTCGAGGCCTTCCGGCCCTTCGAGGGATTGCAACCCGGCCTCGAGCAGGCCGTTGTAGATCATGCTCAATCCGGTGGCCGGCGCGGCCGCGCCGATGAAATTGATCGCCGGGGCCCGCCCGAGGTTGGGCACGTTGGCAACCAGGAAATGACGCGCGCCGGCCGCGTGCAGTTGCCCGATCAGCGCGAGCTTCGCCTCGACGGCCTGGCCCGTGATGGCGAACGCGTTCGGCGGGTCGAGCAGGGCGTCGCGCAGGTCGTTGCCGCCGAACTGGAGGACATAGAGCGTTTCGTCGTCATCCGCTTCGTCGCCGAAATCGGCCAGGTAGCGCTCGACCTGCGACGCGCCCGAGGTCGGATCGGCAAGGCCGGTGCTCACCCGTGCGCCGCCGAAGGCATAGTTGCCGTTCCTGCCCGGGTCGTACAGCGACGCCTCGCCCGAACGGCGGGTGTCGAGACGCCTGGCGAAGTGCAGCGGCCAGGTAGGCCCGTCGGAAAACTGCACGCCCTTGCCGAAATCGTACGGTGCCGACGGGATCAGCGGCCACGGCGGCAGCGTGACCTGGCCGGTCAGGGCGAAGATGTTGCCCGTATCGGACAGGCTGTCGCCGAAGAAGAAGATGCGTTCGATATCGCTATCGTCGTCCGCCCGGATCGCTGCGATCAGAACCAGGTTGAGGATGGTCGCGACCAGGACCACGAAGCCGAACTTGTTCAGGTATTGTTTCATGAGACTCCTCCTGCGCAGACGCGCCTTTGTCGCGGGAGCCCGGAAGCGTTGACCGTAATCACCGGCATTGATTTTGATTCTTGTTCCGGACCCTGCATGGGTCTGACGAGATTATATAATTAGTTTCGCTTGGCAACTAATAAAAATATGGGACCGTCATACGGTACCGCCGGGACGGGATTACGGGACCCGGTGACTTCGATCAGGCGCGGGTTTATAGTAAGCGGCTTCGAGGCCGCGGAGACGCCGACATGACGCTCAAGGGAATCAATCACCTCGCTTTCATCACCGACGACATGACCGCGACGATCCGTTTCTATCGCGATCTGCTGGGACTCAGGCTCAGCGCCGGCATCGGCCACGACGGCTATCGCCACTACTTCTTCCAGTTTCCGGACGGCGAAACCCACGTCGCGTTCTTCGAGTACGACGGCGCCACGGTCATGAACCGCAAGTTTCCCGGCGATCGCACGAGCGAGCCACGCGGATTCGATCACGTTTCCTTCACGGTTGAAACCCGCGACGAACTCTATGCCCTCAAGGATCGGCTCGAAGCCGCCGGCATCGAGGTCGAGGGCGCGGTCGACCACGGCATCTTCTGGTCGATCTATTTCTACGACCCGCACAACAACATCCCGCTCGAGGCGACCTGGCAATTCATGCAGCTCGCGCGAATGCCGGCGATCACCGAGGATGACCCGCTTGCGGTCGCCGCCGAGGGCGAAGGGCCGCAGCCGGGGCATTGGCCGGAAGCGGAGAAGTCGACACCCGAGGCGGAAATGCGCGCGCTGACCGGCAACGGTCGTCCGATGCGCGAGCATTTTCTCGAGCAGGGGCTGGCGCGCTATCGCGACGACTTGCCCGAGGGTTTCGTCGCGCGGCTCGAGCGCGACAATCCCGACTAGCGTTTCATTACGTCGGCCTCGGATGGCCGGCGCATCACGAACACGCCGTCGACCGCGGTGTACTCCATGTAGCCGAGTCGCGCGAGTGGCTTGATTCGCGTCAGGTCGACCAGCCCTTCGTTTAGCACCTCGTCGCGAATGTGCACGCCGAGCACGTGGCCGATCACCATCCGGTTGATACTGTCGGGCAGCGTGCACGGCAGCTCGACTTCCTGTTGCAGCACGCACTCGAGGTGGATCGGCGCCTCGCGCACGCGCGGTGGCCTGACCAGCTCGGCCGGCTCGGTGGCGAGCCCGGCGAGCGCGAGTTCGTCGACGTCGTGGGCGACGTTCGCGGTCGATACGTTCATCGCGTCCTTGAGCGCGAGCGGCACCATGTTGATTACGAATTCGCCGGTTGCCTTGATGTTTGCCAGCGTATCCTTCTCGCCGCCGTGTGCGTGGTAACCGTTGAACGAGATCATCACCAGCGGCGGGTCGCTCGCCAGCGCGTTGAAGAAGCTGTAGGGCGCGAGGTTGATCGTGCCGTCGGGATGCATCGACGTGACCCACGCGATCGGCCGCGGCACGACGCAGCTCTTGAACGGATCGTGGGGCAGGCCGTGGGGTTCGCTGGTCTTGTAGAACACGCTTCGCTCGGGCTCGAAAAACCGGCAACCTACCACAAAGTAGCGCGCGCGCAAAACGCGCCGCGCGCCGCTAGATTCGGACGCGACGCAGGCGCAGCGCGTTGCCGATAACCGATACCGAGCTGAAGCTCATCGCCGCGGCGGCAATCATCGGCGACAGCAGCAGGCCGAAGAACGGGTAGAGCACGCCGGCCGCGACCGGCACGCCGAGCGAGTTGTAGATAAAAGCGAAGAACAGGTTCTGGCGGATGTTGCGCATGGTCGCGCGGCTCAGGCGGCGCGCGCGCACGATGCCGCGCAGGTCGCCCTTGACCAGCGTGACGCCGGCGCTTTCCATCGCGATGTCGGTGCCGGTGCCCATCGCGATGCCGACCTGCGCCTGCGCCAGCGCCGGCGCGTCGTTGATGCCGTCGCCGGCCATCGCGACGATGCGGCCTTCGGCCTGCAGGCGCTTGACGATATTCGCTTTTTCGTCGGGCGAAACCTCCGCTTCGACTCGATCGATACCGAGCTTCGCGGCGACTGCGCGCGCGGTTGTCGCGTTGTCGCCGGTCAGCATGACGATCGCGACGCCGTCGGCGTGCAGCGCGTCGATGGCTTCGGCAGTCGACTCCTTGATCGGGTCGGCCACGCCGACGAGGCCCGCGGCGCGGCCGTCGAGGGCGACGTACATGACGGTCTGGCCTTCGCCGCGGCCGGCCTCGGCGGCCGTCTCGAGCTCGCCGGTTTCGATGCCGATCGCCTGCATCAACTTGCGGTTGCCGAGCGCGACCGCGCGGCCGTCGACCTGGCCGCGGACGCCCTGGCCGGTGATCGATTCGAAGTCGCCGGCCTTTGCCAGTTCGAGGTCGCGCGCCTCGGCGTCGCGCACGATCGCCTCGGCCAGCGGATGTTCGCTGCCGCGTTCGAGGCTCGCCGCCAGACGTAAAACCGTGTCCTCGTCGAAGCCTGCGGTCGCCTGCACCGCAGCCAGCCGCGGCCTGCCCTCGGTCAGCGTGCCGGTCTTGTCGACCACCAGCGTGTCGATTTTCTCCATGACCTCGAGCGTCTCGGCGTTCTTGATCAGCACGCCGAGCATCGCGCCGCGACCGGTGCCGACCATGATCGACATCGGCGTCGCGAGGCCCAGCGCGCACGGGCAGGCGATGATCAACACCGCGACTGCGTTGACTACGGCGAGTGCGAGTCGCGGCTCGGGTCCGAACGTGTACCAGGCGACGAACGCCAGCACCGCGACCGCGACCACCGCCGGCACGAAGTAGCCGGCGACGACGTCGGCCAGTTTCTGGATCGGCGCGCGCGAACGCTGCGCCTCGGCGACCAGGTTGACAATCTGCGCGAGCAGCGTGTCGGCGCCGACTTTCTCGGCGCGTATCAGCAGGCTGCCGGTGCCGTTGACGGTCGCGCCGATCAGGCGCGCGCCGGCGGTCTTCTCGACCGGGATCGGTTCGCCGGTCACCATCGACTCGTCGACCGCGCTGCTACCTTCGGTGACGATCCCGTCGACCGGCACCTTTTCGCCGGGCCGCACGCGCAGGATGTCGCCGGGCCGGACCTGATCGAGCGGTACGTCTTCTTCGCTGCCGTCGTCGCGGACGATGCGCGCGGTGTTCGGCGCGAGCCCGAGCAGGAGCTTGATCGCGGCATTGGTCTGGCCGCGCGCGCGCAGTTCGAGCACCTGGCCGAGCAGCACGAGCGTCGTGATCACCGCGGCCGCCTCGAAATAAACCGCGACCGTGCCGTCGGCGTGCACCATGTTCGGCGGAAAGATGCCCGGCGCCAGCAACGCGACGACGCTGTAGCTCCACGCGACCGCGACGCCGATCGCGATCAGCGTGAACATGTTCAGGTTCAGCGTCCGGATCGACAGCCAGCCGCGCTCGAAGAACGGCCAGCCGCACCACAGCACGACCGGCGTCGCGAGCGCGAACTGGATCCATTGCGCGGTTTTCATTGCCAGGCCATCGGGCAGCAGGCCCGGTGCCATGTCGGCCAGCATCGCGAGCACGAACACCGGCAAGGTCAGCGCGGCGCCAATCCAGAAACGCCGGTTCATGTCGATCAGCTCTGCGTTCTTTTCCTCGACGTTTACCGTGCGCGGTTCGAGCGCCATGCCGCATTTCGGGCAGCTGCCCGGCTCGTCCCGCACGATTTCGGGATGCATCGGGCAGGTGTATTCGACGCGCGTCGTCGCCAGCGGCACGCCCATCGGCTCGAGGGCCATCCCGCAGATCGGGCAGCTGCCGGGATGGTCCTGCACGATCTCGGGGTCCATCGGGCAGGTGTACATTGCGCCTTCGACGACTTCGGGTTCGTCGTCGCCGGCAAGAATTCGCGCCGGGTCCTGGCTGAACCTGTCGCGGCACGACGCGCAGCAGAAGCGGAACTCGATGCCGTGGTGCACGTGGCGGTGCGGGCTGTCGGCCGTGACGGTCATGCCGCAGACCGGGTCGATATCGGCACCGGGCCCGAGGTATCGCGACGGGTCGGTGGCGAACTTGTCGACGCAGTGTTTGCTGCAAAAACGGAATTCGACGCCGCCGTGCTCGTGGCGATGCTCGCCGTCGGAGTCGACGGTCATGCCGCAGACCGGATCGATCGAGGTAGCGACCGGCGTGGCCGCGGATTTTTTACTGTGAGCCTGTTCCATCGAGGGGCGTCCGGTTGGTTAGCGCGGGTCTTCGGGATCGAAGGATTCGATCAGGTGGCACACGCTGTGACCGTCGGGCACCCCGTCGGGCATCGATTTCCATTGCTCGAGCGCTCCCTCCATGCGGTCTTGCAGGCGTTGCATTTCGTCGATCCGGGCCCGGTTCTCGGCGATATGTTGCTGGATGATGCGACGCACGTCGGCGCAAGGCGATTCACCGATATCGGCGTGGCGGATGATCTCGTCGATCTCCCTGAGCGTGAAGCCGAGGTGCTTGGCCAGGCGGATGAAGCGTAGCCGCGACGCATCTTTCGTGTCGTACAGGCGGTAGCCGTTGGCGCGTTGCGCCGCGGGATGCAGCAGGCCGATGCGCGTGTAATAGCGCACCACGTGGGCCGGTGCGCCGGCGCGGGTGGCGAGTTGGTTGACGGTCAGCATGTCGCAGCTCCCGGTGAACGATAAGTGAAGACTGAGGGGTAAACTACAACCTGTGTGCTACTTACAGGTCAAGTTTTTTTCGCCGGTCCCCGGTCCGTGCGTGGCCGACGCGGCCGTCCGCCCCGGCGGGTGGCGTGCGGGCTGCCCGTGCTCAACGTTTTTTGCGGCGTTTCTTGTTCCGCCCGCGTGCCGGCGGCGTCCTTTGCGCGGCATGTTGGGGGTGCTGCTGTCGCAGCCTGCGTCGGCGCCGCTTTTCGAGAAATACCAGGGTCGCGCCGAGCGCGACGAAGGCGGCCAGCGCATACAGCCAGGGTGGCGTGCGCCAGCGACCCAGGCTGCCTTCGACAAGCTCGTTACCGACGAAATTGGCGTCGTGGTTGCGGGCGGTCGATCGGTCCTGCGGATCGAATGTGACCCGGATCTCGCCCCGGGACGGACCGGTGCGAAGTTGCAGCAGGCGGCCCCTGTCTTCGTTGTGCAGGTGCAAATGCAGCGAATAGTAACCGCTCGAATCCGTACGCGCGCTCGCGAGCACGGCGCCGCCGCTCGAGATGACGACCTCGCGACCGGCGAGCGCCTTCCGGTCGGCGTCGAGCACGAAACCGCGAACCTGGTAGCGGTGATCGGCCTCGTGCTCGGCGCGCGCGGCGCCAGGCGCCGCCAGGCAAAGCGAGATCAGGACCAGCAACGGGGTCGATTTTCGCATGGACACAGGATTTTTTCCGGATAGTGGCGCGAGCGCCGCGGACCATTAATTGTCGCGGCCGCGCATCGGCTGTCAAGCGGTTTGCCGGTAGCGCGCTGAACCGGGAGAGCGATTCCGGGCGTTCCCGCTTGCCGGTCCTGGTCCGCGCCGGTAAAAAAAAGCCCCGCCGGGGCGGGGCTCAAACAAGAGGAAAATCAGGAAAGGATTCGAGCGCGCCTACGACTTGACCTGCAGGATGTACTCCTGGATCTTGGTCGCGTCGAGCAGCGTGTTCCAGCTGCGCGCGCCCGACGCGGTCGTGCGCTTGCTCCATTTATCGAGGCGCTTGCGGTAAACCTCCGGGTTGGCGCTGTCCTTGTTGAGCTTGATGATATTCATCGCGACGATGTCGATGCCGTCGAACTCGTCCTTTGCGAAGTTTCGCTTGACGCCGGACGGCAGTTCTTCGTTCATGTCGCTGAAGACGAAGATGATCTGGGTTCCGGAACCGGTCGCCTTGAGGTAGTCCGCGCACAGCATCATCGCGCCGCTGATGTCGGTCATCCGCGAGCGATCCTTGCCGCGGCTGAACTCGTCGAGCTTCTGCGCCACCTCGAGCTTCTGGCTGTTGGCCTTGGTCGGCCGGTAATCGAGCGTCAGTTTGGTCACGAGGTTGCTCTCGTGGTAACTGTTCGAATCGATCATCACGAAGAACAGGCTGTCGCCGGGGATCATTTCCGGCACGATGCCGGCCTTGACGGTGTTGACGACGGTGGCCTTCTCGCCGGCGTAGGTGCCGGAAATGTCGATCAGCGCGCAGTACGAGGTTTCGAAATCCTTGCTGTCGCTGCAGCCCGCGGCGGCGGCCGCGAGGGTCAGCGCCAGCAGGCCGGTCTTGATTTTATTGTCCATTTCCGATTCCTCGCTTAAGACGCGCTGACGCTCTTGCCGCCGTGCTTGCCGTTGAACAGGCTCGCGATCTGCACCGGGATAATGATGTAGATATCGAACACGTGCACGAGGATGTTGAACAAGCCCTCGACCAGGTAAGCGATCGCGGTGAACAGGTGGCACAGCAGCGTGATCAGGATCGTGTAGAAACGCGCGAACGCGTGCTGGCTGGCCTCGATGAACATCTCGAGCGGAATCGCGATGACCGCGAGGATCCACGGCAGTACGAAGCCGAGCGCCGCCTGTCCGATCACGGTGATCTGCGAGTTGTTGTTCGACGCGCTCGCGGCGGATTCGCCGGCGAGACTGATGTCGAGCGCGGTCTTGGCCTCGGCGAGGTGTTCGCGCAGTATCGCCAGCGACGCCTCGACGCTAGACAGGAACAGCAGTCCGATCAGGCAGCCGAACAGGATGATCTTGCGCTTGCCGCTGGTCATGTTCGCGATCTGCGGAAAGGTGTGGGTCACGCCGATCGCCTCGAACATGAAGATGCCGAGGACCAGTTCCAGCGCGACGATGACGAGCGCGGAGACCTCGGAAACCTGCATGCCGGCGACGCGCACGCCCGCGGGCACCAGTTCGGACATCGGCAGCGCAATCAGGTTGAAGTTGATGAACGCGCCGACCAGGCCGACGAAAATTACGATCAGCGAAATGATGAACAGCTTGGTGACCTTCGACGACAGCATGTCGATCGACTCGGGCTCGGCCGCGGCGATCTTCTCGTAGCGCGCCATGTACTTTTCGATGTTGCGGCTGTTCTCCATGACCCGTTCGACCTTGGAGCTGATCTCCTTGCAGAGCTTCTCGATGCGCTTCCACATCGGAGCCATCGAGTTCAGGATCTTGTGCCGCTTGCCGGTCGCGTCGCGGAATTCGGCAATCGCCTTCTTCTCGCCGTCGACCGCCGACTTGTGAATCTCTTTAAGCATGTTTTCGATGATGCGGTCGTTGGTCGAGCCCTGCGCGCGGCCGATCGCCTCGATCACCTCGCTCCAGCCGGGCGCCTGCGGCGAAACCTGGCCGCAGTCCTGGTAGTCGCGCTCGATCTTGCTGATGTTCTCGTCGAGCTTGAGCTGCAGTTTCGGGTAACCGTCGAGAGCCTTGGTGTTGGCCATGTCGATCTTATGGAACTCCTGCACGATCTCGCCCTGGATCTTGGCGACCCCGGACTCGAGCAGGACCTTGCGGTCCTTTTCGCGCATGGCTTCCGCGGTCTGCTTCATCCACGTGGCGAGCTTGCGCAAGCCGCCGGCGGTGGCGTCGGAGCAGGCGTGAATCATCTTGTGCATGGGTTCCCTGGCGAGGAACAGAAAGATCATGCTCGCTACGACCCATACCGCGATCGAGACGCCGGGCATGTCTGGTAAAATGTAAAAACTGTTCATGGTGCTTTTCCTGGATTTTCTTCCTGTTGAGAGTTAATGAGCATAGATGCCATTCACCGGATTGCGAGCCCAATTTGGCGCCGTCGGCGCCTCAGCTCTGGTGGCGGGGCTTCTTGATCAGCGCGGAGTAGCGCAGCAGAAAAGCCTTTCTCGCGACGTCCCAGCCGAATCGGCGGGCGTAGAAGCCGCTGTGCCAAAGGATGATGGCGATGCAAACGGTTGCCGAAATGACCCGGGGCAGTTCGCTAAGCATTTGAAATACCTTGTTTTTGTGAATCATGACGTGAATGTAAGCAGGGGCTGTGAAAAATCGGTGAAAAGCCGGCAAAATCCGCTTAAATCAGGGGTAAACGGTTGGCAAAGTTTGAACCGGCTCACGTTTCGCCGCCGCGCGGGCGGGCCGCGCAAACCGTAATTTCTGGCCAGGTCTATGAAAACCAAGCATTTTTCGGGATTCCCATGGCGCTGATCTTCTGGGTTGAAGACCAGTCCCACTGGATTCGCAAGTTCACGCCGGTACTCGAGGCCGAGGATTTCGACGGCCGGCCGAACACGCTCGCGATCTACAACTTCGCCGAGGCCGCGCGCCAGAAGATCGCGCTTTGCGGCGATGACGAGGCGCCCGACGTCGCCTTGCTCGACGCGCGCATGAACGGCAACGACCAGGCCGGTTTCACGGTCTCCAACGCGTTGCGCAAGAAGTGGCCGCAGGTGCCGATCATCTACCTGTCCGAGCACGCCGGCACCGAGATCGAGCGTGACGCGCTCGAGCAATTCGCCGCGACCGATTTCATCGCCAAGCACCAGAACAACGTCGAGCAGGTCCTGTGCTGGCGGATTCGCGCGGTGCTGCGGCAGCGCTCCATCGACAGCGACGACGCCGGCGCCGGCAACCTCGTGACCAGCGGCGAGCTCGTGATCGACCTGAATACCTGGAACGTCTACTGGAAGGGGCAGCGGCTGATGAACCCGAGCAATACCCGCCGGCCGCTCGCGCCGACGCCGCGCAAGCTGTTGCGCGAGCTGGTCGAGGCTTCGCCGCGGCCGCTGTCCGCCGAGCAAATCGCCGAACGCCTCGACCTCGATCCGGACAAGTTCTCCTACGCCAGCTATCGCCAGCACATCAAGACGCTGCGCCGCGCCTTCGACGCGGTCGAGGACGGCGATGGCGTATTCACCGCGCGCTGCAATGCCGGCGAGGGTATCGTCACGCTCGGCGACGAGGGCGCCTATTTCTGGAAACCGCCGAAGTAACGTGAAACCGATGCGCCTCGCCCGAGTTCACTACCCGTGGCCGAGCATGCTGCTCGCGCTCGCGCTCGTCGCCTGGCAATTCGTGCTCGCCAACCGCGGGATCCTGCCGCCGGATGCGTTGCCGCCGCCGCTGCAGTCGCCTGACAACCTGCTGATCGGCATCGCCGCGTTGCTGCTGCTGGTCTTCCTCGACGTGTGGCTCTACCTGCAATCGAGCGCGCGCAGCCGCTCGCAGTTGCGCCAGTTCCAGCAGCGCCTCGACGAACTGTTCGAGACGCGGCGCGAGCTCGGCACGCGCGCGCGCACCTACTCGGATCACGCCGACAAGCTCAAGATGTTCATCAGCGAGCGCCTGCTCGAATACATCGAGTACGACGAAAAATTCCTGCACTTCAAGAATATCGCCTCCGAGGTGCGCCACAACGGCGTCATCAGTTACGACAAGGCGCAGACCGCGCTGAAGCAGGCGCTCGCCGGCTGCGCTCCCGAAGAGCGTCGCCAGTACGAAGACGCCGCCGCCGGCCTGCTCTACCTGTGGGACCTGCTCGACCTGTCGACCACCGACAATCTCGCGCTGCACGTCGCCAACCGGATCTACGATTGCGAGGAGCATTACTTCCAGTCGCTGCTGCACGGCGGTGGCGCCGGCGACGAACCGTCGCCGTTCCGGCCGACCTTCATGATGAGCCACGCACTCAGGCGCGCGCTGTTGCCGATCACCGAGAATCCCGACGACCTGCGGCTCGACGACGACTGGAAGCTGCCGCTCGCGCTCGGCGACGACCGGTTCCGCATCGAGCTCGAGGCCGACGCCGAGATGCTCGGCAACGAGAACCACATGGTGCTGCTGCTCGAAAACCTGCTCAACAATGCGCTGTTCTACTCGGGGCAAAAGGGATACGCCGGGCGCTACACGCGGGTCGGCATCGTGCTCGCGCGACTCGACGGCGACGTCGAGGTCAGGGTCTACAACCGGGGGCCATGGATCCCGGAGGACGAGAAGGACAAGATTTACCAGCTCGGCTTTTCTTCGCGGCGCATTCGCGAGCACCACGGCAAGGGCCTCGGCCTGTATTTCGTCAACGAGATCGCCAAGGGCTTCGAGGGCGTGGTCGCGTTCAGGAACGTCGAGATTCGCGAGCAGGAATACGCGCTCAGCATCAAGCTGGTCAACGGCGAGCTGCACAAGCATCGCATCGACCTGGTCGATGTCGACGGCAAGCCGGCATGCCGCCTCGACGACGACGGCGAGCCGGCGCGCAAGAAGATCGAATGGTCCTTCGCGTCACCGGTGGCAAGCGTCGAGATCGGCTCCGAGGCGCGGCGCAAGCCACAGCTGCTGTCGTCGCTCGCCCCCGGCGAGTCGAGCACCCATCTCGACGACGCCAATCCGATCATGCCGCACTGGGTCATCGACATCGGCAACCGCAAACGTTCGTCGAGCCTGCGCTTCGCGCCGCTCGACGTGCGCGGCGTGCAGTTCGTCGCGCGTTTCCCGAGCGCCAAATCGAGGCTGGATAATCCCGACTGACGCGCCGATAATCGGCGCCATGTCCGACCTCATCTTCGCCTCGGCGAGCCGCATCGCCGCCGCCGTGCGCCAACGACAAATCAGCGCGCGTGAAATCGTCGACGCCTGCCTGGCGCGCATCGATTCGGTCAACCCGCGAATCAATGCGGTCGTCCAGCTGGTGCCCGAACGCGCTCGCGCCGAGGCCGACGCGCTCGATCGCCTGGCCGCCGGCGGCGAGTTCGTCGGGCCGCTGCACGGCGTGCCGATCACGCTCAAGGATTCGCTCGACACCGAGGGTATCGTCTCGACCGGCGGCACGCTCGGTCGCAAGGACTTCGTGCCGGCGCAGGATGCGCCGGTGGTTGCGCGGCTGCGCGCGGCCGGCGCGGTGCTGCTCGGCAAGTCCAACACGCCGGAGCTGACCTTCAGCGGCGAGACCAACAACCTGATCTACGGCCGCAGCTGCAATCCGTTCGATCCCGAACGCAGCCCGGGCGGGTCCAGCGGCGGCGCGGCCGCGATCGTCGCCAGCGGCGGCGCCGCGCTCGAGCTCGGCTCGGATACCGGCGGCAGTATCCGCGAGCCGGCGCATCTGTGCGGCATCGCCGGGCTCAAGCCGACCGCCGGGCGCACGCCGCGCAGCGGTCATATCGTGCCCTTTGGCGGCGTGCTCGACGCGCTGACCCAGATCGGGCCGATGGCGCGCTACGTCGAGGATCTCGCGCTCGCGCTGCCGCTGATTTGCGGCCCCGACGGGCGCGACCCGGCGATCGTGCCGGTGCCGCTCGGCGAACCGGCGGCGGTCGACGTGACGGCGCTTCGAATCGCGTGGTACGACGACAACGGCATCATCACGCCGGCCGACGACGTTCGCCGGGTCGTCGCCGCGGCTGCCGAGGCTCTCGCTCGCGACGGCTTGCGCCTCGAGCGAAAATGTCTGCCCGGCATGCGCCACCTGGTCGACCTGACGACGCAGTTTCGCGAAACCACCAGCGCCGGCTACATCCGGCGGCTGCTCGAGCGCTACGGCACCGAGGTGCCGAGTTCCGAGCTCGACGGCTATCTGACCGACGCCGGGCTCGCGACCGCCAACTGCGTCGACCCGGCGCTCCTCGAGGCGATCGACGACGCGCGCAGCCGTGCGCTCGGTTTTTTTACGGATTACGATGCGATCCTGTGCCCGCCGTCGTTCGCGCTCGCGCGGCCGCACCGCGCGTCGCACGCCGACAGCTTCGACGACTGGAGTTACCTGCAGGTCTTTAATTTACTCGGCTGGCCGGGCGCGGTCGTGCGCGCCGGCGAATCGGCGGCCGGCTTGCCGGTCGGGGTGCAGATCGTCGCGCCGCCGTGGTGCGAGGACGTCGCGCTCGCGCTCGCGATACGGATCGAGGCCTTACTCGGCGGCTATCGACGTCCGCCGCTGTAAACCCGGCAGCCACGCCGACGGCGATTCGCGCCGATCCGCGGAAACGTCCTGTTGCCGGCGAATCTCGATCAGCTCCGAGACCCGCACGAACCTGAACTCGTCACGCACCTGCGGCAGAAACTCGTTCATGACGTCGAGCGTCTCCGCCAGCGGGTGGCCGATCGCGATCGCCGAGCCGCGCTCGCGCGCGCGCTCGAGCCAGATCCGCGCCTGCAGCCGAATCGACTCACGGCTGGCATCGTCGTCGAGAAACACGTCGCGCGTAATCGAGCGCAGGCCGGCTTCGCGCGCCTCGGCGTAGGCGACGCTGCGCGGCGAGGTGCGGCTGTCGAGAAAATAGAGTCGCGAATCGTAGCCGCGAATGCTGTCCATGACCGGGCGCATGAAGAAATCGAATTCGGTCAGGTGGCTGCCCATGTGATTGTTGACGCCGCGAATGAACGGAATTCGCGCGAGCAGGTCATGCACCTGCGCGGTCAGCTCGTTCTCGTCCATCGCTTCGTTGAGCGCGTAGGGTTCGCGTTTCGACGCCGCGCCGATCGACTGCATCGGCAGGTGCAGGATGACTTCCTTGTCGAGGGCATGCGCGCGCCGCGCCAGTTCGAGTCCGTAGTGCGTACCGGGCAGGATCGCGTAGGTGTGGTGCCCTTCGAGCTCGATAGCGCGCATGCCGTGATCGAGCGAATAACCGAGGTCGTCGATGACCAGCGCCAGCAATGACCGCTGCCCGGCCTGCACCGAGGCCGTGGCCGCGATCAGGGCGAGCAGCCAGAGGTACTTCATCGGAGGTTAGCCGTTGTTGATGCCGCTCAGGATGTTCAGGCCCTTGAGCAGATTCAGCGCTTCGAACAACTGAAAATCGCTTTGCGCGAGGGTTTCGGTTTCGCCTTCGCCCGAGGTTTCGTCGAGGTCGCCGTTGGGATTGCTGAGGCGGCCGTCGAGGTCGTTCTCGGAGTAGGTCGAGCGAGCCTTCTCGTCGCTCTCCGACAGGCGCACCGTGCTCAGCACGATGTCGGGATCGATGCCCTTGGCCTGGATCGACCGCCCGTTGGGCGTGAAGTAGCGCGCGGTCGTCAGCTTGACCGCCGAACCGTTGCGCAGTTCCTGGATCGTCTGCACCGAGCCCTTGCCGAAGGACTTGGTGCCCATGATGATGCCGCGCTTGTGGTCCTGCACCGCGCCGGCGACGATTTCCGAGGCCGAGGCCGAGCCGCCGTTGATCAGCACGACCAGCGGCGCGCCGTTCAGGCTGTCGCCGGGGGTCGCGACGTAGCGGTGGCTCGAGTCGTCGATACGGCCCTCGGTATAGACGATCAGGCCGTTGTCGATGAAAGCGTCGGAGACGCCGACCGCGCCGTTGAGGACGCCGCCCGGGTTATTGCGCAAGTCGAGTACGAGGCCCTTGAGGCGCTCCTTTTTTTGCATGTCGGAAACCGCCTTGAGCAGGTCGGTGGTCGTGCGCGACTGGAAATTGGTAATGCGGACGTAGCCGTAACCGGGCTCGAGCATGCGGTTCTTGACGCTCTTGACGCGAATGATTTCACGCGTGATCTTGATGACCAGCGGCTGTGGCTCGCCCTCGCGGACGATGGTCAGCTCGATGTCGGTGTTCGGCTTGCCGCGCATGAGCTTGACCGCCTCGTTGAGCGTCATGCCCTTGACCGACTTCTCGTCGAGCTTGATGATCAGGTCGCTGGCCTGGATGCCGGCGCGCGAGGCCGGCGTGTCGTCGATCGGTGAAATGACCTTGACGAAACCGTTCTCCATGCCGACCTCGATGCCGAGTCCGCCGAACTGGCCGGTGGTGCCGATCTTGAGGTCGCTGAATTCGGTGGTGTTGAGAAACGCCGAATGCGGGTCGAGCCCGTTCAGCATGCCGCGGATGGCATCCTCGATCAGTTTCTTGTCGTCGACCGTTTCGACGTAATCGGTCTTGACCCGCGAGAACACCTCGGTGAAGGCCTGCAATTCCTCGAACGGGATTTCGTCGCTTTCCTTGAGCGCGTAAACGCTGTGTCCCACCGCCAGGAACAGGCCGAGCAGAATGCCGCTCAGAAACCAGGTGGACGTTCGTAGTTTGTGTAACATTCGTATCTCCGATGGTGCGCGTCGGTCGATTCAGACTGCTAATTGTAGACCAGTTCGGCTGAGAGAAGTTGTAATCGATCGTAAAGATGCGGCCGAGAAGGCCAGATTCTACGCCAATCCGGCGACTTTTACAGCTGATTCAGGCATTTGCACGGCGGCTCAACCGGCCGCGAAATTGTTGGCCGAACTGCACCACGCGGTCGGGTTCTGCGGCTTGCCGCGCTTGCGGATCTCGAAGTAAAGCGCCGGCCGCGGCTGTCCGCCGCTCGAACCGACGCTCGCGATGACCTCGCCGACCTCGACCCAGTCGCCGGCGGACTTGAACAGCGATTCGTTGTGTCCGTAGAGCGACAGGTAGGCGTCGCCGTGGTCGATGATGATGAGGTTGCCGAAGCCGCGCAGCCAGTCGGCGAAAGCGACGCGGCCGTGCGACACCGCGCGCACCTCGCTGCCGTTTTCGGCCTCGATGACGACGCCCTGCCAGCGCAGGTCCGAGCGCGGTTTGCGCCGGCCGTAGAGGCGGCGCAGCTTGCCGTCGACCGGCCACGCGAGCTTGCCCTGGCGCGCGGCGAAGGCTTCGCGGGCGATGTCTTCCTCGGGCGCGTCGTCGAGGATTTGCTGGATCGAGTCGATCAGGTTTTGCAGTTGCGCGGCCTCGTCCCGAAGTCGGGCCAGCTCGCCGCCCTGTTTCTCGAGCTGCGAGTCGAGCGACGCGATGATTTTCCTGCGCTTGCCGAGATCGCGGCCGAGGCTCGTCTTCTGCGACTCGAGCGCTTGCTGGCTTTTCTCGAGATCGCGCCGCGCCTCGCGGATCAGTTTCTCGGTCGCGATGATTTCGTCGATGTTTTGCCGAACCTGGCCGATCAGCTCGGCGCGGGCGTCGGAGAAGTACTGATAGTAGACGAGGTTGCGTTGCAGCCGCGCGGGATCGCGTTGCGAGAACAGCAGCTTGACCTTCTCTTCGCGGCCGAGCGTGAAGGCGACGTAAACCTGCTCGGCGAGGATGTCGCTCTCCCGGCTGAGTCTGCGCTGCGCCGCGAGCCGGGTGGCGCGCAATTCACCGAGCTCGTTCTTTTTCGCCGAGATGCGCCGCCCGAGCGCGCGGATCTTGCGGTTGACCTCGCCGATGTCGCGCTCGATCGACTTGAGCTGATTGATGTAACGCGACTTGCTGTCTTCCTTGACCTCCATCGCCTGGGTCAGTTTTTCGATTTGCTGTTGCAGCGCGCGCAGGCGTTGCTCGCGCTCGGCGCGGTCGTCGGCGAGGCCTGGCGCGGCCAGCATCAGCGCGACGCCGAGCGCCAGCAGAGCGCGGATCGGGTGGACAGGCAACAGGGAATTGATCATAATCGGCCGCTAATATTAACGTTCGGTAATACGTTTTCGCAAATGAAATCTGACGCCGCGCTATCCCCCGCAAAGCCGGAGCTGCTCGTGCGCGCCGCCGACATCGAGATCGCGTCGCGCTCGCTCAAGGCGCTGTCGCACCCGTTGCGGCTCAAGATCCTGTGCACGCTCGGCCACGACGAGGTCTGCGTGCAGCACATCGTCGAACACGTCGGCACGACGCAGAGCAATATTTCGCAGCACCTCGCAATTTTGCGCAACAAGGGCATATTGTCGTCGCGCAAGGACGCCAACAAGGTATACTATCGCATCGGCGACGACCGCATGCTGCGACTTATCGGCATGATGCAGGAAGTGTTCTGTTCGTCCGTTAAATCTTGACGACTTCATTGTAGATCTAGACTCCCGACCGGCCCATGACCGATCAAATTATCGAATTTTCGGGCAACCACCCGTTGCTGGTAATGGCGTTCGTGACGCTGCTCGCGCTGGTTTTCTTCAACGAGATGAAGATCGCGACCCAGCGTTTCGCCAGCCTGACGCCGGCCAGCGCGGTGCAGCTGATGAATCGCGAGGACGTGGTCGTGCTCGACGTGCGCGAACCGGGCGAGGTCCAGGGCGGCAAGATCGCAGGCGCGATCCAGATTCCGTTTTCCGGCCTCGCCAAGCGGATCGGCGAACTCGACAAACACAAGGGCAAGACCTTGCTGGTTTACTGCAAGACGGGCGCGCGCTCCGGCATGGCCTGCAAGGCGCTTTCCAAGGCCGGTTTCGACAAGGTTTTCAGCCTGAACGGCGGTCTTGCAGCGTGGCAGGATGCGCACTTGCCGCTGAGTAAAAAATAACCGGATACCCTAGCGATGACCGATCAACAGGAAACCAAGCAGCACTACTCGATCCAGAAGCTCTACGTCAAGGATTTGTCCTTCGAGTCGCCGGCATCGCCCGAAACCTTCAGTTTCGAGCGCTGGGATCCGGCGGTCGAGCTGAACCTCAACAACAGTTACACCCAGGTCCAGGACAACCTCTACGAAGCCGTGCTGCGGATCACCGCGACGATCAAGAACCAGGACACGACCGCATTCCTGATAGAGGTCCAGCAAGCCGGCCTGTTCGCGATCGGCGGCTTCGACGATGCCGAGCGTGAGTATCTCATCGGCAGCCAGTGCATGACCGTGCTGTTTCCGTACGCGCGCGAGCTCATCTCCGAGCTGACGGTGCGCGGCGGATTTCCCCCTTTGATCCTGTCGCCGGTTAACTTCGACGCGCTCTACCAGCAACACCAGCAGGCAAAGGCGAAGAAAGAGCAGGCGACGGCCAGCGACTGAGCGGCGATGGCTACCCCGATCGCGGTACTCGGCGCGGGTTCGTGGGGAACTGCGCTCGCAATCCAGCTCGCGCGCAGTAACGACAAAGTCCGGCTCTGGGGTCACAGGCGCGAACACATCGAGCGCCTCGCCGAGTTGCGCGAGAATTCGGATTACCTGCCCGGCTACCCGCTATCCGACCGTATCACCGCAATGGCCGATCTCGCCGCGGCGGTCGCCGGCGCGGCTCACCTGCTCATCGCGGTCCCGAGCAAGGGTTTCGCCGATCTGCTCGACGCGCTGCGGCCGTTGATCGACGAGCGCGTCGTCATATTCTGGGCGAGCAAGGGTTTCGATCTCGACAGCGGCCGGCTGCTCCACGAGATTTTTGCCGCCCGCTTGCCGCAACATCGTTACGGCGTTGTCTCCGGTCCGACCTTTGCCGCCGAGGTAGCCAAAGGCATGCCGGCGGCGATCGCCTGCGCCGGCAGCGATCCGGCGGCGACCGAAACCTTCGCCGAACTGCTGCGCGGCGGGCATTTCCGTGCCTACACGACGCCCGACATCGTCGGCGTCGAGCTCGGCGGCGCGCTCAAGAACGTGCTCGCGATCGCGGTCGGCGCGGCCGACGGCCTCGGCTTCGGCGCGAATACGCGGGCAATGCTGATGACTCGCGGCCTTGCCGAGATCATGCGCCTGGCGATGCAGCTCGGCGCCGAGCGCGATACGCTGATGGGCCTCGCCGGTCTCGGCGACATCATCCTGACCTGCACCGACGACCAGAGCCGCAACCGCCGCTTCGGCCTCTACATCGGCCAGGGCAAGACCGTCGAGCAGGCCGAGATCGAGGTCGGGCAGACGGTCGAGGGTTTGCGCGCCGCGCGCGCGGTGTATCGCAAAAACGAGCAGCTCGGGCTCGAATTGCCGATCCTGACCGAAGTCTACAGGGTGCTGTGCGAGGGTAAACCGCCGCGCGAAGCGGTGCGCGACCTCGAGAGCCGGCCGCAGGGCGCCGAGTGATCAGGCCGTGACGAATTCGAGCTGGCGCCAGGCCTCGTAAACCGCGATCGCGACCGAGTTCGCGAGGTTGAGGCTGCGCGACCCCGCCACCATCGGAATCCGCAGGCTCTGGTCACCGGGCAGTGAATCGAGAATTTCCGGCGGCAGGCCGCGGCTCTCGGGACCGAAAAGCAGGGCGTCGCCCGGGGCGAAACGAACCGCGCTGTAGGACCGTTCGGCCTTCGTCGTGAATGCATACAAGGTTCTGAATTCACAATCTTTTTCGAAGTCCGCGAAGCTCGGGTGGCGGTGCAGCCTGGCCCACTCGCGGTAGTCCAGGCCGGCGCGCCGCAGCTGCTTGTCGTCGAGCTCGAATCCCAGTGGCCCGATCAAATGCAGCCGGCAACCGGTGTTTGCCGCCAGGCGGATGACGTTGCCGGTATTGGGCGGGATTTCGGGCTCGAACAGGACGATTTCGAACATCGTTCGATTTATTTCGCCTATTTACTTGAAATAACCCAATCATAGATTAATATTTCTAACAGTGACAATAAGTTATGTCGATTTTCTTAAGAAATATCTAGAATAAATCGACGTCAGAAGGGAGTCCGCTGCCTTTCGCGCAATCGAGCGAAGGGCTATTTGCTTGCGGGGGATAAAGGATAACGCCGGGTGTTGGCGCGGTAATTGCAGCCTAAGCCCGGATGAGTCGGAGCTGATTAGTGGTCCTGTTTTCGAGCGCGAAGAAAGATTCCCGGATCGGGGTGGATTTTCTCCCCGACGGCGTTGCCGTGGCGCAGGTCGGCAGTGGACGCAAGCAGCCGGGCGCGATCCTCGCTACCGAGTTCGTCGCCGCCGACGGTCAGCAGGCGCAGGTCGATGCGCTGCGCCACTGGGTGCGCGAGCGCGGCCTGCAAAAAACGCCCTGCGTCTGTCTCGTCGCCAGCGACGACTGCGACGTCTACCAGGTCGAACGCCCGGAGGTCGAAGACGAAGAGCTGTTGCCGGCGGTGACCTGGAAGATCAAGGATCTGATCAATTACGACGTTGCCCACGCGGTCGTCGACAGCTACCCGATGCCGAAATCGAACAAGAACAACCCGCTGCAGGTCGGCGTCGTCGCCGCGCGCGAGGCGGTGATCCAGAGTTACGTCGAAAGCATGCGCGCCTGCGCGGTCGAGCTGGTCGCTCTCGATGTCCACGAACTCGTGCGCTCGAACCTCGAGCTGATCCGCGCCAGCGCCGGTCGCTCGCTGGTGTTGCTGACGCTGTCCGAACGCAGCGGCCTGCTCGGCATCTATCACGATACCGACCTGTACGTGTCGCGCGATTTCAAGATCGGTTTAGAGGATCTCGAAGGGGTTACCGATGACGACCAGGGCCCGTTCGATTCGCTGCTGCTCGAGATCCAGCGTTCGCTCGACTATTTCGAGAGTTACTACGGCATGGGCGCGGTCAACGAGCTGCGTATCTTTCCGCAGCAGCGCATCACCGAAAAGATGGCGATGTACCTGCAAAACCTGACCAACTTCGATATCGAGTTCGTCGCCTTCGGCGCCGGCGAGCGGGATCGGGATTTCGAGCCGCGCTGTTTCCACGCCTATTGCGCGGCAATGCGGGGGGTCGCGCAGTGATTCCTCAACGGATCAACCTCTACCAGGAACGCTTTCACCACAAGCGCCTGTGGGTGTCGGCCAACCAGGTCGCGGTGGCCGCCGCGCTGCTGCTGGCTGTCGCCGTCGGCTGGAGTTTCCTGTTGATCTACCAGCTCGACGCCGCCGCCGAGCGCCGGCTCGCGATCGAGGTCGACCGCCAGCGACTGTCGGCCGAGCTTGCCGTGGCCAACGCCGAACTCGCACAGCTGCTCGGCGACGACCGCATCGTTCGCCAGATCGAATACACCGCGCGCCAGATTTCGGCGCGCAAAAAAATCCTCAACTTCGTCAACGACAATCGCTTTGGTTCGGGGCAGGGATTCTCGAGCTACCTGGTCGCGCTGTCGAGGCTGCACGTCGACGACATCTGGCTCAGCCAGATCAGGTTCGGCCAGAATTTCGTGCAGATCAAGGGCAGCGCGCTCGACGCCGAGCGCGTTCCCGGGTATTTCGATCGCTTCAGCGAAGAGCCGGTGTTCGTCGGCAACCGTTTCGACCTGTTCCGCGTCAGCCGGGACCGCGATCATGAATGGAAGGTCGATTTCGAAATCGCGACCCGGGGGCCGGCCAAATGAAGCAGACCTGGCGCCGCTACGCCGACCGCTTCGACGCGCTGTCGATGCGCGAGCGCGGCCTGATTGCGCTGACCATGCTGGTCGCGCTCGGTTTCGCCTGGTGGAGCCTGTACGCCGAGCCGCAGAGCGCGCGCCTCGCGCAACAGGCAGCCGACAATCAACGCCTCGCCGCCGAGGTCGCGCGCACGCGCGCGGCGGTCGCCGATATTCGCGCCCGCATCGCCGGCGGCGTGCACCGCGAAAAGGAATCCGAGCTCGCGCTGTTGAAGCAGGAGCTCGCCAGGGTGGAAGAGCGGCTCGAGGTCGAAACGGTCGAGCTGATCGACCCGGAAAAGATGTTTCGCCTGATGCACCAGCTGGTATCCGGCCAGTCGCGGCTGAAACTGCTCGGCCTCAAGCGGCGCGAGGTCAAGTCGGCGCTGCCGGTGGCCGACGGCGACGAGGCCGAACCCGCGATCTACCGCCACGTGCTCGAAATCGAGTTTGCCGGCCGCTATCTCGACATTCTCGACTACGTGCAGTCGCTCGAGGCGCTGGACTGGAAACTGTTGTGGGACGAAATCGAGATCAACAGCGGAAAATACCCCGCGGTGACGCTCAAGCTCGCGATCTCGACGCTGTCGACGGACAAGGCCTGGGTGGGGATCTGAGATGCTGCGTATCGTCACGACTTACCTCGCCGTCTTGCTGCTGCTGTCGGTCGGCTTCTTCGGCGTCGGCGCTCTGGCCACGGCCGCGGAGCTGCGCGACCCGATGCAACCGCCGCCGTTCGCGCTGAAGAAGTTGCGCCAGGCGGAATGGGCGAAAGAACCGCGGCCGGCGAAAACCCGGACGGCCACGCCCGCGCCCAAACCGCTGCAGCTGACGTCGATACTGTTTTCGCGGGATCGCAAGATCGCGATCATCGACGACCAGATGCTCAAGGTCGGCGATCGCATCCGCGGCATGACCCTGGTCGCGCTCAGCCGCGACCGGGCGCGGCTGGTGCAAAACGGCAAGGTCGTCGAACTGAGCCTCAATCCGGAACTGGCCGTGATTCGCAAGCGCGCGGTCGAGGGTAAGCCATGAGCAGCAGACTCCTGATCATCATCGGCCTGGCCGGGTTGCTCGCCGCCTGCGCGTCGGCGCAGCACCGCCAGGTCGCCGCCGACAACCGCGCCAGCATCGATGCCGCGCTGGCCGAGGCGGCCGCGGTCGAGATCCCTGAAGCCGAACCGCCGTCGGCCGAAGTCCTCGACGATTTGCTGCCTGGTAGCGGTGTCAGCATCCCGGGGCTGGCGCAGGACCTGCGCGACGAGACCGCGTTCGACATCTCGGTATCGAACGCGCCGGCGCGACTGTTCTTCATGAGCCTGGTCAAGGACACCAACGTCAACATGGTCGTCCATCCGAGCGTCAGCGGCCAGATCTCGCTGGATTTGAAAAACGTCACCGTCCACGAGGTCATGAACCTCGCGCGCAACGTCTACGGCTACGAGTACGAGAAAAACGAGACCGGCTACGTCGTCTTGCCGGCGCGCATCCGGTCGCGCATCTTCCCGGTGGATTACCTCAACGTCAGCCGCTCGGGAGAGTCGCTGATGACGGTCAGTTCCGGCCAGATCGAGGACAGGGACTCCGGCGGCAACGGCGATTCGTCGGACGGGTCGGGCACCAAGTCGCTGAAGTCGAGCAGCGTCAACACGCGCATCGACGCCGATTTCTGGACCCAGCTGCACGCCACCATCACGTCGATCGTCGGCGGCGGCGAGGGTCGTTCGGTGGTCGTCGACCGCCACGCCGGGCTCGTCATCGTGCGCGCGATGCCGGGCGAGCTGCGCGATGTCGAAGCCTATCTGAGCGACGCCCAGGACACTCTGCAGCGCCAGGTCATCCTCGAGGCCAAGGTCATCGAGGTCGAGCTTTCCGACAGCTTCCAGTCGGGCATCGACTGGGCCGCGATCTCGTCCAGCCGCGACGTTTCGATCGGCACCTCGAGCGTGATCAGCGGTACCGCCGGCAGCGCGATCATCGGCCCCACCGACGACGTCGTCGTGAGTTCGGGTCTCGACGTATCCAATACGCCGTTCGCCAACCTGTTCGCGGTCGGCAGCTCGTCGAGCACCTTCGGCGCGCTGATCACGCTGCTCAACACCCAGGGCGACGCGCAGGTGCTGTCGAGCCCGCGGGTGTCGACGGTCAACAACCAGAAGGCGGTGATCAAGGTCGGCTCGGACGAATTCTTCGTCACCGAGGTGTCATCGACGACGACCTCGGGCACCGGCGGTACGACGACTAACCCGGAGCTGACGCTGACCCCGTTCTTTTCCGGCATCGCGCTCGACGTCACGCCGCAGATCAGCGCCGACGGCGACGTCATCCTGCACATTCACCCGAGCGTCAGCGAGATCACCGATCAGCTGAAGAACATCACCGTCGGCGGCCAGGATTTCGAGTTGCCGCTGGCATTCAGCACCGTGCGCGAGTCGGACTCGATCGTCAAGGCGAAGAACGGCCAGGTCGTCGTCATCGGCGGGCTGATGCAAAACAGCACCACCGACGACGTCGCCGGCGTGCCCGGCGCGAGCGACGTACCCTTCTTCGGCGAACTGTTCAAGCAGAAACGCAAGGTCAACCGGCGCAGCGAACTGGTGATCCTGTTGCGGCCGATCGTCGTCGACCAGAATCGCGTCTGGTCGCGCGCAATCGGCGAGAGCGCGGACCGGGTCAGGCAGCTCAAGACGACGCCGGCGGAGTCGGAATAATGTACGAGCGCTACTACGGTCTCGCCGAACGGCCGTTCAGCCTTACGCCCGACACCGAGTTCTTCTACCGCTCGGTGACACACCAGGAAGCGCTCAACGTATTGCTGGTCGCGCTCGACAGTGGCGACGGCTTCATCAAGGTGACCGGCGAGGTCGGCACCGGCAAGACCCTGCTGTGCCGCAAGCTGCTCGACGCGCTCGAATCCGACTACGACACGGTTTACGTGCCCAATCCCTGCCTCAACCGCAACGCGCTGCTGCACGCGCTGCTGGTCGAACTCGGAATCGACGACGGCGTCGAACCCGAGTTCTACCTCGAGCGCCTGAATAGTTACCTGATCGCGAGCGCGCGCGCCGGCCGCGGCACGGTCATCGTGCTCGACGAGGCGCAGGCGCTGCCGGAGGAGAGCCTCGAGGCGGTGCGACTGGTGAGCAATCTCGAAACCGGCAAGCGCAAGCTCGTGCAAATCGTGCTGTTCGGCCAGCCCGAGCTCGACGCGCGTCTCGCCGGCAGCAGCGTGCGCCAGTTGCGCCAGCGCATCATGCACGCCTACGAACTCAAGCCGCTCGGCCCGGGCTCGGTGCGCGCCTATCTGCAGCACCGGATTCGCTCGGCCGGATACCGGGGCCCCGAACTGTTCGACTCGTCCGCGCTGCGGCGGCTCTACCAGTTCAGCCGGGGAATTCCGCGCGTGATCAACGTGCTTTGCAACAAGGCGATGATGCTCGCCTACGCCAGCGGCGAATTCTATATCCGGCGCAAGCACATCGAGGCCGCCGCCGCCGACAGCCAGATCCGATGAGCGT
>JAHEKJ010000044.1 GCA_024638385.1 Gammaproteobacteria bacterium | reverse complement strand
TCGACCAGCACGACGAACTCGGCGGCATGTTCCGCTACGGCATCCCGGGCTACCGCACGCCGCGCGAATTCCTCGACCACGAAATCCAGCGGATTCTCGATCTCGGCGGCATCGATACCCGCCTCGGCACGCGGGTCGGGCGCGACCTAGGCATCGACGACCTCGAGCGCGATTTCGACGCGATCCTGTGGGCGATCGGCTGCCAGAGCGGCCGCAGCCTGCCGCTCGAGCATGGCGACGCGCCGAACTGCATTTCCGGCGTCGCCTTCCTCGAAGCCTTCAACAAGGGGGCGCTGCAGGTCACTGCCGACCGCGTGGTCTGCGTCGGCGGCGGCGACACGTCGATCGACGTGGTCTCGGTCGCGCGCCGCCTCGGCAAAATCGACAAGCTGCCGAACGAGCAATTGACCGAGTTCGTCGTCGGCGGCTACACCGCGCACGACTCGGCCTACGCGGCCGCGCGCGAGGGCGCCGACGTGACCCTGACATCGCTGTTCGAACGCGCCGAGATGACCGCCACCGAGCACGAGGTCGAGGATGCGCTGCGCGAGGGCGTGCGCGTGCTTGACGGCGTCATGCCGATCGAGATCGTGGTCGACGACAATGGCCGCGCGACCGCGCTGAGGATGGCGAAATGCAAGTTCGAGGACGGTAAACCGACGCCGGTCGAAGGCAGCGAATTCGAGCTCGAATGCGACCTGATCGTCGCCGCGATCGGCCAGGGCGGCGATCTCGGCGGCCTCGAGGAGCTTGGCAACGAGCGCAACCTGATGAATGCCGACAAGTTCTACCAGCATCCCGACAAGCCCGGCCACTTCGTCGCCGGCGACATCGTCCAGCCGCACCTGCTGACCACCGCGATCGGACACGCGTCGGTCGCGGCCGACAGCATCGAGCGCTTTCTCGGCGGCAAGGATTTCAGCAAGCGGCCGAAGGTCGACGTGCATCATTTCAACCTGCTCGAGAAGCTCAAGGAGGCCCACCTCGAACCGGCTGAGTTCGGTCACGAGGCGATCTGGGGCAGCAACGAGGCCGATTTCGCGGTGCATAACTACGAGGACCGCGCGGCCAACGAGATCATCTCGTCGGAGCGGCTGTTCCTGGCGCACTTCAACTACGAGGCGCGCCACCTGCGCGAGGCCTTCGGCCCCGACGCCGAGCAGGTGCTCGGCCATTTCGAGGAGCGCGCGCGCTGCCTCGACGAGGACGAGGCGGTCGCCGAGGCCGGCCGCTGCATGAGTTGCGGCATGTGCTTCGAGTGCGACAATTGCGTGATCTATTGCCCGCAGGACGCGGTCTACCGGGTCAAGAAAGACCAGAAGACGATGGGCCGCTACGTCGCCACCGACTACACCCGCTGCATCGGCTGTCACATCTGCGCCGACGTCTGCCCGACCGGCTACATCGACATGGCGCTCGGCGACCACTGAGATCGATGCGCACCATCGCCCCGCTTTCGCCGATGCTTCTTGCCTTACTCCTGGGGCTTGCGGCCTGCGCCGGCGCCGCGCTCGCGGTCGACGGGGTTCCCGTGCCGACACCGGCCAAACCGGCGGGCGCCGAACAATGCGTCGCGCCGGTCGAGATCATGCGCCGCGAACACATGCACCTGCTCGATCACCAGCGCGACGCGACCGTGATCGACGGCGCCCGCGACGGCCGCTACAGCCTCGTCGGCTGCATGGATTGCCACAACCCGGTACAGCCGGGCGGCAAGATCGTGCGCTACGAAAATCCGGAGCATTTCTGCGCCGGGTGCCACGCCTACGCGAGCGTACGCATCGACTGCTTCGAATGCCACGCCGACCGCGGCTACGAACCGGTCACGCAGGGCGCGCTCGAACAGGATTCGGCGCTGACCGCGGCAACCCTGCGCCTGCGCCTCGAAGCCGATGGCGACTGAACTCGACAATATCGAAGTACGCCCGGCGCGGCGCGATTTCCTGCGCGGCGCGGCGGCGCTGGCCGCAGTCACGCTCGCGCCAGGGGTGCTATTGCTGCGCACCCACCCGGCCACAGCCGCGCTCGACAAATCCGCGCGCTGGGGCCTGCTGATCGACAACAACGCGCTCGACGAGGCCGACGTCGATGCCTGCGTCGACGCCTGCGCCCGCGAACACGGCTGGCAGGCGCGCGACGGTTCGACCACCGACGCTCAGTGGATCCGCAAGGTCAAACTGACCGACCGCGCCAGCGGCCACGTCCGCTTCGCGCCGCTGATGTGCCAGCATTGCGCCGAGCCGCCCTGCGTCGACGTCTGCCCGACCGGCGCGTCGTTCAAGCGCACCGACGGCATCGTGCTGGTCAACAAGCATACCTGCATCGGCTGCCGCTATTGCATGATGGCCTGCCCGTACCAGGCGCGCTCGTTCATTCACGAGAACCTGAAAGACCAGCTGCCGATCGCGCCGCGCGGCAAGGGCACGGTCGAATCCTGCACCCTGTGCGTGCACCGCATCGACCGCGACGGCGCGCGCGCGGTGCCGGCCTGCGCCGCGGCGGTCAACCGCGGCGGGCGCAAGGCGATCCTGTTCGGCAATCTCAACGATCCCGACAGCGAGATCTCGCGGCGCCTGCGCGAGCTCGGCGGATCCCGCCTGCGGGCCGATCTCGGCACCGATCCGGGCGTGCACTACCGGGGGCTCTAGCATGGCGGAAGCGCGATATCTCGAGGTCAGAACGCGTGGCGCAAGCTATTGGACGCTGCTCGCCGGGCTCGCGCTCGCGACTCTGGTCGGCCTGGCCGCCGCGCACCACATGGATGTCGAGGGCCATCACGTCACCGGCATGAACAACCAGATCGTCTGGGGCCTGCCGCACGTGTTCGCGATATTTCTGATCGTCGCCGCGTCCGGCGCGCTCAACGTCGCGTCGCTGGCGTCGGTGTTCGGCCGCCGCGAATACAAGCCGCTGGCACGTTTCTCCGGCGTCCTCGCGATCGCGCTGCTGATCGGCGGCCTCGCGATCCTGCTGCTCGACCTCGGCCGGCCGGACCGGCTGATCATCGCGATGACGCACTACAACTTCAGATCGATTTTCGCCTGGAACGTCATTCTCTACATCGGCTTCGTCGTCGTCGTCGCCGTCTACCTGTGGCTGATGATGGAACGCCGGTTCGAGCACTACACTCGCCCGGCCGGCATGATCGCGCTCGCCTGGCGCCTGATCCTGACTACCGGCACCGGCTCGATCTTCGGTTTTCTCGCCGCCCGCGAGGCCTACGACAGCGCGTTGCTGGCGCCGCTGTTTATCGTCATGTCGTTCGCCTATGGCCTCGCGCTGTTCGCGCCGGTGCTGCTGTTGATCTATCGCCTCGACGGCCGCGAGCTCGACCCGGCCTGGATCGAGCGCCTGCGCCGGCTGCTCGGCCTGTTCACGCTGGCGATCCTGTATTTCGTCGCCGTGTTTCACCTGACCAAGCTCTACGGGCCGCAAAACCATGCCTTCGAAGCCTTCATCCTGCGCGACGGCGGCGTCTACCCGCTGCTGTTCTGGGGCGGATACGTCGTGATCGGCAGTCTCGTGCCCTTGCTGTTGATCTACCGGATCGGACCCGGGGGCTCGGCCGGCGCGCTGCTCGCTGCCTGCGCCGGCGTCGTCGCCGGCGGCTTCGCCCTGCTCTACGTGATCGTCATCGGCGGACAGGCCTTTCCGCTCGAGATCTTTCCGGGCTACGCGGTCGAAAGCAGTTTCGTCGACGGCGCTATCGGGCAGTACCTGCCGAGCCCGTGGGAATGGCTGCTCGGCTTCGGCGGCGCCGCCGCCGCGCTGCTGCTCGCGCTGCTCGCGGCGCGCGTGCTGCCGATCCTTCCCGAGCGGCTCGCGGCGGAGGATTCCTGAGATGGCGGCGCTGTTCCTGTCCGCCGCGCACAAATCGTCCGGCAAGACCACGCTCAGCATCGGCCTTGCCGCGGCCTTCGCCGCGCGCGGACTCGACGTGCAGCCTTTCAAGAAGGGCCCGGACTACATCGACCCGATCTGGCTCGGCATGGCCGCCGGGCGGCCGTGCTACAACCTCGATTTCCATGTCGCCGGCAAGGCCGAGACCGTGGCCGACTACTGCCGCCGCGGCGCGGGCGCCGACCTGTGCCTGATCGAGGGCAACAAGGGTCTGCACGACGGCCTCGATCTCGACGGCAGCAATTCGAACGCGGCGCTGGCCAGGGCGCTGCACGCGCCGGTCGTCATGGTGGTCGACGCGCGCGGCACGATGCGCGGCATCGCGCCGCTGTTGATCGGCTACCAGGTGTTCGACCGCGAGGTAAACATCGCCGGCGTCATCGCCAATCTTACCGGCGGCCCGCGCCACGAGGCCAAGCTGCGCGCCGCGGTCGAGGCTTATACCGATATCCCGTTCCTCGGCGCGCTCGGCAACGACCCGGCGATCTCACTCGACGAACGTCATCTCGGCCTGATTCCGGGTTACGAGGATCGCGCCGCGAAATCCCGGATCGAGCAGATCGCGCGCGTGGTCGGCGACCGCGTCGACCTCGAACGCCTGCTCGAGATCGCCGGACAGGCGCGCAGCCTGCCGGCGCCGCTGGCGCCGCTGGCGCCGACCGGCGATTTTCGCGGCCTGCGCATCGGCATCGCCCGCGACCGCGCGTTCGGCTTCTACTATCCCGGCGATCTCGAAGCCTTCGCCGACGCCGGCGCCGAGCTCGTGTTGATCGACACGCTGGGCGATACGCGCCTGCCGGCGCTCGACGGTCTGTGGCTCGGCGGTGGCTTTCCCGAGCGCCATGCCGCGGCCCTCGAGTCCAACGCCGCGCTGCGCGGCGAGATCCGCGCCGCGATCGAGAACGGCCTGCCGACCTATGCCGAGTGCGGCGGCCTGATGTATCTCGCGCGTAGCCTGCGCTGGCGCGACGTCGTTCACGAGATGGTCGGCGTGCTGCCCGCCGACGCGGTCATGTGCGAGCGCTCGCAGGGCCGCGGCTACGTCGAGCTCGCCGAAATCGATGCCGCGCACCCGTGGCCGGCGGCGTCGCCCGGCGGCAATCTGTACGCCCACGAGTTCCACTACTCGCGGCTCGAGGGACTTTCCGACGCCCCGCACTATGCCTACGAGGTGCTGCGCGGTAACGGCATCGACGGGCGCCATGACGGCTACGTCTATCGCAACCTGCTCGCGGGCTATGCCCATCAACGGCACACCGCGGACAACCCGTGGGTCACGCGCTTTCTCGCGTTCGCGCGGGACTGCAAGCGCGCCGCGACGCCGGCCATCGCGGCGCGCGAGGCCGGTGCATGATCAGCCTGACCGACAGCGCGCTCGAACAGATCAAGCGCGCGGCGCAGGACGGCGACATGCGGGCGGTGCCGCTGCGCGTCGCGATCAAGGAACAGGTCGACGGCAGCTTTCACTACGCGATGGGCTTCGACGAGCAGCGCCTGCCGGGCGACCAATTCCTCAATTTCGACGGCCTCGACCTGGTCGTGTCGGCAACCAGCAAGGCGCTCGCCGACGGCATGACGATCGATTTCGTCGAGCTGGAGCCCGGCCGCTTCGAGTTCATATTCCTCAATCCGAACGACCCGACCTACGTCCCGCCGCGCAAGAAATAATCCCGCAACGCGACGCCCGGCAAGGCATCGGGGTATACTGGCGCAACCGCGGCGTGGCGCCGATCGAAGCAACACCGATGTCCGAATTCGACCCGCAACTCGAGCGCAAACCAAACCTGTTCAACGCGTGGTTCGTCAGGCTCGACCAGCAACCGCGCCGGCTGCTTCGCAGCGGCCGCGCGCGCGTGTTGCTGCTCGCGCTCGGCCTGTTCGCGCTGCTGGCCGCGAATCTCTATGCCGTGACTTTCCCCGCGAATCCGCTCGCCCAGGCCCTCGCCGCGCGGGCGCCATGGCTGCTGGCTTCGGGACTCCTGCTGCTGGCGCTGCTAGTCTGGCAAATCTGGCGCGAATTACTGCAACCGCTGCTGCGCCTGTGCGACTGGGCCGACCTGATGCGCGGCGTGCACCTCGAGGCCAAGGTCCGCTTCGACTCCGACAGCGATTTTGCCGAACTCGAGCGCGACATCAACATGCTCGGCGACATGATCAAGAACCTGTCGCGCGACACCGAGATCCAGCTGCAAAAGCACACCGATTACATTTCGCGCGAATCGCGTTCGCTCGCGATTCTCTACGACGTCGCGTCGAGCATCAACCTGTCGCACGATCTCGGCGAACTGTTCGAAAAGTCGCTCGAATCCCTGTGCAACAACCTCAACGCGAGCGGCGGCATCGTGCGCCAGTTTCGCGGCCGCAACAAGAAGGACATCGTCGCCTCCTGGGGCGAGATCAACCAGACATTCCTCGCCAGCGCCGATCGCTTCCTGCCGATCCAGTACCCCTTCGACGAGATCCGGCTCGACCGGATCTACCGCATCGACCGGCTCGATCGCGAAGTCGTGTTCGGCACGGATGCCGGGCCCGACACCAGCCGCCTGCTCGTGCTGTCGGTGTTGCTACAGTATCGCGAGGGCGTCCTCGGCGCGATCCACCTGTTCTTCCCCGACGACACCTCGGTCGATCTCGAGAGCTACAGCGAACTGCTGCTCAGCGTCGGCCAGCACCTCGGCAGCGCGGTCGAGAAATTCCGCCTGCTCGAGGAGGAAGCCGAGCTGCTGGTCATGCAGGAGCGCACCCGGCTGTCGCACGAACTGCACGATTCACTCGCGCAAACCATCGCCAGCCTGCGGATCCAGATCCGCGTCATCGACGAAACCTTTCACACCGACGACGAAAAGAGTATCTGGCACCAGATGGAGCGCATCGAGTACACGATCGACCAGGCCAACAACCAGCTGCGCGAACTGATCGCGCACTTTCGCGTGCCGATCGAGACGCCAGGACTGATTCCGTCGATCGAAGACAGCGTACGCCGCACCCAGGAAGAAATGGGCATCCCGGTGTATTTCCAGAACGAGTGGCCGGACAGCGAGTTTTCCGCCGACATCGAGCTCAACCTGCTGCGCATCGTGCAGGAAAGCCTCGCCAACGTGCGCAAGCACAGCCAGGCGGCGGTCGTGCGCGTGCATCTCGGCTACCGCGACGACCAGTACAACCTGCTGATCGAGGATGATGGCGTCGGCTTCGACGAATCCAGCATCGTGTCCGCTCACGGCCATCATCTCGGGCTCAAGATCCTGCGCGACCGCGCGCGCGAGATCGGCGCGACCATCGAGGTCGAAAGCGAACCGGGCGACGGCACCCGCGTGCATCTGCAGTTCCGGGCGGACTCGACCGCGCCGCTGCTCGGACAGACCGGCTGATCCGTGTCGCGGCGGATTTCGTTGTCGCGCGCGGCGCGCCTGGTCGGCGTCAAGCGGGGAACCCTGCAACAGCAAATCCGTGCCGGCGAGCTCAAGACCTTCGAGGGCCAGATCCTGCTGACCGACCTGTTGCAGGCCTATCCCGACGCGCAGATCGAGGACTCGAGCATGCTCGAGCGCGTCGAGCAGATCATCGAGCAGGCAAGCTTCATCAACCCGGATGCCATCCCGCGCAAGGCCGACAACGTCGCGCTGACCCGGCGCATCATGTCGCTGAGCGAAGACCTGATCCGGCAAAAGCGACAAAACCGGCGCTACCGCGACCTGTTCGAACGTCTACAGAGCGAGATACTGCGGTTGAGCGATGACCCCGAGGGCCTGGTCCGGCTCTCCGCGTGGTGCGCCGACGCGCTGGCTCGCGTCGACGACGACGATGCTACAATGGACCAGTCTTTCGCGAGAGAAACCTTCCTGCGCGTCATGTCTGCCCAGGCCACCGTCATTCCCAGCGGCCACGAGTTTTTCGTCGAGGGCGCCGAGTCGATTCTCGAAGCCGGCCTGCGCGGCGGTCTCGCGCTCAACTACGGCTGCAGCAACGGCAATTGCGGGCTGTGCAAGATTCGCGTCGTCTCTGGCGAAACCCGCCGCATCCGGCATCACGACTACGCCTTGACCGAGGCCGAAAAGGGCGTCGGCTACATCCTCGGCTGCAGCAACACGGCGGTGACCGACGTAGTCCTGGAGGCCGACGAGGCGGCCAGCACGGCTGACATACCGCGCCAGCAAATTCCGCTGCGGATCAAGAAGGTCGAGCGCCCCGACGATGGCACGCTGATCCTCAATGCACGCACGCCGCGCACCAGCCGGCTGCGGTTTCTCGCCGGCCAGCGCGCGCGCCTGTCGGTCGATTCGGTCGGCGACGGCCTCTACCCGATCGCGAGCTGTCCCTGCGACGACATGAACCTGCAGTTTCACCTCGCGCTCGGCGACGACCCGATCGCGGGTTATCTGGCGGAGACGGCCCGCGCCAACGACCGGATCTCGCTCGACGGCCCGGTCGGCGCATTCGTTCTCGACGAGGATTCGCCGCGTTCGCTGGTGTTCGTCGCCGAGGGCATCGGCTTCGCGTCGATCAAGGGGCTGATCGAGCACGCGATGGCGCTCGACGTGGCCGAAACCATACATCTGCTGTGGTTCGCCACCGACGGCAAGCCTTACCTGAACAACCTGTGCCGCGCGTGGAACGACGCGCTCGACAATTTCACTTACGTGCCGCTCGAATCCGACGCGGTCGCCCGGGTCGACGAGAGCCTGCGCGAAAGCCTGGAGTCGGGGCGACTCGATGGTTATGATTACTACGTCTGCGGCGGCGAGGACCTGCGCCGGCGCATGCTGCAGTTCGTCGAGCAAAGCGCGGTTCCATCGGCGCAGCTCAATTTCGAAGCCTTCGACTGAAAGATCGGTGACATGAGCCTGAAAGTACTGTTGATCGACGACCACATGCTGTTTCGCGAGGGGCTGATCAGCCTGTTGCAGCGGCGCAGCATCGAGGTGCTCGGCGCGGTCGGCGACGGCAACGAGGGCATCAGGCTCGCGCAGGAACTCGAACCCGATATCGTGCTGCTCGACATGCGCATGCCGATTCTCGATGGCATCAGCGTGCTCAAGCAACTCAAGAAGCTCGACTTCGACAAACCGATCGTGATGTTGACGACGAGTTCGAACGAGCAGGATTTACTCGATGCGCTCAAGGCCGGCGCCAGCGGTTACCTGCTCAAGGACATGGAGCCCGACGGCCTGGTCAGCGCGCTGCGGGACATTCACGCCGGCAAGACCGTGGTCGCGCCGCCGCTGACGTCGGTGCTGGTGCGTTTCGTCAAGGGCGACATGACGGTCGCACAGAGCAAGGGCCCGTTCAGCGAACTGACCCCGCGCGAAAGCGAGATTCTCGAGCTGATGGCCGAGGGCCAGGGAAACAAGCTGATCGCCCGCAACCTCGGCATCTCCGACGGCACCGTCAAGCTGCACGTCAAGGCCGTGCTGCGCAAGCTCAAGGTGCATTCGCGCGTCGAGGCGGCGGTCATGTACATCGAGCACAACCACCGCGTCGCGCAACAGCTCGACGAATAGTCGGCGTCGCGCTGTGCCGCGCGGGCTCAATCCTCGGCCCCGACGAGCCGATTCCAGATACCGGCCGCGCGTTCCCTGCACGCTCGGGTCGATGCGCCGGAACTGGCGCCAGGCGCGAGAAGCCGCCAAAGAGGCCGGCCGCGCTGGCCGCTTGCGCTCAGGCGATGCCCGGGTTGCCGGCGACGTTTCTGAGTTTCGGCGTGTTGAGCTTGGCGATGCGAATCGTTTCGTGGCGGCGCAGGTAACTTGCGACCACATCCCAGATCGGCGGCCCCGGCGATTGCGAACCGACCGTGGCCCAGCCGGCGACCTTGTAGTTTTTCGACGCCTCGATCGGCGTGCCATCGTCGAGCTGCATGCCGGATACCCGTTGTCCTATATCGGCGTCGACGTCGAGCACGTAATCGAGGCCGCCGAGGCGCACCATGTCGCCGCCCTGCTGGTAATACGCGTCCTTGTTGAACAGGTTGTCGGCCACGTCCTCGAGAATCAGCTTGATGTCCGCGCCGGTCATCTCGCGGACGTAGGTTTCCGGATAGGTAATACAGGTCTGGTCCATCACGTGCTCCATCGTGATCGGCTGGCCCGGCAGAACCGTGGTGCCCCAGCGAAACCCGGGCGACAGCGAAACCTGCGCGTCGCCCTCGATGCGCAGCGCGTCGCAGATGACCTGGTCGAAGGTGCCGTTGAAATTGCCGCGACGGTACAGCACCTCCTCCGGCACCGACAGCTCTTCCGCGAGGGTCTCCCGGTACGGTTGGCGCATCTCTTCGATGTAGGCCGCCATTTCGGCGTCGGCCGGCAACAGGTTCGAAAAAACGGGCAGCAGGCGATAGCGATAGTCGCGCACCTTGCCGCCGCGGACGTCGAGGTCCATAACGCCGAGAAACTTGCCGTTGGAGCCGGCGTTAGTGACGAGCGTCTTGCCCCCCGGATTCGACACCGGCACCGCGCCCGGCATGCCGTCGTGGGTATGCCCGCCGAAAATCGCGTCGATGCCACTGACCCGCGAAGCCATTTTCAGGTCCACGTCCATGCCGTTGTGCGAGACCAGCAGCACCGCGTCGGGGCTCTCTTCGTCGCGGGCCTGGTCGACGACCTGCTGCATGCCCTCCTCGTTGATGCCGAAAGTCCAGTCCGGGATGAAACGGCCCGGATTCGCGATCGGGGTGTACGGAAACGACTGGCCGATGACGGCGATGCGCAGATCGCCCATTTCGCGCATCACGTACGGCCTGAACACGTGGCCGGTATCCTCGTTGTAGTCGCTCAGGTCGCCGAGCTCGTAATCGAAGATCGCGCTCTCCTTGACGCGGCAATTCTGGCTGACGAAGTCGCCCTCGAAGCGGGCCGCGTTCTCGAGGACTTCCTGCGCGAGGTAAGTGAATTCCCAGTGGCCCGTCATGATGTCGACCCCGAGCAGGTTGGCGGCGTCGACCATGTCGCGGCCCCGGGTCCAGTAGGCGGTTCCCGATCCCTGCCAGGTGTCGCCGCTGTCGAGGAAAACCGTCCGGCCGGGAGCGTACTCGGCGCGCATTTTCCTGACCAGCGTCGCGAGGTGCGCAAAGCCGCCGACCTTGCCGTAGACCCGCGCGGCCTCGACGAAATCCAGGTGGGTGAAGGCGTGCGCCCGAATGCCTCCCGCCGGTATCCTGAACCGGTCCAGCAGCGCCTCGCCGACCAGGTGCGGTACCTTGCCGACGCGCTCGCCGGTACCGAGATTGACGCTCGGTTCGCGGTAGTAGACCGGGTTGAGCTGGGCGTGACAGTCGGCCATGTGCAAAATCCGGGCATTGCCGAACGCGGGCACGTCGTACAGCCGGCCATTTTCCTCGCTCTGCGAGAATGCAACCCGAGGCAGCAGACCCGCCGCGCTCGCAAGCCCCAGCAGGCGGATAAACTCTCTTCGGTTCAGGTTCATGTCGCTCCTCTCTCCTCAGCCGAACAGGTCGGCCAGCTCGCGCAAGTCCGCGACCACGCGATCGGGATTGCAATCGTGAATACTATAACCGTGGTTGTAGCCGTAGGGTACGGCAACGACGCGGAAACCGGCGGCGCGCGCGGCCTGCACGTCGTTGGCCGAATCGCCGACCATCAGGCAATCGGCGGAGTCGAGCCCGAAGTGATCGGCGGCATAGTGCAGCGGCATCGGGTCCGGTTTCTGCCGCGCGGTCGTATCGCCGGCGACGACCAGCTCGAAGTATTTCGCCAGCCCCTTGGCCGCGAGCAAATCCGCGGTAAAGCTGCCGGCCTTGTTGGTCACGCAGCCGAGGTGCAGCTCGCGCCGCGCGAGCCGCTCGAGCCCGTCGACGACGCCGGGATAGACCGTGCTCAGGCGGCTGACGTTGTCGGCGTAGAGCCGCCTGAAGCTCGCCAGCGCGCGCTCGAACAGCTCCGCATCGGGCTCGGCATCCATCTCGCCGGTCAGGAAGCGCTTGACGAAACGCCCGATACCGTTACCGACCCAGGCGCGCGCGGCTTCTTCGTTGCGCACCTCGAGGCCGAGCTCGCGCAGCATCTCGTTGCCGCACCAGGCGAGATCCGGCAGGCTGTCGACCAGCGTACCGTCGAGGTCGAACATGACCAGGCCGAGCCGCTCGAAGTCGATCGCCTCCGGCGGACCGTTGCGGTCACGGGTAGCGGTGGTCGTAGGCATTCGGCTACCCGCCCGGACCGGGTAGCACGGCGCGCGTCTCGTAAGGCATTCGGGCCTCTTCGGTTGATTCCAGGCTGTCGGCCCGGTTTTAACCAGTCAAACTAGCAAAAGCCGGCGCCCAGGTTAATAACCCGATAGCGGTAGAACCGACTACCCCCTCAGCCGGTCAGCGCGGAGAATACCCGCGGCAGGCGTTCCGGCAGGCGCTCGATGTTGTCGACGATGGAATAATTGTTCGGCCCGAAGATGCGCGCGACGTAATTGTCGGCCTCCGGGTCGAGGGTCAGGCAATAGGTATGGATGCCGCTGGCCGCGAGCTCGTCGACCGCGTGCCTGGCGTCCTGGCGCAGATATTGCGGGTCGCGCTCGTCGATGTCCGCGGGCTCGCCATCGGTCACGAGCAGGACCAGGCGCTTGCGGCTCGACTGTAGCTGCAGGTGCCGCCCGGCATGGCGCAGCGCGGCGCCCATGCGCGTCGACAGGCCGCCCTGCATGCCGGCGAGCCTGGCCTTGGCGTCATCGGCGTAAGGCTGGCCGAAGTCCTTGAAGCGACAGTACTGCACGTCGTGGCGACCGTCCGAGGCGAATCCGTGGACCGCGTAGTTGTCGCCGATCGCGTCGACCGCCCACGCCAGCAGCCCGGTGGCCTCGCGCGTCAGGTCGAGAATCCTGGGCTGGTCGAGGTATCCCTCGTCGCCCTCGCGCAGCGGACCGATGCGGTCATTGGTCGACGCGGACAGGTCCATCAATACGAGCAGCGACAGGTCCCGCAGATGCCGGGTAATGCGGATGTTGACCCGCGGATCCGGCATCACGCCGCGGCGAATATCGATCATCGCGCGCACCGCGGCGTCGATGTCGATCTCGTCGCCGTCTTCGTAGCCCCGCCGGCGCACGATGCCCTGCGGCTGCAGCGCGTCGACGAGATGTTTGACGCGATTGGCGATCGGCTTGTGCCTGGCGAGGATTGCGTCCATGTCGTCCGGATCTCCCCGCGGCTGGCGGCGTTCGATGACCGTGCACCAGTCGGGTCGCGCGAGCTGCACCTGGTAGTCCCACTCGTCGTAGTGGTAAGGCTCGGACACCGGTTCGACGCCTTCCATCTGGTTGTAGCTGACGCCCTGGTCCTCGTACGGAAACAGCTCGGTCGGCAATACCCAGACTTCCTGCGGACTGCCGTCCTCGAGCTCCGAATCGATCTCGTTGACCATTTCCATCAACGCAACCCTGCGCCGCTCGGTCGGTTTGCGCCACATCAGGACTTCGCCGTCAGCGTCGCCGGGCCCGGATTCGTCGAACGCCCAGCTGAAGCGGTTGTCGTCGCGGTACGCAACCGGCAGATCCCGCAGCACGCGCGCCGGCGGCAGCGGGCCGAGCGCGTCGATCCGCGCGAAAAACTCGAGCCCGTAGCCGCGCGCGAGCTGCGCCGCCGCAGGATCGAGCGCCAGCGCCGCGCGAAACTCGTCTGCGAGCCCTTGCAGCCAGTCCTCCCGGTCCCGGTACCCGGAATCGAGCAGCGCCCGGCCGATGCGCAACATCAAACCGGGCGCATCGCCGGTTTCGTCCGCGGTCGCCAGCGCGTGCTCGAAAAAAGCGAGCCACAACCGGCGCATTCCCGGGAATTCGCGCCAGGCCAGGTATTCGACGCGGGCGTCCTCGAACAGGTCGACGCAACACCGCTGCGCCGGCGTCAGGCCGGCCGCGTCGAGGCCGTGCCGGGTATGCACGAGGTGCGCCGCGGCATGCGCCGCCGCGGCGCGATAGACGTCGATGCCGTCGATACCGTCGACGCGATCGAAGGCGTCGGGCAGGTAGAGCTGGAAGTTCTCGACGTAGGGCCGGTTGCCCTGCCGGGTTTCGTAATCGCCCGAGGTCGGCCGCATCATGAACGCCCGGCCCCACAGCGCGCGCAGGTAAAAATTGAGCTTGCGCTGGTTGTCGACGAACAGCGTGCCGCGCCGTTCCCGCTGCAGCAACGATTTCGAGGTTTCGCTCGCCAGGCCGAAATACGCCGCCTGCCCTGCGAAATCGCGCTGGTAAGCCTGTGCGCCCCACATCGCCCAGCGCCTGAGGCCGCCGAGGGTCAGCTTGCCGAGCAATTCGCCGAGCACCGCCATCATTGGCCGGAGTCCACGCGGCGCCTTGCCGGCGAGCTGATGCAGCAGCTTCAGGTAGCCGCGCAGCAGCTCGGCATCGCCGAGGCGCGTGGCCGCGAGCGGCAGGTTGGACAGGATCATCGTGAGCACCGCGCCCGAGGTCAGCGACGACAGCTTCATGATCGCCTCGATCACGTCGACCACGACGTCCTCGCCGACCTCGCGCGCGACCGCCGGCATTTCCTGCACGTAGGTCAGCACCAGGTCGTGTCCCTTGCCGAGCGTGCACATCGCCTTGATGCCGACGAGGTAGTTCTCCAGTCCGCGCGGCGACAGGATGCGCTGCGCATCGAGATACGAAGCCTCGACCACGTCACCGCCCTTGATGTCCACCGGATCGATGCACTGCAGGTATTCGGCCAGTTCGGGGTGCATGCGGCGAAACCCGAAACTAAAAGTAGGTATCCACCGCCGCGTGGAGCGTGTCGCGCATGTCGGGATCGTCGGTCAGCGGCGTCACCAGCGCCATGCGGCAGGCTGCGGCGGGCTCGACCCCTTGCGCCATCAGTTGCGCGGCGTAGATCAACAGCCGGGTCGACATGCCCTCGTCGAGCCCGTGGCCCTTGAGATTTCTCGAACTGGAGCCGACCTGCACCAGCTTGTCGGCGATCTCGCGCTCGACCCCGCCCTCGTGGGCGACGATCTCGGCCTCGACCTCGGCCGCGGGATATCCGAAATCGATGCCGCCGAAGCGCTGCTTGGTCGATTGCTTCAGGTCCTTCATCAGCGACTGATATCCCGGGTTGTACGAGATCACGAGCTGGAAATCGGCGTGCGCCCTGACCAGCTCGCCGTTTTTCTCGAGCGGCAGCTCGCGCCGGTGGTCGGTCAACGGGTGTATGACGACGGTCGTATCCTGGCGCGCCTCGACGATCTCGTCGAGATAGCAGATCGCGCCGATCCGCGCGGCGACGGTCAGCGGCCCGTCCTGCCAGCGGGTGCCGTCGATATCGAGCAGGTGCCGGCCGACGAGATCGGATGCGGTCATGTCCTCGGTGCAGGCGACGCTGATCAGCGGCTTTTGCAACTTCCACGCCATGTACTCGACGAAGCGCGACTTGCCGCAGCCCGTGGGTCCCTTGAGCATCACCGGCATGCGCACCCGCCAGGCCGCCTCGTAGTTGTCGACCTCGTCGGCCACCGCGCGGTAAAACGGTTCCTGGCACACCAGGTATTTCTCGCGATCGGGGTCGACCACGGCCAGCTGTTCCGCCGCGCCGGACATGATCAGCTCCGCCTCGCCCGATAGATGACCATCGCGGTGCCCTGCGACTGGGCGTAGTTGTCGTAGCCGACCAGGCGCACGTGGTTGCCCGGATGAGCCGCGTGGCAGGCGTCGGCCTCGCCGAGAATGGTCTCGACGTCGGTTTCGCCGAACATCGGCAGTTTCCACATGTACCAGTAGTGGCCGAAGGCGTTCTCGGGCTCGGTGTGCTCGATCGCCGGATTCCAGCCCTTGCTGACGATGTACTCGACCTGCTTGATCAGCGACTCGCGGCTCAGCTCGGGCAGGTAGGAAAAGGTTTCGAACTTGCGGCTGGCTTCGTCCGCCAGGCTCGATTGATAATCTTGCATTTCACTCATGGTGGATTCCTCTCATCGGTCGCGTTAGCGGTGGGCCACGTCGAGCTTGTCGACGGTGTCGAACTCGAAGCGGATTTCCTTCCAGGTTTCCATCGCGGCGCGCAGTTCCGGGCTGTACTCGGCGGCATTGGTCAGAATATCCTTACCCTCTTTTTCCAGTTCGCAGCCACGGTTGCGCGCCTCGACGCAGGCTTCGACCGCGACCCGGTTGGCCGCGGCGCCCGCGGCGTTGCCCCACGGGTGGCCGAGCGTGCCGCCGCCGAACTGCAGGACCGAATCGTCGCCGAATATGTTCACCAGCGCCGGCATGTGCCAGACGTGAATGCCGCCCGACGCGACCGGGAAGATACCCGGCATCGAGCCCCAGTCCTGGTCGAAGAAAATTCCGCGGCTGCGATCTTCCTTGATGAACTTGTCGCGCATGATGTCGATCCAGCCCAGCGTCGCGTCGCGGTCGCCCTCGAGCTTGCCGACCACGGTCCCGGAGTGCAGGTGGTCGCCCCCGGACAGGCGCAAGGCCTTGGCGAGCACGCGGAAATGAATGCCGTGATGCGGGTCGCGGTCGATGACCGCGTGCATCGCGCGGTGGATGTGCAGCAGCATGCCATTGTCGCGGCACCACTGCGCGAGCCCCGTGTTGGCGCAAAACCCGCCGGTGATGTAATCGTGCATGATGATCGGCGCGCCCAGCTGCCTGGCGTACTCGGCGCGCTTGTACATCTCTTCCGGCGTCGGCGCGGTGACGTTGAGGTAGTGCCCCTTGCGCTCGCCGGTTTCCTGCTCGGCCTTGTGCACCGCTTCCATGACGAAGTCGAAGCGCCGGTTCCAGCGCATGAACGGCTGGCTGTTGACGTTTTCGTCGTCCTTGGTGAAGTCGAGACCGCCGCGCAGGCCCTCGTAGCAGGCGCGGCCGTAGTTTTTCGCCGACAGGCCGAGCTTCGGCTTGATCGTGCAACCGAGCAGCGGCCGGCCGTACTTGTTCAAGACGTCGCGCTCGACCTGGATGCCGTTGGGCGGGCCGTTGCAGGTGAGCACGTAGGCGATCGGGAAGCGGACGTCCTCGAGGCGCAACGCGCGCAGCGCCTTGAAGCCGAACACGTTGCCGACCAGCGACGTGAACACGTTGACGACCGAGCCCTCCTCGAACAGGTCGATCGGGTAGGCGACGAAGGCGTAGAAACAGGTGTCGTCGCCGGGCACGTCCTCGATGCGGTAGGCGCGGCCCTTGTAGTGATCGAGGTCGGTCAGCAAGTCGGTCCAGACCGTGGTCCAGGTCCCGGTCGACGACTCGGCCGCGACCGCCGCGGCGACTTCCTCGCGCGGCACGCCGGGCTGCGGGGTGATCTTGAAGCAGGCCAGGATATCGGTATCCGTCGGCTCGTACTCCGGCATCCAGTAGGTTTCACGGTATTCCTTGACGCCGGCGTGGTAGGTTCTGTTTCGGGTCATAACGAGTACTCCAACTCAGGCAGCGCTCTGGCTGCGGGCGGTTTTCGGATCGAGTTCGCCGCGGGCGTAGCGCTCGGCCATCGCCGCGAGGCTGATCGGGGTTAGCTTCGACGCCTGGCCGGCTGTTTCGAATCGCTCGAAGCGGTCGCGACACAGGTCTTCCATTGCGGCGAGCGCCGGGGTCAGGAACTTGCGCGGGTCGAACTGGCGCTTGTCCTGTTCGGCGACCCGGCGAAACGCACCGGTCATCGCCAGCCGGCAATCGGTGTCGATGTTGACCTTGCGCACGCCGTGGCGGATGCCGCGTTCGATCTCGTCGACCGGCACGCCCCAGGTTTGCGGCATTTCGCCGCCGAATTCGTTGAACAGGTCCTGCAGTTCCTGCGGCACCGACGACGAGCCGTGCATGACGAGGTGCAACTCGGGCAGCCGCTCATTGATTTCCCGGACCACGTGCATCGCGAGAATCTCGCCGTCGGGCCGGCGGCTGAACTTGTAGGCGCCGTGCGACGTGCCCATCGCGATCGCGAGCGCGTCGACGCCCGTGCGCGTAACGAAGTCGACCGCCTGCTCGGGGTCGGTCAACAGCTGTTCCTTCGACAGGCTGCCCTCGAAGCCGTGGCCGTCCTCCTTTTCGCCCTCGCCGGTCTCGAGCGAACCGAGACAGCCGAGCTCGCCTTCGACCGACACGCCGAGATCGTGCGCTATCGCGGTCACCTCGCGGGTGATCGCGAGGTTGTATTCGTAGCTCGCCGGCGTCTTCGCGTCGGCCTCGAGCGAGCCGTCCATCATCACCGAGGTGAAGCCGGCCTGCATCGCCGACACGCAGGTCGCGCGGTTATTGCCGTGGTCCTGGTGCAGGCAGATCGGGATGCGCGGGTACATTTCCTCGGCCGCCTCGACCAGCTTGCGGAGCATCGTATCGCCGGCGTAACCGCGCGCGCCGCGGCTCGCCTGCAGGATCACCGGCGCGTCGACCGCCTGCGCCGCGTTCATGATCGCGAGCACCTGCTCCATGTTGTTGATGTTGAACGCCGGCACGCCGTAGCCGTGTTCGGCGGCGTGGTCGAGCAATTGTCTGAGCGTAATTCGGGGCATGATTTTTCCTCGGGACTCAAAGCTGCAGGATCCGGCGCACCTCGTCACGCACGGCGAGCGCGGTGATGCCGAAATGCGGGTACAAATCCGTGGCCTTGCCCGACGCGCCGAATTCGTCGATGCCAATGATGCCGCCGCGGTCGCCGACCCAGCGCTCCCAGCCGAGCGGCGACGCCGCCTCGACCGCGACGCGGTAGCGGTTGCCGAGCACGATGCGCCGGTATTCGGGCGACTGCTGCGCGAACAACTCCCAGCACGGCATCGACGCGACCGCAACGTCGACGCCGATGCGCGCGAGCATGTCGGCGGCTTCGAGCGCGATCTCGACCTCGGAGCCGGTGGCGAGAATCGTCGCCTGGCGCTTGCCCTGCGGTTCGCGCACGAGGTAGGCGCCACGCGCGCTCAGGTTCCCGCGGCGATAGCGCCGGCGCAGCGCCGGCACCGCCTGGCGGGTCAGGCACAGGACCGACGGCGTCTCCCGCGCGGACAGCGCGCAGGCCCAGGATTCGGCGACCTCGGTCGCGTCCGCCGGGCGAAACACCCGCAGGTTCGGCATCGCGCGCAGCGATGCCAGCTGCTCGATCGGCTGGTGGGTCGGGCCGTCCTCGCCGAGGCCGATCGAATCGTGGGTCATGACGTGGACGACGCGCTGGCGCATCAGCGCGCCGAGCCGGATCGCCGGGCGGCCGTAGTCGGCGAAGGCGAGAAACGTGCCGGCCAGCGGGATGTAGCCACCGTGCAGCGCGACGCCGTTCATCGTCGCCGCCATCGCGTGCTCGCGCACGCCGTAGTGCACGTAATTGCCGGCCGGCTCCCCGGGCGCAATCGAAACCGCGTTGGCCGGCCGCGTGCCGTTGGAGCCGCTCAGGTCGGCCGAGCCGCTCAACAGCCACGGCACCGCGTCGAACAGCGCCTCGAGCACCTGCTGCGACGATTGCCGCGTCGCGAGCTTCGGCTGCTCGTCGGCGAAGCGCCGCTTGAGAGCCTCGATCGTGGCGTCGAATTCGGCGCCGAGATCGCCGCCGAGCATCGACCCGAGCAATTCGCGGCGCGCCGTCGGCAGGGCGTCGACGCGCGCCTGCCAGGCTTGCCGGCGGGCGGCGCCGCGCGCCGCGGTCGCGCGCCAGCGGGCCAGGATTTCATCCGGAATCTCGAACGGCGGGTGCGGCCAGTCGAGCACCTCGCGCGCGTGCCAGATTTCCTCGTCGCCGAGCGGCGCGCCGTGGGTCGCGGCGGTGCCCTGCTTGGTCGGCGCGCCGTAGCCGATGATCGTCTTGCACGCGATCAGCGACGGGCGATTGGTTTTGCGCGCACGCGCGATCGCGGTGCCGATCGCGGCGCTGTCGTGGCCGTCGACGTAGGCGACGTCCCAGCCGGCGGCCTCGAAGCGCGCGAGCTGGTTGGTCGAGGTTGCGAGCGACGTCGGGCCGTCGATCGAGATGCCGTTGTCGTCGAACAGCAGGATCAGCTTGCCGAGGCGCAGGTGGCCGGCGAGGTCGATGGCTTCGTGGCTGATGCCTTCCATCAGGCAGCCGTCGCCGGCGAGCACGTAGGTGTAATGATCGACGAGCTCGTCGCCGAATTCACCGGCGAGCTTGCGCTCGGCGAGCGCCATGCCGACCGCGGTTGCGATGCCCTGGCCGAGCGGCCCGGTCGTCATCTCGATGCCGGCGGCGAGGTCGTACTCGGGATGGCCCGCGGTCTTCGCGCCGAGCTGGCGGAAATTCCTGATTTCGTCGAGCGTGATTTCGCCGTAACCGGTCAGGTGAAGCAGGCTGTAGAGCAGCATCGAGCCGTGGCCCGCCGACAGGACAAAACGATCGCGGTCGGCCCATCCCGGCGCGACCGGATCGAAGTCGAGGAAATCGGCGAACAGCACGCTGGCGACGTCGGCCATGCCGAGCGGCAGCCCGGGGTGACCGGAATTGGCCCGCTGCACGGCGTCCATCGATAGCGCGCGGATGGCATTGGCCATCTCGCGCAGCTCGCGGGCTTTACTCGTGTCTTGTTTTACCTTGGTATCCATCGGGTCTCCTGATTCAGGCCGCGCGGCGCTTGCGCTCGACCATTTGCAGCACCAGCGGCGTAAAAATGAGCTGCATCGCGAGATCCATCTTGCCGCCCGGAACGACGATGACGTTCGGGCGCGACATGAAGCTGTTGTGGATCATGCTGAGCAGGTACGGAAAATCGATGCCGCGCGGGTTGGCGAAGCGAATCACGACCATCGATTCGTCCGCGGTCGGAATCCAGCGCGCGATAAACGGATTCGACGTGTCGACGATCGGCACACGCTGGAAATTGATGTCGGTGTTGGTGAATTGCGGGCAGATGTATTCGATGTAATCGGGCATCCGCCGCAGGATCACGTCGGTGATGGCCTCGGCCGAGTAACCGCGCGCGACCTTGTCGCGGTGGATTTTCTGGATCCACTCGAGATTGATGACCGGCACCACCCCGACCTTGAGATCGGCATGGCCGGCGACGTCGACCGCGTCGGTGCGCACCGCGCCGTGGAGGCCCTCGTAGAACAACAGGTCGGTGCCGTCGGGAAAGTTTTTCCACTCGGTGAATTCGCCTGGCGCGACGCCGTAGCAGGCGGCTTCGTCATCGTCGTGCACGTAATGTCGCGTGCGCCCGGTGCCGTGCTCGCCGTATTCGCGGAACACCGCCTCGAGCTCCTCGAACAGGTTGGCGTCCGGGCCGAAATGGCTGAAATGCTTGTTGCCGGTCTCCTCGGCCGCGGCCATCGCGATCTTCATCTCGCGGCGGTTGTAGCGGTGAAAGGCGTCGCCCTCGATGTAGCAGGCCTGGATCTTTTCGCGGTAGAAGATTTGCGAAAACGTGTGCTCGATCGTCGACGTGCCGGCGCCGCTGGAACCGGTGATCGACAGAATCGGGTGCTTGATCGACATGGCACTAATCCTCAGCTGCGTATCAGGCCGCGCGTTTCGAACAGCGGGTAACGCGTGGTTTCGGTCGGATCGTTAAGCAGGTACTCCTCGATTCGCGCGACCGCGTCGGCGGAACCGAAAATCAGCGGCACCAGGCTGCCGGGCGATGTCGCCGCGCGCGCGAGTATCGGCCCGAAGCCGTCGATTGCGCGACCGCCGGCGCGCTCGACGAGAAAAGCCGCCGGCAGCGCCTGGCAAACAAAGTCGTGACCGCCGTGATCGTGCCCGGGGCGGGCATCGTCGGGCGCGAGGTAGAGCCCGCCGCGGGTCAGAACTCGCAGCAATTCCGGCGCCAGCGCGCCGTGCCAATGGAGCGCGTAATCGGCACCCTGCGGCCCCGCGACGCCGGCGATACAGGCGTCGACGTAGTGGCGTACGCAGCTGTCCCAGAAGCGGAAGTTCGACGCGTCCACCGCCAGTTCGCGGCGACCGGCGGGGATTCGCAACCCGCTTCGCGCGAGCAGGAATTCATCGCGCCCGCCGTCGAATTCGTACAGGTCGACCGCGGCGCCGAGCGTGACCGCGATAACGGCAGGCATCCCGAAAACGACCAATCCCGCGGCGCGTAGGCTCGCGCCGGAGAGGCCGGGAACATCGTCGGGCGAGCCGAGCGCATGCACCGCGAACAGGCAACCGGCCAGCAAGGCTCCCGGCGCACAGGACACGCCCGCCAGCGGGGCCAGCGTAACCGCCAGGCCGGCGCTGCCGCCGAGCCTGAGCGGCGCATCGAGCCGCTCGGATACGAACAGTCCGGCCGGCGATTGCCGCAGGCCTTGCAGAACGCGGTCGTGGCAAACATGCTGCAGGACGGCGGCCGTATCGGTTGCCGGGGCGACCGGTCCGCCGCGCGCGAGATCGGCGGCGGCGTCCGCCAAGGTAGACACGACCGCCCGCAAGTCGGCTTCGACCGCGTTCGTTTGCGCGGCAAGCAGACGTTCTCCGAGAGTCGTGGGGCATAAATGCATTCAAAATCGCCGGTGGTTCCCGATGCGCCGATTCTGCGGAGGTTTACGAATTAAATAAAGTTTAATAAACTTTCATTTTATGAAAGAAAAACTTTACCCCTGGTTGCGCCAGTTGACGCTGCGCCAGTTACGCGGCTTCGACGCCGTCGCCGCCGCCGGCAGCGTGTCGGGCGCGGCGCGCGCGCTGCACCTGACGCCGCCGGCGGTTTCGCTGCAGCTGCGCGACCTCGAGGCCGCGGTCGGCGTGCCGCTGCTCGAGCGCGGCGATGCCGGCCTGGTGCCGACCCGCGCCGGACGCGAGGTCCTCGAGCTGGCGCAGCGAATCGACGGCGAGATGGATCGCCTCGGCGAGACGATCGCCACGCTGCGCGGCGTCGACCACGGCATCGTCTCGGTCGGCGTCGTCAGCACCGCGCGCTACTTCGCGCCACTGGTGCTGGCCGAGTTCATGAAGATCTACCAGGATATTCACGTGCAGCTGCTGGTCGGCAACCGCGCAAGCACGATCGAGAAGCTCGAGAGCCTCGAACTCGATTTTGCAATCACCGGCCTGCCGCCCGAGCATTTCGAGGTGAAGAAGGAATTCATCGCCAAGCACCCGCAGATCATCATCGCGCCGCCCGACCACCCGCTCGCCGGGCATGAGCGCATCGGCCTCGCCGAACTCAGGGACGAGACCTTCCTGCTGCGCGAGCCCGGCTCGGGCACGCGCTCGGTCACCGACCGGCTGTTCGCGCGGGTCAAGGGCATGCCCGGCTCGGGCATGGAGTTCGGCAGTAACGAGACGATCAAGCAGGCGGTCATGGCCGGCATGGGCATCGCCGTGCTCTCGGCGCACACGGTCGCCGCCGAGCTGCGCGCGCGCCGCCTGATCGCGCTCGACGTCAAGGGCCTGCCGATCAACCGCAAGTGGTTCGTCGTCAAGCACGCCAACAAGCGCTTCCTGCCGTCGGCACAGGCGCTGTGGAACTTCGTCGCCCGCAACGGCAAGCACTACCTGCCGCAGGGCTGAGATCCGAAAGATCTTTACCAAGGTCCCAAGACGGCCAAGTTCCGTCATTCCGGCGAAAACCTGCCCGGCCCGGCCGGAATCCATCGTGCGGTGACGATAGATACGTTCGGGACCGGCCCGAACCGGTCTCTGTAGGGGTTCTAAACGGATTGCGGCTCAAGGCCGCAATGACGGAGGTAAATCGCTTCTCGTTGTCTGCCCTGAGTATTTCGTGCGTCGGCTTTCCCGATTTCGGACGCATATAACAAGTACCACAGGCACCAGCGTCAACTCAGACCTCCGAAAACAATAACGGGGGACGTGAGGATTTGAGCTCAACCAACAGCGGGCGCTGGATTCGTCTTCTCGAAATCGCCCCATTTTGGAAGCCGCCCCAACTAAACGATTTGGCTATGCGAAGATAGAAGCAGGCCGAAGCGGGCTCACGTAAGTCTCTGATTTTATTCGCGGTAGTATAAAAAACGAAAAATCATCGTCACTTCGTCGGGACTAATATTTCCGCTTTGCCTATCCTGTGGGCACCTGGCCAGGCAAGATCGGATGTCGATTTCAAACGAGAACTTTCGGTTGGATAAGGATACGGTCAGGCGGCGCGGCTGCCGGATATATTGCACGCAGGCGATCGAGATCGGCGCCGTAAAGAGTCGGATAAATTCGCTGGATAAGTTGCTGAAATTTGAAAATGAACCAAACCAATCATCCAAAAAAGATGCATAGCCGGGTTCGCGCGGCCGGGTTCCTGTTGCTTCTGCTTGCAGCATTTGCGCTACCGGCCGAAGACATCACGCAGCCTCACCGCGGTCTCACCTTGAATGCCTACCTGGAACTGGCCGAAGGCAAGACCTTGCGGGACGGTGTCGTGCTGATCACACACGGATTGCAGGCGCACAACCGCATGGAGATTATCGAGGCCAGTCAGCACAGGTTGCGCGACGAGGGCCTGAGTTCGCTGGCCATCAACCTGAGCCTGGGCGTGGATAACCGGCGCGGATTCTACGACTGCAGCCTGCCCCAGCGACACGGATTCGACGATGCGATAGATGAAATCGGCGCCTGGGTGCGTTGGTTGAAAGACAACGACGCCCGCGATATTACGTTGCTGGGGCATTCGCTAGGCGGCACCCAGGCGCTGACCTATGCCGCGCTGCGCCGGGACCCGGCGGTCGGGCGACTGGTGTTGATGGCGCCCGCCACGGTGGGTTATCCGGACCTCAAAACACGTTATCGCGAGCGCTACGAGCTCGATCTCGATCCGGTTCTCGAGCGCGCGACCCGGCTGATTGCGGCGGGGGAAGGCCAGACACTAATGGCGAATACCGATTTTTTCTATTGCCCGGGTGCTTCGGTGATGGCCGCAACCTTCCATGACTATTATCGAAAGGAAAGTAATTTCATCCGGGTGCCGGAATACCTGAAGCAATTACGGATCCCGGTATTAATCATTATCGGCAGCGTCGACGAGCGCCAGCCGAAGATCCTCGAGCACACTGCGTCCGCCGTCGACAATGAAACCGTTCACCGGGTCGTGATCGACGGTGCGGAGCACTTTTTTCGCGATCTCAACCTGGATGAGGCGATCGAACATGCAGTAGAATTCATTTATAATTCCCTACAGTAAGTAGGGGATAATGGCTTTAACGGGAGGAGCTGACCATGTTTCAAATCGGAATAACTACTGGAAACAGGCCGGGTTCGCCGATGCTGGTATTGTCAGTGGTCTTGTTGCTGGCCCTGCAGCCGAACCCGATTCGAGCCGAAGAGGTAACCCGGGAATTCAGGGGCCTCACGCTAAACGCCAACCTGGAGCTGGCCGAGGGCAAAGCTATCAGCGACGGCGCCGTTTTGATCCTGCACGGCTATCTGGCGCACAACAAAATGGAAATCATCCGCACCAGCCAGCGCGCCCTGCTGGACAACGGGCATAGCTCGCTCGCGATCAACCTGAGCCTGGGGGTCGATAACCGCCACGGCTTCTTCGACTGCACTTTGCCGCACCGGCATCTGCAGGAAGACGCGGTCGACGAGATTTCCGCCTGGGTGGACTGGCTAAAGCAGCAGGGGGTATCCCGGATTACCCTGATGGGACATTCCCGCGGCGCCAACCAGGCCATGGTCTACGTCGCGGAGCAAAATGATCCGCTGGTTTCGCGGCTCGTGATGTTGGCTCCGGGCCTGACCGATAACATGGAAGTCTTTTACCGCGACCGCTATGGCAAGAGCGTCGGCGATACGAGCGATGTCGCTTACCGGCAAGTCGGCGCGGGCAAGGGCAACGAATTGATGCCGGACACCGATTTGCTGGGTTGCCCGAAAGCACTCGTGACCGCCGAATCGTTTTTGTCGTATTACCAGGTGAACAACAAGTTCAGGCAATTGACGAATTATCTTTCCGAAATCACGGTGCCGACCCTGGTTATCGCCGGTTCGCTCGACGACCGCCAGCCCGATATCGAGGCGATCGTAACCCCGCTGTTGGAAAGCAATTACATCAGGCTCGGCGTGATCGAGGGGGCGGGGCACTTTTTCCGCGATTTCAACATCGACGAAGCGATGGAAATGGCAATCGAATTTATCGACGGCCAGGCTTGATTACTCTGCTTGCCAGGCGTGCAATCCAATCACTGGAGGACCTGGAAATGCCGAACGAAACGATTAAACAAAGGATCTTTAAACTGGGACTTGCGGTGTTGTCGCTGGCCGCCTCCCACACGTTGCAGGCCACCGAGGTGACACGCGAATTTCGCGGGCTGACTTTGAACGCCAACCTGGAACTGGCCGAGGACAAGAATTTAACCAACGACGTCGTGCTGATCGTGCACGGCTTCACCGGGCACTACGAGATGGAAATCATCCGGTCGGCGCAGCGAACCCTGCTCGAAAATGGCTACAGTTCGCTGGCGATCAACCTGAGCATGGGCATCGATAACCGCCGCGGATTCTTCGACTGCGCCTGGTCGCACCGATACCGGCAGGAGGATGCGGTCGACGAAGTGAGCGCGTGGGTGGACTGGCTCAGGCAGCAGGGAACATCCCGGATTATCCTGTTCGGGCATTCCCGCGGCGCCAACCAGTCGATGGTCTATGCGGCCGATAACAGGGACCCGGAAGTGAAACACCTGGTGCTGCTGGCGCCGGGTACCATGGACGATACCAGAAGGGGCTTCGTCGAACGCTACGGCGCGGAAGCCTTCGATCGGCAGCTGGCCCGCAGCGAAAATCTGCTCGCGGCGGGTCGAGGCAAGGAATTGATGGAGAATACGGACATCATGTCGTGTCCACGGACGAGCGTCTCGGCCAACACCTTCATGTCGTTTTATGGCAGTGCCAGTCGATTCCGGAATTTTCGTGACTACCTGCCGCGGATTCGCGTACCGACGCTGGTCGTTACCGGAACGGTCGACGAGCTGTCGCCGGATACCGCACAGGAACTGGCGGTCTACGTCGACGGAAAGCGTTTACGCCTGAGCGTGATCGAAGGCGCGGGGCATTTTTTCCGGGATTTCAATTTAGACGAGGCCATCGAGGCGGCGATCGAATTTATCGACGACACGCGTACGTGACCGATTTTTCAACCCCAACGACAAGGCATCACCCGAATACCCTTTGATGCGATAGATAAAACCGATGTAAAGGAGGTTCTCATGTTTCGTTTAACTGCAATATTCATTTTAATTTTTTGGTCTTCCAGCGCCAGCGCCGAGGTCGTGGGAAAGGAGCTAACATATCGGCATGGCGATGTCGTCATGCAAGGTTACCTGGCGTACGATGACGCGATCGATGGCAAGCGGCCGGGCGTCTTGGTCGTGCACGAATGGTGGGGACTCAATACCTATGCCCGGCAGCGCGCCGACATGCTGGCGCGGCTGGGGTATACCGCCCTGGCCGTCGACATGTACGGCGACGGCAAGACCGCCGATCATCCGGAGGATGCCGGAAAATTCGCCGCCGAAGTCAAGCAAGACATGGCCGTCGCCCGGGCGCGCTTCCGGGCAGCGCTCGACCTGCTCCAGTCTCAAGCCTCGGTCGATCGCGGTAAAACCGCCGCCATCGGCTACTGCTTCGGCGGCGGACTGGTGCTGGAAATGGCGCGCACGGGGGTCGACCTGGACGTGGTCGCGAGCTTCCACGGCGGCCTGGTTACCGCCAACCCGGCGCAAAAAGGCGCCATGAAGTCCAGGATACTGGTGTTCAACGGCGCCGCCGATCCTTTCGTCAAGCCGGAGCAAGTCGTCGCTTTCAAACAGGAAATGGACGCCGCCGGCGCCGACTACCGCTTCATCGACTACCCCGGCGTCAAGCATTCGTTCACCAATCCGGATGCCGGCAAGTTCGCGCAGAAGTTCAACCTGCCGCTGCAATACGATGCAGCGGCCGATGCCGACTCGTGGCAGACGATGCTCGATGCTTTCGAGTCGGCCTTCAGGTAGGTGCTCGCAACCCCGCGGTCTACCACTCCGGCACCGCGGCTTTCCTGAGCCCGGACTTGAGGTGTTCGAGGGCGGCGCGGTCGGCGTAAGGCCAGCGGTTGCTTAGCCTGGTCAGGCTGAACTCGGGCAAATTGTCCTCGACCAGCGACCGGTCGAGCAGCTCCAGTTTCGCCCGCGCATCGTCGGTCTGCCCCAGGTGGCCGAAGGCGGCGAGCATGAATATCATCGGGTTGCGATCGCCCGGATTCGCCGCCAGCGCTCGCTTCAGCGTCGCGATTGATTCGGCGTAACGCTTCAGATCGAACAGGGCGCGGCCCTCGACGAACAGGTAGGGCGCGGGGAAATTCGGGTCGCGGCGCAGCGCTTTTTTCGAGTTTTCGATCGCCGCCGACGATTGCCCCGCAAAACTCAGCGCTTCGGCAAGGGCGAGATAACCGGTCGCGCTGCCCGGGTTGAGCTGTACCGCCCGCTCCGCCTCGATAATCGCTTCGTCGAAGCGGCGGTTATGCAATTGCATCGTCGAACGCAGGCTCAGCGCCAGTGGAGACGGATCCGCCATCGCCGCGTCGAGTTCGCGACGGGCGCGCACCCAGCCCGCGGTTTGTGTTCCCGAATTGGCATGCCAGTTCTGTTGCCAGGATTGCCAGTAAATCAGCGCCAGGGCCGCGTGGGCGCGGCCAAATTCCGGGTCATACTCCAGCGCTTTCAGAAAATG
>JAHEKJ010000148.1 GCA_024638385.1 Gammaproteobacteria bacterium | reverse complement strand
TAACCGGCCTGTGTGACCCAGTCGGCATAGCCGTAGTCCCACTTGAGCTTCGGCTGGTCGCCCGAGCGGTCGAAGGCCTGTCCGGAGCCGTGCAGGTAAACCACGACGGGCGCCTTCTTGCCGGCGACGAAATCGAGATTCTTCAGATCCTCGTAGTGCCCGAAGTAATCCTTGCCGCTCGCGAGCATGGCCCCCGGAATCCCGACGATCGCGCGATTCAGGCTTTGCCCGAAGTCGGGATAGGTCCTGGCCATTTCGGCCGGATCGATCAGGCCGAGATTGACCTTGGCGGCCGAAACCAACGGGGCCCACAGGCCGAGTGCCGACAGCAACAGGCATGAAAGGGTGGTTTGCGTCTTCATATTTGCCTCCTTGGGGCAGCCCGGGGAATCGGGCAGGGTAGTCGAACATACCGCTTATTGATTTTCTGTCGGCTTTTCGCGCCGGGGCGGTTCGGTAAAGCTACCCCACTTACCCATAGCGCGCAATCGATCTCGATTCAACCCGGTTGACAGTCACTTCAATTCCGTAGCGGGTTAATTCTCGCCGAAACCAGGCTACGGAATCTGCCCCAGCAGCCACTCGCGGAATTGCGTTGCCGCCGGCGACAGGCTCTCGACGTTTTGGTAGACGAGGTAATAGGCCTCGCTGCTGGCGAGCCCGTCGACGGCGCAGCGCTCGAGCCCGAGCCTGGCGACGAGGTCGTCGGTGGTCGGCGCGCGCGCGAGCGCAATGCCGTAGCCGGACGCGGCCATCGCCAGCGCCATCGGCGTGTTCTCGGTGAAGCACAGCTGGCGGGTCGGGATCGAATCGACGCCGGCGGCATGCAGGATCTGGTTCCAGTTGATGCGATGCGTCGAGATCTGGATCAGCCGCTGGCCGAGTAGATCCGCGCCGACCCGAATCGACTGCGCGAGCTCGCGATTCGCGACCGGGTAGATGGTCTCGTCGAACAGGCGGTCGCACTGCGCCCAGCTGCGGTGCACCGGGCCGAACAGGATCTTGAGCTCGGCGCCGGCACGCTGAAAATCCTGGTCGCGGTAGGCGCCGGTCAGGTGCAGCTGGATGCGCGGATGGCGGCGCGCCAGGTCGGGCAGCCGCGGCGCCAGCCAGCCGGTGAAGAACAGCTGATCGGCCTGCAGCATCAGCGTGAAATCCTTTTGCTCGCCGAACAGCGTGCCGGCGGTCTCGTCGACCGTGCGCAGGGCCTGGCGCACCGCCGGCAGGAACGCGTGGCCGGCGTCGGTCAGCGCGACGTTGCGCGCGCCGCGCTCGAACAGCCGTTCGCCGAAATGGGTCTCCAGCGCCTTGATCTGCTGGCTGACCGCCGACGTGCTCATGTCGAGCAATTCCGCCGCGCGGGCGAAGTTCTCGAGCCGCGCGGCGGCCTCGAAGACGCGCAGCCAGTTCAGCGAGGGGATGTTCTTATGCGGGCTTCGGGACATGAGTCGCCGACCAGGGTTAAGGTTACGTGGATCTCGTCATTGCGGGGAGGCGCAGCCGACGAAGCTATCTCCCCGGATTTTGAACGGCAGGGAGATTGCTTCGTCGCTGGCGCTCCTCGCAATGACGCTTATCAAGGTTAAGTTTTACTAAACCAAAGCATAGTTAAACATAGGTTGTTCGTTAAGGCTATTGCTGCTTCAATTGGCCCGCATCCCGGGAGCAAGAACCGCATGACCGATCGATCGATCGTCGCCGACGAGCCCGTCGCGGCCAAGACCGGACGCGCGAAGCGCCGCGTCTGGCATTTCACGCCGGCGCTGCCGGTGCGGCAGGCGCCGTACTTCGAGCGCCCGTTCAGCCTGCGCGACAGCCTGAAATACCTGTTCGACATCTGGCGGCCGTTCAACCAGCGGTTTCTGCTGCTGCTGCTCGCGATCGCGGCCTGGACCTGGTTCACGCCGTCGCTCGAGCGCGCGCGCGAGTTCCGCCTCGACTGGATGCTCGAGATCGGCCTGCGCAATCTCGTAATCGTGCTCGTGGTCGCCGGCGGGCTGCACCTGTTGCTGTTCACCTTCCGGCGCCAGGGCGACGACGAGCACTACGACGCCCGGCCGTTGGTCAGGAATTCGAAACGCTTCCATTTCGGCGACCAGGTTCGCGACAACATGTTCTGGACGCTCGCCGGTTCGGTGCCGATCGGCACGCTGTGGGAATGCCTGCTGCTGTGGGCCTTCGCCAACGGTCACGCCACGCTGATCACGTTCGCCGACAACCCGGCCTGGTTTATCGGCTTGCTGCTGATCGTCCCGCTCTGGAGCGGCTTTCACTTCTACTGGCAGCACCGCCTGTTGCACACCGAGCCGATGTATCGCTGGTTCCACTCCTGGCACCACAAGAACAGCAATACCGGTCCCTGGTCCGGGCATGCGATGCACCCGGTCGAGCACGCGATCCTGTACTCGGATCTCGCGATATACTTCGCCGTCGCGAGCCACCCGATCCACGTGATCTTCAACGCGATGCTGCACACCGTGGCCGGACCGACCTCGCACTGCGGTTATCACAACGTGCGTTTCGGTCGCCTGTTCAAGCTGCAGCTCGGCGATTTCATGCACCAGCTGCACCACCGCTACTGCGATTGCAACTACGGTTCCTACGAAACCCCGTGGGACAAGGTCTTCGACAGTTTTCACGACGGCACCGGGGCTGGCGACGAGTGGATGAAGGCGCGCCGCAAGAAACTGTTCGAGCAAAAGAATCAGCCCGCGACGCGGTGACCTGCCGACCGGGGAAGCCGCGTTTCCGGGCGATCGTGGTCCGCCCCTGATCTCCTGAATCCATCTGGACATTGCCGGCGTTATTCCTTCTAATTCCCGCGTGATGAATGCCCGGGAACCTGACCAGTGAATCCGCCGCTGACGCTCGAAGACCTGGTCGTCGATTGCCGCGACGGCTGCGAGCGTGAACTGCTCGCCGCGATCGACGCAAAGCTCGGAGCCCACCGCGCGGTGCTGTTGCGCAATACCGGCATGACCCGGCTCGCCGAGATGGCCGACTGGGCCGAGTTCATCGGCGCGCCGCAGATGGAGTACAAGTACGGCGCCGGGTTTCGCACGCCGCAGGGCGCCGGCGTGCTGTCGGTCGGCAACGAGCCCCCGCATACGCCGGTCGAACCGCACAATGAAATGGCCTACTGGAGCTTCTACCCGCGGCGCATCCTGTTCGGCTGCGAGCGGATTCCGGCGCGCGGTGGCGAAACCGTGATCGCAGACAATCGCCGGGTTACGAAGGATCTTCTACCGACCGAGGTCGGACAAAAGATTCTCGCGAAAGGTATTCGCTACCTGCGCAATTTCAGCGATCGCGACCGCCCGGACAGTCTGCCGAGCACGAAGCACTGGCAGGACAATTTCGGTCTCGAATCCCGCGCCGATCTCGAGCGCTACTGCGGCGAGATGAACTGGGACCTGCTGCAGCGCGCCGACGGCTCGGTACAGGTGTCCTATCCCGAGCAGGGCTACGAGTACGATCCGGTCGGCGGCACCGACCTGCTGTTCACGTCGATGACCCGGCTCGGCCGCGCCTTCGACGAATGGCCGCCGTTCGACCGGCTGGCAGGCGAACAGCGCCCGTATCACCTGACTTACGCCGACGGCAGCGAATTCAGCGCTGCCGATCTCGAGACTATGGACGCGGCGTTCGCGCGCTATTCGATCCCGATTCCGTGGCAACCGGGTGACATCGCGATCCTCGAGAACATCGCCTGGACCCACGCCCGCCCGCCGTACGAGCTGGCCGACGGCGAGGAGCGCCTGATCGGCGTGCTGATCAGCGAGCCGGTCGAGCGCCGGCGCATCGTGACCTTGCGGAACCAGGCTTGAAATCAGCTATATTTGCAATGCAGATATCGACTAACTGTCACCGAATTCAACGACTGAGGTACAATCTCGCCGTGCGCGGATTCCGATCGATTCTTCTCCTGTTGACGTTACTGGCGAGCGCCTGCGCGACGCGGCCGCCCGGTATCGGTGACCCCGTCGACTGGTCGAGCCTCGACGACTGGGAGTCGGATGCGCACGGCGAGGTGTGGCACGGTTTCCTGAAGAGTTGCGAAAAGCTCCGCCGGGCCCCCTGGCGGGACGTATGCGAGCTGGCGCGAAACAGGGGCGATTTGAGCGATATCGAGGCTCGGGAGTTCTTCGAAACCCATTTCGAGGTCCGGCCGGTTTACGCCGAGGACGGCGAAACCGAGGGCCTGATCACGGGCTACTACGAACCCCTGTTGCAAGGCAGCTTCGAGCCGTCCAACGAGTTTCGCTACCCGCTCTACGGCGTGCCGGACGACCTGCTGATCGTCGATCTCGGCCATATCTATCCGCAGCTGAAGAGCATGCGCTTGCGTGGCAAGCTGGTCGGCAACCGGGTCGTGCCCTATTACGATCGCGCGCAGCTGACCGACGACCCCAATTTGCTGCGCGGCACCGAGATCCTGTGGGTGAACAGCCTGGTGGACAAGTTCTTCCTGCAGGTCCAGGGTTCCGGGCGGGTGCAGCTCGGCGACGGCTCGATCGTGGCGGTGGGCTATGCCGGGCAGAACGGTCACCCGTATCAATCGATCGGCAGGGTCCTGATCGGGATGGGCGAGCTCGAGCGTGAAGAAGTCACGCTGTTCACGATCAAGGACTGGTTGCGGGCGAACCCGGACCGGCTGCACGAGGTGCTCGCGAAAAACCCGAGCTACATCTTCTTCGAACTGCGCGACGGCGAGGCGGCCGGGCCGATCGGCTCGCTCAATGTCGAGCTGACGCCCGCGCGCAGCATCGCCGTCGATCGCCGCGTGATTCCGCTGGGCGCGCCCGTCTGGTTACAGACGACCTTGCCGGACGAAGCCGAGTCGCCGTTCGCGAGGCTGATGCTGGCGCAGGACACCGGCGGCGCGATCAAGGGCCACGTCCGCGCCGACGTCTTCTGGGGGCAGGGCGAGTCGGCAGAGAAACTGGCCGGGCTGATGAAACAGCAGGGCCGGCTATTCGTGCTGCTGCCCAGGGGCTATTCGCTCAAGGAGTAATCAGGGAAACCTAGCGGATTTGCTGCAGCTGGTGGCCGCGCAGGAACGCGGCGAATTCCTCGAGCGCCGCGATGCCGCTCTGCTCGGACGCGGCGCACCAGGCCTGCAGGCGCTCGATGCGCCCGGGCAGGCCGGCCGAGCCGCCGGCCCAGACTTCCTTCAGCTGCTGCTTGAACTGGTAGATCTTCGCCAGCGTCTTGTCCTGCGCGAGCACGCGCTCGACGGTTGCGGCGGCATTGCGATCGGGCTGGATATCCTCGCGGATCAGAACTTTCCTGGCCCGGCGGAGCATGCGGCGGCCGATGCGGTCGGAATTGCGCCGCGCTTCGCGCAGCGCCGGGTGGATCACGGTCTTGCCGTAGCGCTTGAGGATGTAAAACCTCTGGCTTACGACCGCGCGCACGGTTTCGCGGTCGATCCGCTGCGGACCCTTGCGTACGATCGCGCGCGGTGCGACGCGATCGATTCGCGCCAGCCGGCACAGCGCCAGCAGGCGGATGTAGGCCCAGCCGAGGTCGAACTCCCACCACTTGTTCGACAGTCGCGCCGACGCGGCATAGGCGTGATGGTTGTTGTGCAGTTCCTCGCCGCCGATGACGATGCCCCAGGGCACGATGTTGCGCGACGCGTCGGCGGTCTCGAAACCGCGGTAACCGCAGAAATGCCCGATGCCGTTGATCACGCCGGCCGCCCAGAACGGGATCCAGATCATTTGCGCGACGAAAATCGCGAGCCCCGGCAGGCCGAACAACGCGACGTCGACGAGGCCCATCAGCGTGACGCCGGCCAGCGGGTGGGCGCTGTAGAGATGGCGTTCGAGCCAGTCGTCGGGCGTGCCCTGGCCGAAGCGCGCGACCGTTTTCGGATTGCTGGCTTCCTTGTGATAAAGCCAGACGCCGCCGAACAGCACCCTGAGGATACCCTTGTGCCGCGGGCTGTGCGGGTCGTCGGGCGTTTCGCAACGCGCGTGGTGCTTGCGGTGCACCGCGACCCATTCGCGCGTGACCATGCCGGTGGTGAGCCACAGCCAGAATCGAAAGAAATGACTCACCGCCGGGTTCAGCGCGAGTGCCCGATGCGCCTGGTGCCGGTGCAGGAAGATCGTGACGCTGGCGATGGTGATATGGGTCAATACCAGGCCCACGGCCAGGTATCCCCAGACCGATAAAGGAAAAAAGCCTTCGAGATTCATTATTTTGCTCCGCCTCGTATCGCACGAGGCTGCGGAATATTTCGGAGATATCGAGAATAGCAGACGATAGATCCCCGGGACGGATTGGATCGCTTCGGATCGGGCTGCGCTGCGGCGGTTCGATCGTTGCCGGATATTCTACCCGAAAACCCCGATTGGCGGGGACCCAGGCGTAAAACTGCACGGATCTGCCTCGAATTCCCTTTCACCCATTTCGGCTATTCGTGCGTGGTTCGCAGCCGGCAACTACTGTATGCTGGTCCTTTCTCGCCAATGCATTCCGGTGCGGCAGAACGCAGGTTTCCGGTTTCACCGCAGTTCCCTGTTCGTCCCGGTCGGTTGCATCGAACCGGCGGCACCGTCTCGAACCGCGTTCCGGTTCGACCGTTCAATCTTCGAGGCCTCGCGCAGGCATGTTACCGGTACGACCCGATTTACAGGTGTCCGCGTCCGTCCCCGCCGCGCGCGGTGTTCGCGTTTGAATTCGACGGCCAGGCTTGCGTTCAGGCGTCGAACCTACCTGATCGACGAGGTCGGTTACGTCATCGATTCGCTCAGCGACAATCAGCAATACGATGCGCACGACGGCGCCGCCGAACTCGGGATCGGCGCGGCCACCTGGCCGTTGTTCGGCCAGGTCTGGCCGACGTCGGTGGTCATGGCCATGCAAATCTGCAAGCTCGAGCTCGCCGGCCGGCGGGTGCTCGAGATCGGCTGCGGGCTCGGCCTGTGCAGCATCGTGCTGCACAAAATGGGGGTCGATATCACGGCCAGCGATTATCACCCGCGGGTGCGGGAATTTCTCGACCGCAACGTCGTCGCCAACGGCTTGCCGCCGATCAGGTACCAGACCGGTGACTGGGGCCGGGAAAATCCACGGCTCGGAAAGTTCGACGTCATGATCGGCAGCGATATCCTCTACGAGCCCGAGCATGCCCGCCTGGTGGCGGGATTCATCGATCGCCATTCGAGCGACGAGGTCGAGGTGTTGATCGGCGATCCGGGCCGCGACAACCGGGCGCGATTTACCCGCAACATGCTTGACCTGGGCTATCGCCATCGATTCGAGAAATTCGACCAGCTGCTGGCGGACGGCGCTCGCTGCCGGGGGCGCATCTCGCATTACCGGCGCGGGGCCCGCCCCGGAGATCGTGCCGTCGGCTGACGCCGCCTTGCACGGTACGGCCTTCGCCGGGATGAAGCGCTGTTTGTAATCTCCGGGCTATACCGCGAGATACCTT
>JAHEKJ010000147.1:1749-7455 GCA_024638385.1 Gammaproteobacteria bacterium | reverse complement strand
CGACGCCATCGTCGGCCCGCGCGTGTCCAAGTTCGACGTCGACAGCTTCCCGGTCGTGTTGCTCGGCATTTCCAGCCCGCTCGACCCGGTGGAGCTGACGCAACTGGTCGAGGACCAGGTCCGCTACCGCTTCGCCCGTATCCCGGGGGTCGCCCAGGTCGATCCATGGGGCGGCTTTACGCGCCAGGTCCGGGTCGAGCTGGATCCGACCCGGATCAACGCGCTGGGCTTGCCGCTGAACGACATGCTCGACTCGATCCGCAACGCCAACCTAGATCTGCCGGCGGGCAAGCTCGAAAGCGGCCGTTTCGAAGTGACGCTGCGCGCGCCCGCCGAGTTCCAGGATCTCGACGAGATTCGCGCCACCGTGATCGCCGAGCGTGACGGCGCCCAGGTCGCGCTCGGCCAGGTCGCGGTGGTCAGGGATACCTACGAGAAGCTCACGCGCGTGATCCGCGTCAACGGCGAACGCGGCCTGCGGGTCGCGATCCGCAAGCAGGCCGAGGCCAATACCGTCGAGGTCGCGCGGCGGGTGCTGGCCGAGGTCGACGAAATCAACCGCGCCTTCCCGCAGCTGCACGTCACCCCGGTCATCAACCAGGGCAATTTCATCGAGCGGTCGATCGCCAACGTCGCCCGCTCGGTGCTCTACGGCAGCGCGCTGGCGGTGCTGGTACTGCTGTTTTTCCTGCGCAACCTGCGCAGTACGGTGATCATTTTTCTCGCGATCCCGATATCGATGCTGGCCACCTTCGCGCTGCTGTTTTTCGGCGGCTTCACGCTGAACCTGATGACGCTCGGCGGGCTCGCGCTCGGCGCGGGCCTGATGCTCGACGGCTCGGTGGTGGTGCTGGAAAATATCTTCCGCCGCTACCGCGAGCGCGGCGAGGAGCCGCGCCGGGCGGCGGTGGCCGGCGCGCGCGAGGTCGCGTCGGCGGTCATCGCCGGAACGGCGACGACGCTGACCATTTTCCTGCCGCTGATCTTCCTCGAGGGGGTCACCGGCGTGCTGTTTCGCGAACTCGCCTACGTCATCATGTTCTCGCTGTTGTGCGCGCTGCTGGTGGCGCTGGCGCTGGTGCCGATGCTGGCCTCGCAGTTGCTGCAGCGGTCGCCCGCGTCCGACGCGCATACCGCCCGCCCGAGCCTGCAGCAACGCGCGGAGGCAGCCTTCACGCGGCTCGAGAACGGCTACCGCGACCTGCTCGAATACACCCTGCGCCATCGCCTGGCCGTCATCCTGCTGTCCACCGGCCTGTTCGCGTCCAGCTTGCTGCTGGTGCCGTACATCGGCACCGAGTTCATGCCGCCGAGCGACGAGGGCGAGGTGCGGGTCAGCGGCGAAATGGAGGTCGGCACGCGGCTCGATCTGATCGATCGCCAGACCCGCAAACTCGAGGCCCTGGTCTACGCCAACGTACCCGAGGCGATCTCGTCGGTGACCACGGTCAGTACCTCGGGTACCTGGGGCAATTCCAGGGCGCGCGGCGAGATCCGCCTGTCGCTGACGCCGGCCACCGAGCGCGCGCGCTCGAACGAGGCGATCGCCGCCGATCTGCGCCGCCTGCTGGCGGGCCAGGTGCCCGGCATGACGATCCGCACGCGCGCGCCGCAGGGCCAGTTCCTGCTCGAAAGAATCCTCGCCAGCACCGAGGGCGTGGTGGTCGAGGTGCGCGGCTTCGATCTCGACGCGCTCGGGCTGCTGGCGCAGCGCGTGACCGCGGCCATCGACGACGTGCCCGGCGTCACCGACGTCGACATCAGCCGCGAGGCCGGGATACCGCAACAGCAGATCCGTATGCTGCGCGACAAGATCGCCGACCTCGGCCTCGACGTGCGCGACGTGACCGAAGTAATCGAGACCGCGGTGGCCGGCTCGCGCGCCGGCGAATTCCGCGTCGGCGGCAACGCTTACGCCATCCTCGTGCAGCTGGCCGATGCCGAGCGCCGTTCGATCGACGAAATTCTCGACCTGACGCTGCGCACGCCGGACGGCGAACAGGTCGCGTTGCGCAACCTGGTCACCACCAGCAGCGGGCGCGGGCCGGCGGTGATCGAGCGCAAGGACCAGCAGCGCCTGATCTCGATCACGGCCAACGTAGCCGGGCGCGACCTGGGCTCGGTGGCCGCCGATATCCAGGACCGCCTCGACCAGATCGCGCGCCCGGTGGGCTACGACCTGGTCGTCGCCGGCAACTACGAGGAACAGGGCAAGGCGTTCGCCGAACTCCGGCTCTCGCTGCTGCTCGCGCTGCTGCTCGTCTACATGGTGCTGGCGTCGCAATACGAATCGCTGCGCGCGCCGCTGGTGGTCATGCTGTCGGTTCCGGTCGCCACGGTCGGGGTCCTGCTGACCCTGCTGCTGACCGACACGACGCTGAACCTGCAATCGGCGATCGGCTGTATCATGCTGACCGGGATCGCGGTCAACAACGCGATCCTGCTGGTCGACCAGGCCGGCCGCCTGCGCCGCGAGGGCCGGCCGACGCACGACGCGCTGGCGGAAGCCGGTCGCCTGCGCCTGCGCCCGATCCTGATGACGACGCTGACGACGATCCTGGCGCTGCTGCCGCTCGCGCTCGGCATCGGCGAGGGCGCCGACGCACAGGCGCCGCTGGCGCGCGCCGTTCTCGGCGGACTCGCCGCGTCGACGCTGATCACGCTGCTGCTGATTCCGGCGGTCTACTCGCTGTTTTACCCGGAGGCCGCCGCGCGCGCCGCGCCGGCGGCCGCGCCGTCCGGGCCCGCCTGATCCGGCGCCGCGCGAATCCCGACCGGGTCGCCGGTCCCGGCCTAGGCGCGGCGGCGCGTGACCGGGTTCTCGAGCAAGCCGATGCCGTCGATCTCGCAGCGCACGGTATCGCCGTCGGCCATGTATTTCGGCGGGTCGAAGCCGATGCCGACGCCGGCCGGCGTGCCGGTCGCGATGACGTCGCCGGGCAGCAGGGTCACGCCCTCGGCAATGGTGGCGATGATCGTCGGCACGTCGAAGATCAATAGCCCGGTGTTCGAATCCTGCCGTTTCTCGCCGTTGACGAAACTGCGCACGCCGGTATCGGCGAGGTCGATCTCGTCGCGCGTGACCGCGACCGGGCCCATCGGGCAGAAGGTATCCTGCGACTTGCCGATCAGCCACTGGCTATAGCGGCCCTGCAGGTCGCGCGCGGTCACGTCGTTGACGATGGTGTAGCCCCAGACGTAGTCGAGCGCGTCCTCGGGCCGGATGCCGCGGCCCGGCTTGCCGATGATGACCGCGAGCTCGACCTCGTAATCGATCGCGCTCGACACCGCCGGATCGTACTCGATCGCCACGCCCGGGCCGATGACCGACTCCGGCACCTTCGAGAACACGATCGGATGCTCCGGCACGGCGCCACTGGCCGCGCTCGAATCGAAGCCGCTGCCGGCGAATTCGTGGGCGTGCTCGAAATAATTCTTGCCCACGCAGAAGATATTGCGCCGCGGGTGCGGCAACGGCGCTTCGTACTCGATTGCATCGAGCGCGAGCGGATCGCCGGTCGCGGGCCAGCCCTCGCCGTCGAGCGCGCGCTCGATCAGCACCTGGATGCCCCGGTAGACCTGCCCCGCCGGCAGTTCGAACGGACTGACCTGCCCGGCGGCCTCGTCGACGACGCCGAGCTTGCGTTCGAACTCGTGCCGGAAAGTCGCAATTTTCATCGTTCCGCCCCCGCCTATTCGCCCCGGTAGACCGGTTGCGGCTGGCAGAAAAAACCGAGCAGGATGTGGTAGACGAGCAGGTAGTTCTTCTGCTGGAAGCTCGCGTGCGAAATTCCGGGCATGACCGCGAACTGCTTGTCGCTGGTCGGCAGCGCGGTGAAGAAATCGACCAGGTCCTGGAACCCGGCGATGCCGTCGTACTCGCCGCGCATGATGATCGTCGGGCACCGGATCTTCGCCGGGTCGACCAGCGGCAGTTTCGAGCACATGTCGATGTAGGTGCCGTTCGGCATCGAGTCGTCGAGCGCGGTGATCGCCGCGGCGAACGCGTCGATGACGTCGTCGTCGGCGGTGCCGGGGTGGTCGCGGTTGAAGATCGAGTAGACGAAGTCGCGGTCGATCGGGCGGCGTTTCGACTCGAGGAACTGCGGCAGCTTCTGGCGCCGCTGCTCGAGCGTCGGGCTGCCCTCGCCGGTCCAGACGAAGGCGTCGAGCGCGAGCCGGGCGATGCGCTCCGGGTGCCTCTCGGCGAACGTGGCCGCGCGCAGCGCACCCGACGAGATGCCGTAGACGAGGAAGCCGTCATTGCCGCGCAGGTCCTGGATATAGGCGCTCGCCGCGGCGAGGTCGTCGGCGCCGTTGGCGATATCGCAGGTGATGTCGCGCTGCTTGTCGGAGCGGCCGTAGCCCTCCATGTCGACGCACCAGGTATCGAAACCCTGCGCGGCGAAGTAATCCATCGCCGAGCTCCACGGCCGCCCCGGCACCGCGAGGTCGAAGGTCGGTTGCGACGCCATCGACGAGCCGTGCACGAACAGCACCGTGCCACGTTTGTCGGCCGGCGTGTCGACGTATTTCTCGTACAGGAACAGGCGCACGTCGCCTTTTTGCGTCCAGTGGTCTTCGCTGCGGATATCGAAGTCTGCTTCGGTCTGATTCATCGTGATAACACCTGGCTGGGATACCGTGCCTAGAGACCCAGGCGCGCCATCTGTTTTTCGGGATAACGCGTGCCGATCACGCGACCGGCGTCGACCGCTGCCTCGATCGCGGCGAGGTCGGCGGGCGCAAGCTCGACGGTCAACGCCGACAGGCTGTCCGCCAGCGTCGCCCGGCGCGAGCAACCCGGAATCGGCACGATGTCGTCGCCGCGGGCGAGCACCCACGCGATTGCAAGCGCCGCGGTCGACACGCCGTGCACGGCCGCGATGTCGGCGAGGCTCTCGACCATTTCGAGGTTGTGCGCGAGGTTGTCGCCCTGGAAGCGCGGCATCGCGTGGCGGCGATCGTTCTCGCCGAGCTCGTCGAGCGAACGGATCTCGCCGCTCAACAGCCCGCGCGACAGCGGCGCGTAGGCGACAAAGCCGATTCCGAGTTCGCGGCAGGCCGGCAGGATCTCGGCCTCGACGTCGCGCGTCGCGAGCGAATACTCGGTCTGCACCGCGGCCAGCGGATGGGTCGCGTGCGCGCGCCGGATCGTGCCGGCGCCGGCTTCCGACAGGCCGATCGCGCCGACCTTGCCCTGCTCGACCAGCCGCGCCATCGCGCCGACCGTGTCCTCGATCGGCACGTTCGGGTCCATCCGGTGCAGGTACCACAGGTCGATGCGCTCGACGCCGAGGCGCGCGAGTGACTTGTCGCAGGCTTCGACCGCGTATTCCGGCTTCGCGTTGACCGTGCGCGTGCCGTCGGGCAGGCGCACGTTGCCGAACTTGGTCGCGAGGGTCACCTTGTCGCGGATGCCGGCGAGCGCGCGGCCGACGAGCTCCTCGTTCTTGCCGCCGTTGTAGGCGTTGGCGGTGTCGATCAGCGTGACGCCGGCATCGACCGCGGCGTGGATCGTCGCGATCGCCTCGTCCGGGTCCGGGGTCGCGTAAATCGGCGTCATTCCCATGCAGCCGAGCCCGAGCGCGCCGACGCGCGGGCCGTGGGTTCCGAGTTGTCTTGTTTGCATCGTCTGTCCCCGTCATCTCATCAGGCGGCCGCACCTCGCCGGCCGCACCTCGCCGGCCGCACCTCGCCGGCCGC
>JAHEKJ010000147.1:0-1649 GCA_024638385.1 Gammaproteobacteria bacterium | reverse complement strand
CGATTATAACCCAACCGCGGGCGCGCCCATCAGCCGTGCGGCTCGAACTCGAGCACGTCGAAGCCGCGGTTGCGGTCGATCAGGTAAACCAGCCCGCGCGCATCGACGTCGACGTCGTTGCTCTGCGGGCTGGCCTCGCCCGCCGCCGGCGGCGGGATATAGTACCCCGCCTCGCGCGGCAGTGTCGGTTCGGAAATATCGACGATCCGCAGGCCGCCGGCGAACCACGCGCAGTAGACCAGGTGATCGTCGATGTGCTCCTGGAACTGGTGCAGACCGAAGCGGCCCGGCGCGCGCGCCCACGGCGAGTCGAGCTCGCTGACGTGAAAGGTCGATAGCGGCGTGATCGCGTCGAGGTCGGTCACGTCAAACAGCCACAGGCCGGCATGCGGCTGGCCGTGGCGATGCGTGTGCTCCTCGTCGGCGACGACCGCGACGCGGCGCCCGCCGAGCGTTTGCGCCGCCGGCAATGCGGTGTGCGTCGGCTCGACCACCCACGGGTGGTAATCGTAGGCCGCGCGCGTGCGTGGTTGAGCGATGTCGCTGATATCGATGACGCGAAAACCGGCGTGCCAGACCGACGCCCACAGCTCGTCGCCGGCGCGCAGCGCGTGGTGCAGGCGGCAGCCGTAACCCTCCCAGTCCGGCGTCTCGCCGCCGCCGAGGTGCTGCCCGGGCAGCCACCAGCGCGAGACTTCCTCGGGTTTTTCAGGATTATCCAGATCGTATATCACGAGGATGTTGCCGATGTACCCCGGCATTTCGGTCGATATGTAAGCGTAGCGCTCGTCGAGGTCGAAGCGGTGCACGCCGAAGCCGTGGGTTCGGTGGTGGCACAGCAGCCGCGGGTTGGCGCGATCGGAAATGTCCCAGATCCTGAAGCCGCCCTCGTCGTAGCCGCGTGCGAGCGCGGCCTCGAGGTCTGCGAGTTCGGCCGCATCGATAGCCAGTTCGGCGGCGAGCTCCCCGGCTTCCGGCATGCGCTTCAGTTCCTGCGCGAGCGCGTCGCGCGCGGCGGCGACGCGCGCGGTTTCGCGCCTGAGGTAATGGCGCCGATCCTGCTCGACGTTGGTGACCATGAGATCGCCGGCGACGCGGACCTTGTGCGAATGCGAGTACGCGCCGATATCGAGCCGCGCGACCACGCGCGGCTTCGCCGGATTCGATACATCGACGATGCTGGTGCCGTGCGGCGGTTTCATATGGCCGATGTAGGCATGATTGCCGGCGACGACGACCTGGCCGCCGCCTTCGATATCGAGATGGCCGAGGGGACGCAGGTTGACGGCGATCGCGTCAGTCATAGTTGATATCTTCCCCGTTTCTGTCCTTGCCGCGCAGCCGCCGGACGAAGCGCTTGAGCCCCGGCGCGAGCAGCGACAGCAGCAACAATAACCAAAGCGTGTTGCCGATGTTCGAAGAGAACAGCACGCCGAGGTCGCCCTGCGAGATCCTGAGCGCGCGCAGGAAGTAATTCTCCAGCAGCGGTCCGAGGATCACGCCGATCAGGATCGCGGCGACGTGGTAGCCGGTGCGGCGCGCGATGTAGCCGATGATGCCGAATACGATCGCGACGCCCATGTCGAACACGTAGGCGCGCGGCACGAACGAGCCGACCAGCGTGAACGCGATCAGGATCGGCGCCATGT
>JAHEKJ010000043.1 GCA_024638385.1 Gammaproteobacteria bacterium | reverse complement strand
GCGGGCTGATCCAGGTGCCGGCGAGCGCGCCGATCTTGCGGTGAAAGGCCTTGTGCGGCACCTCGAGACGATGCGGCAGGCCGGCCTTCTCGATCACGCGGTTCCAGCGCTTGACGCCGGACGCGGCCTCGCGGATATAGTCGTCGCGCAGCACCTCGTTCAACGCGTTTAGCATCGGCACCTGCTTCTCGACCAGCTTGCCGTCGCGCAGCGTCAGCACCGGATACGAGTCATTCTTCAGGACGTGGTCGTCCTTGCGCTTGCCCTCGGCGTAACGGCCCTTGAGCCCGGTCGAGTAGTAAATCGCCGCGTTGCTCGACTCGTCCGCGCCGAACAGGTCGATCGTGACGCTGAAGTGAAAATTGAGATAACGCTGGATCGTCGGCAGGTCGATCACGCCGGCCGCACGCAACTTTTCCGGGTCGTCGGTCTTGAGCTCGTTCATGATGTCGCAGGTGCGCTCGACGATGCGCGACACGCCGGACTCGCCGACGAACATGTGGTGCGCTTCCTCGGTCAGCATGAAACGCGTCGTCCGCGCGAGCGGGTCGAAGCTCGATTCCGACAGCGCGTGCAGCTGGTACTTGCCGTCGCGGTCGGTGAAGTAGGTGAACATGAAGAACGCGAGCCAGTCGGGGGTCTTCTCGTTGAACGCCTGCAGGATGCGCGGGTTGTCTTCCTCGCCGCTGCGGCGCGCGAGCAACGCCTCGCCTTCCTCGCGGCCGTCGCGGCCGAAGTACTTGTGCAAGAGATACACCATCGCCCACAGGTGGCGGCCTTCCTCGACGTTGACCTGGAACAGGTTGCGCAGATCGTACATGCTCGGCGCGGTGAGTCCCAGGTGGCGCTGCTGCTCGACCGACGCCGGCTCGGTGTCGCCCTGGGTGACGATGATACGGCGCAGATTGGCACGGTATTCGCCGGGTACCGATTGCCAGGCGTCTTCGCCCTTGTGATCGCCGAAGTGGATCTTGCGGTCGTCCTTGCCGGGATTCAAAAAGATGCCCCAGCGATACTCGGGCATCCTGACGTAACCGAACTGCGCCCAGCCGTCCTTGTCGACGCTGGTTGCGGTGCGCAGGTAGACTTCGTAATCCTGCGAACCCTCGGGGCCCATGTCCATCCACCAGTCGATGTAACTGGGCAGCCAGTGCTCGAGCGCGCGACGCAGCGCCCGGTCCTCGGCGAGGTTGACGTTGTTCGGGATCTTTTCATTGTAGTCGATCGATGACATTACGGTCTCCAGTCTAAATGTCTCTGGTCATTGCGAGGAGCGTCAGCGACGAAGCAGTCTCCAGGCAAGTGCGAATGTTTTCGAGATTGCTTCGCGCAGCCTGCCCCGGCCCCGGCTTTCGCCGGGGTAAACTCCAGCCGGGGCTCGCAATGACGGATGTACCTTGTTTCACACCCGGTTCCAGTCGAATTTCGATTTTTCGCCGGTCCCGTAAACTTTCAAGGCGCCATGCTCGCCGACCGCGTTGGGGCGCTGGAAGATCCAGTTCTGCCACGCGGTCAGGCGGCCGAATATACGCGTCAGCATGTTCTCGCGGCCGTTGAAGCGCAGGTTGGCCTCCATGCCGGTCAGCGCGTCGGGCGACATCGCGACACGTTCCTCGACCGCGATCCGGACCTCGTCGTCCCAGTCGAGTTCGTCGGGATTGCTCGTGACGAGGCCGAGGTCGAACGCGGCGTCGGCGTCGAGCGGCTTGCCGATTTGTTCGCGTATCGCGTTCAATGCGGGTTCCTCGTCATAGAAGCGCCGGCCGAGACGGCTCTCACCGGTCACCATCGGATAAAGGCCGAAACTGGTTTCGCCGACAACGATCTTCGGCGCGTCGTCGGGATCGTCGGGCAGCGCGAGCATGTAGCTGCGGTCGCAGGCGAGCATCAGCTCGAGCAGCGTACCGGCAAAGCAGCTGCCCTCGTCGACGATCGCGAACAGGCTGCGCGAGGTCACGTCGAGGCGCTGCAACGTGCGCCGCAAATAGCCAACGGTCTCGCGCACGAACCAGTTGTCCTGGTGCTCGAGCAGGATTGCGTCCAGCGCCAGCATCGCGTCGGCGTCGCCGTCGGTCCTGATCAGCCAGGTGCCGAGGTCGAGTTCGTTGGTGCGCAGCGACAGAATCGCGTCCTCGAGCTCGCGCGCGAGCGCGAGCGGGTACCAGCCGGCGCCGGCGGCCTCGATCGCGGCGACGTCGCCGGGCTGCTCGCCGGCGGGCGCGCTGACGGTCAGCGTCGCGGTGCGCGCGGCGCGGTCCGTTTCGACCTGCACGAGGCCATAGCGCAACGCGTCGTCCTCGATCGTGCGTTCGAGCGGTATCAGTTCGATGCCACTCGCATCGGCCGGGCGATCGCTCTCGGCGGCGAGCTCGCGCGCGCGCGCCTGTACGGTTTCGTCGAACACCGCGGGCCTGGCGGTGGCGTCGACCAGCCGCCAGTCCTTCGCTTTCTGCCCGCGCACGCCCTCGGTCGTCGTGCAGAAGATGTCGGCGAGGTCATGACGCACGTGGCGCTTGTCGGTGATGCGGGTGAGCCCGCCGGTGCCGGGCAGCACGCCGAGCAGCGGCACCTCGGGCAGGCTGACGGCGCTCGAGCGGTCGTCGACGAGGATGATTTCGTCGCAGGCGAGCGCGAGTTCGTAGCCGCCGCCGGCGCAGACGCCGTTGACCGCGGCGATGAACTTGAGCCCGCCGTGACGCGACGAGTCCTCGAGCCCGTTGCGGGTCTCGTTGGTGAACTTGCAGAAATTGACCTTCCACGCGTGGCTGCTGGTGCCGAGCATGAAGATATTGGCGCCGGAGCAGAAGATCTTGTCCTTGAGACTCGTGATGACGACCGCGCGCACCTCGGGGTGCTCGAAACGGATGCGATTGATCGCGTCGTTCAGTTCGATGTCGACGCCGAGGTCGTAGCTGTTGAGCTTGAGCTTGTAGCCTGGGCGCAGGCCGCCATCCTCGTCGATATCGGCGGCGAGCGTCGCGACTTCGCCGTCGAAGCTCAGCTTCCAGTGTCGATATGTTTCCGGACTGGTCCGGTAATCAACGCGATCGGGTTGGGTCACGACGGGCTCTCCATATGCGAATTGTGCCGCACATTATTTCATGTGGGCCGATTGTTCGCATTATACTGCGCTTTCGATGGGGATTTGAGGAACGGCGATGACCCAGATAGACGCATTCCGCGATCAGGTCGCGAAGCTGACCGAAAAGCTGGCCGGCAGGGCGCTGGATGCCGATCTGCAGGCCTGGCTCAACGCCGAGCAAGGCGCCGATAGCGAGACTTTTCGGGAGCTCGAGCAAAGCTGCCGGAACGGTATTGCCGAGGGCTGGCTGTGCCAGCACGAGGCCGGCGGCGTCCGCTATGGCCGCGTGTTCAAGCCGAGCGACGAACTGCACGGCTTTTCCGTCGACGTCGTCGACATGAACGACGTCGTCGGGCCGCACCATTCGCATCCGAATGGCGAGATCGACCTGGTCATGCCGCTCGACGGCGATGCAAAATTCGACGGGCAGCCGGCCGGCTGGGTCGTCTACGAGCCGGGCAGTGCGCACCACCCGACCGTTTCTGGCGGCCGCGCGCTGGTCCTGTATTTGTTGCCGGGCGGCAGTATAGAATTTACCCGCTGACGCGGCGCGGTTCCGGGACGAGCGATCCCGGCAACGAGGAGGTGAGCATGACGACCGAGCAGATACCGGTAGACGCCGAGGTCTTCAACTACGCGGACTACCTGTTCGAACTGAACCGCGGTCGCGGCGACAAGCTTGCCTATGTCGACGATCGCGGCCAGCTGACCTTCGCCGAGCTCGAAAACCGCAGCCGTCGCCTCGCCGCGGCGCTGCTGGCCGCCGGCATTCGGCGCGAGGAGCGCGTGCTGTTGCTGATGCACGACTGCAACGCCTGGCCTGTGGCTTTTCTGGGTGCTATGTATGCGGGTATCGTGCCGGTCGCGGTCAACACGCTGCTGACCGCGGAGGATTACGCTTACATGCTGCGCCACAGCCGCGCGCAGGCGGCGCTGGTATCGGCGGCGCTGCTGCCGGTGCTGCGTGAAGCGATGTCCGCCGGTGAACACGAAGTCGGTAAGGTTTTGGTGGCCGGCGACGCCGACGCGCTCGAGGCCGTCGAGCGGGCGCTCGGCGATGCGATCGACGCGGCCGAGCCACTCGCCGCCGCGGCCGCGACCGGCCCCGACGATCCCGGCTTCTGGCTGTACTCGTCGGGCTCGACCGGCAAGCCCAAGGGCACGGTGCACACGCAGGCGAACCCCTACTGGACCTCCGAACTGTACGGCAAGGGCGTGCTCGGCATCGAAGAGGACGACGTCTGTTTCTCCGCGGCCAAGCTGTTCTTCGCCTATGGCCTCGGCAACGCGCTGACCTTCCCGCTCGCGGTTGGCGCGAGCAGCGTGCTGCTCGGCGGCCGGCCGACGCCGGATGCAGCCTTCGCCAGATTGATCGAGCACCAGCCGACGCTGTTCTTCGGCGCGCCGACAGGCTACGTCGGCATGCTCGCGTCGCCGGACCTACCACAGTCGGACCAGGTTTCGCTGCGGCTCGCGGTGTCGGCCGGCGAGGCGCTGCCGAAAGATCTCGCGCACCGCTTCAGCCAGCATTTCGGCATCGACATCCTCGATGGCATCGGCTCGACCGAGATGCTGCACATCTTCATCTCGAATATCCCGGGCAAGGTGCGCTACGGTTCGAGCGGTTACCCGGTGCCGGGCTATGACATCGAACTGCGCGGCGAGGACGGCCAGCCGGTCGCCGACGGCGAGATCGGCGATCTGTATATCGGCGGGCCGAGCGCCGCGATGATGTACTGGGGTAACCGCGCCAAGACCCGCGATACCTTCCAGGGCGAATGGACCAAGAGCGGCGACAAGTACGTCCGCAACGAGGACGGCAGCTATACCTGTTCGGGCCGCAGCGACGACATGCTGCGCGTCAGTGGCATGTACGTGTCGCCGTTCGAGGTCGAGGCGACGCTGCTCGAGCACGACGCAGTGCTCGAATCGGCTGTCATCGGCGTGACCGACGCCGAGGGCCTGACCAAGACCAAGGCCTTCGTCGTGCTGAAGGATGGCGCCGAGGCCGGCGCCGACGAACTCAAGGGGTTCGTCAAGGACCGGCTCGCGCCGTACAAGTACCCGCGGCTGATCGAGTTCGTCGACGAATTGCCGAAGACCGCGACCGGCAAGATCCAGCGCTTTCGCTTGCGCGAGCGCGAAGGCGAGCAGTGAGCGGCGGCGCCGAGTTTGTCGAACTCGACTGGGGCGGGCGGACGGTCCGCATCGAGTACGAATGGCTCGGCACCCACACCGACGCGCCGCTGATGGTATTCCTGCACGAGGGTCTTGGTTCGCGCGCGCTGTGGAAGGATTTCCCGGCGCGGCTGTGCGCCGCGGCGAACTATCGCGGCCTCGTTTACTCGCGCCCCGGCTACGGCCGCTCGACGCCGCGCGCCGCCGATGAGCGCTGGGCGCCCGACTTCATGCACCGGCAGGCCTGTGAGGTGCTGCCGGCGTTGCTCGATGCGCTCGACGTCGACCCGCGTGCAAATCCGCCATGGCTGTTTGGCCACAGCGACGGCGGCTCGATCGCGCTACTTTTCGCCGCGCGCTACCCCGGTCGTTGCGCCGGGCTGATCCTGGTCTCGCCGCACATCCTGGTCGAGGACATCACGCTCGCGAGCATCGAGCGTGCGCGCGAAGCCTACGAACGAACCGATCTGCGTGAACGGCTCGCGCGCTATCACGACAATCCGGATTCGACCTTCTATGGCTGGAACGATGCCTGGCTCGACCCGGCGTTCCGAGACTGGACGATCGAGGTCGAACTCGATGCGATCACTTGCCCCGTGCTCGCCGTGCAGGGCGTCGACGACGAGTACGGCACACTCGAACAGATCCGCGGCGTCGCCCGGCGCGTGCCGCAAACCGAATTGCTCGAGCTTGTGGATTGCGGCCATTCGGCACACCGCGATCAGGCCGAGCCATTGCTGCGCGAGGCGGCGCGCTTCATCGCGACAAAAGACCCCGCGACCCGGCGACTCGCCGGCGCCGGCTAAACGGGTGTTTTTATCGGCGTGGTAGCGATATAGTAAGCGCCATCGCCGCATGGCGACATTCATCCCCGGTTGCGGCCGGTACAGTTGAAGTCGTCGCGGGCAACGCAAAATCAACGGGCGCGACAAGCCCGGGCGATAACCCGGTGGCCAGGTCCACCGATAACTGAAGAGACTCCAGAGGAGAACAAGATGTTGAACAAGACACTCCGTACCTTTCTGATTGCGTGCGCGGTTTTCGCGACCGGCGCTGCGCAGGCCGCCAGCGTCAAGATCGGCTTCATCACGACGCTGACCACGCCGGCCAGCGTCATCGGCGAAGACATGAAGAACTCGGTCGAACTTGCGCTCGAGCACATCGGCTACAAGATGGGCCCGCTCGACGTCGAGATCATCTTCGAGGACGACGGCTTCAAGCCGGACGTCGGCAAACAGAAGACCGACAAGCTGGTCAAGCAGGATGACGTCGACTTCGTCGTCGGCTACATCTGGTCCCACGTGCTGCTCGCGTCGATGAAGTCGGTGACCGACGCCGACAAGTTCCTGATCAGCGCCAACGCCGGGCCGTCGCAGATCGCCGGCAAGCGTTGCCACCCGAACTTCTTCTCGACCTCGTGGCAGAACGACCAGACGCCGATGGCGATGGGTGAGCACCTGAACCAGCAGGGCGTCAAGTCGATCTACGTGATGGCGCCGAACTATGCCGCCGGCAAGGACATGGTCGCGGGCGTCGAAAGCACGTTCAAGGGCAAGGTGCTCGGCAAGGACCTGACCAAGTGGGGCGCCGACGCCCAGCTCGACTTCTCCGCCGAACTCGCCAAGGCCAGGGCCTCGGGCGCCGAGGCGCTATACGTGTTCTACCCGGGCAAGGCCGGCGGCGCGTTCATCAAGCAGTACCAGCAGGCCGGGCTGCAGGGCGTGCTGCCGCTGTACTCGGTATTTACGGTCGACTCGATCGCATTGCCTAAACTGCAGGCCGCGGGCCTGACCGGCGTGCTCGGCTCGAAGAACACGCAGCAATGGTCGCCGGATATTCTCAACGCGGCGAACCAGCGTTTCGTCGGCGATTACCTGAAGAAGCATGGCGTCTACCCGTCGTTCTACGGCGCGCAATCCTACGATGCGATCATGCTGATCAAGAGCGCGATCGAGAAAACGGGCGGCAATCTGAAAGACAAGGCCGCACTGCGCGCGGCGCTCAAGCAGGCCGATTTCGACTCGGTGCGCGGCAAGTACAAGTACGGCAACAACCACATGCCGATCCAGAACTTCTACCTGCGTGAGGTCGTGGTCGACGATGCCGGCCGCTGGACGACCAAGATCGTCGCCAAGGTGTTCGACAATCACCAGGATCCGCACGCGAAGAAGTGCAAGATGAAGTAAGCTTTTACGGGCAAGGCCCGGCCCCCGTCGTCGGGGGCCGGGCTTTTTCGTTTAGCGCCTGAATTGCCGACATGGACTGGAATCTGCTGATCACCCAGCTGATGAACGGGCTGCAGCTCGGCCTGCTGCTGTTCCTGCTCGCATCCGGCCTGACGCTGATCTTCGGCATCATGGACTTCATCAACCTGTCGCACGGCTCGTTCTACATGATCGGCGCGTATTTCTGCGGCACCGTGGTGGCCTGGAGCGGCTCGTTTCTACTCGGCATTTTGATCGCGCTTGCCGGCATGTTCGTCGTCGGCGCGGTGGTCGAGTGGTTCATCGCGCGCAAGCTCTACCGCGAGGATCACCTCGATCACGTGCTCGTGACTTTCGGCCTGATCCTGATCTTCGACACCCTCGTCCACCTGATCTGGGGCGCGCAGGGCATGGCTATCGCGCTGCCGGATATCCTGAACGGCCAGATAAGGTTCGGCACGCTGGTGCTGCCGACCTACCGCTTGCTGATCATCGTCGCCGGGCTCGCGGTTGCCGGGATTTTGTATTTCCTGGTCGCGCGCACGCGCCTCGGCATGCTGATTCGCGCCGGCGCGTCGAACCGGACGATGGTCGAGGCGCTCGGCATCAACATCAACCGGCTGTTCCTGTTCGTGTTCGCGCTCGGCGCGGCGATGGCGGGTTTCGCCGGCATGCTGATCGCGCCGATTACCGAGGCCAGCATCGGCATGGGCAACGACATCATCATCATCGCCTTCGTCGTCGTCATCGTCGGCGGTATCGGCTCGATCAAGGGCGCGTTCTACGCCGCTCTGATCATCGGCCTGCTCGATACGCTGAGCCGCTCCTACCTCGACGTGTTGTTGCAATTGATGATGCCGGTGACCTATGCCGAGACCGCCGCGCCGGCGCTGTCGGCGATGCTGGTCTATATCCTGATGGCGGCGGTGCTCGCGTTCCGGCCGCAGGGGCTGTTTCCGCCCGCGGGCGTCAAATGAGCTGGCTGCCGGCGACGATTTCCGGTCGGATCTACGCGGCGCTGCTCATCGTGCTCGCGCCGGCGCCGTTTCTGTTCGACTGGATCGGGCAACCGTTCTACCTCGACCTGCTGAGCCGCGCGCTGATTCTCGCGATCGCCGCGATCAGCCTGAACCTGATCCTCGGCTTCGGCGGCATGGTCAGCCTCGGCCACGCGGCTTATATCGGCATCGGCGCGTACTGCGTCGGCATCCCGGCGTACTACGAATTCTACAGCGGCTGGCTGCACATCGCGCTGACACTCGCGGTCTGCGGAAGCTTTGCGTTGATCACCGGCGCGATCAGCCTGCGCACGAAGGGCGTGTACTTCATCATGATCACGATGGCGTTCAGTCAGATGGTGTATTTCATTTTCCTGTCGCTCGAGGAATACGGCGCCGACGACGGCCTCGTGATCTACGCCCGCAGCGAGTTTCCGGAATGGATGAGCCTCGACAGCGCGGTCGGCCTGTATTACTGGATTTTCGGTCTGCTGCTCGCGAGCCTGTTCTTTGTCCATCGCGTCGTGCACGCGCGTTTCGGCCGCGTCATCGTCGGCAGCAAGTTCAACGAGGCGCGGATGCAGGCACTCGGCTTCGAAACCTACCGCTACCGCCTGACCTGCTACGTGATCTCGGCGATGATGTGCGGCCTCGCCGGCATGCTGCTCGGCAACTTCGCCGGTTTCATCAGTCCCGACATGATGAGCTGGCCGCGCTCGGGCGAACTGATCTTCATGGTCATCATTGGCGGCGTCGCGAGCTTCTTCGGCCCGCTGGTCGGCACCATTGCGTTCGTGCTGCTCGAGGAATTCCTGTCGGCGATCACGATTTACTGGCACCTGATCTTCGGCGCGCTGCTGGTCGCGCTGGTGTTGTTTGGCAAGGGCGGCATCCATGGCTGGTTGAGCCGGCTCGACCGCAAGGAGGCCGGTCATGGCTGACACGCTGCTGAAGATCAGCGATCTGAACAAGCATTTCGGCGGTATCGTCGCAACCGACCACGTCGACCTCGACGTCGAGCAGGGGCTGATCCATGCGATCATCGGGCCCAACGGCGCCGGCAAGACGACGCTGATCGCGCAATTGTCCGGCCAGTTGAAACCCGACAGCGGCAACATCGAGTTCGCCGGCCGCAGTATCGTCAACGAAAGTCCGGCGCGGCGCGCGCACCTCGGGCTCGCGCGTTCGTTCCAGATCACCAGCGTGCTGATGCCGATGACGCTGCTCGAGAACGTCATGCTCGCGGTGCAGGGCAGCAGCGGGCACTCTTTCCATTTCTGGGCGCCGGTCCGCGGGGACCGCGCGATGCGCGACGCGGCGATGGCGGCGCTGGCCGAGGTCGGCCTCGACGATCGCGCCGATCGCGTTGCCGGCAACGTCTCGCATGGCGAACAGCGCCAGCTCGAGGTCGCGATGGCACTGGCGATGCGGCCGCGGATGCTGCTGCTCGACGAGCCGATGGCCGGCATGGGTTCGGAAGAGACCGGGATGATGATCGAGATTCTCAAGCGGCTCAAGGGCGACAAGACGATCCTGCTGGTCGAGCACGACATGGACGCGGTCTTCAGCCTCGCCGACCGGTTGTCGGTGCTGGTCGACGGGCACGTCATCGCGACCGACACGGTCGAGTCCATTCGCGACAACGACGAAGTACAGAAGGCTTACCTCGGGGACAGTCATGCTTGAGCTCGACGGCATCGAAACCTTCTACGGCACGATTCAGGCGCTGTTCGGCATGGCGCTCGTTTGCGAAGCCGGGCAGGTCACGACATTGCTCGGGCGCAACGGCATGGGCAAGACGACGACGGTCGGCTCGATCATCGGCACGGTGCCGTGCCGTGCCGGCACGATCCGCTTCGACGGCGAGGTCATCAGCGGCAAGCCGGCCTACGAGGTCGCGCAGCGCGGCATCGGCCTCGTGCCCGAGGGCCGGCAGGTGTTCCCGAACCTGAGCGTGCGCGAAAATCTGATCGCGACCGCGGCCAATTACAGCGGCGGCGACGACCCGTGGACGCTCGAGCGCGTGCTCGACTTTTTTCCGCGGCTTGCCGAGCGGCTCGACAACCAGGGCAGCCAGCTTTCCGGCGGCGAGCAGCAGATGCTCGCGATCGGCCGCGCGCTGATGCTGAATCCGCGGTTGCTGATTCTCGATGAGGCGACCGAGGGGCTCGCGCCGTTGATCCGCCAGGAAATCTGGCGCCGGCTCGAGGAACTGAAGCAATCGGGGCTCACGATCCTGCTGATCGACAAGAACATCGACGAATTCGCGCACATCGCCGATACCCACTACATCGTCGAGAAGGGTCAGGTCGTCTGGCAGGGGCTGTCGGACGAATTGCTCGGTGACGACGAGCTGAAGTCGAACTACCTGGGCATCTGACCGGGACGCTCGATCCGATAACGCCGCAGGGGGCTTTGAAATGGTCAGGCTCGATCACGTTGAAATCGTCGGCGCGGGTCCGGCGGGGCTCTACACCGGTATCCTGCTGAAATCGGCCTGGCCGAGCGCGCGCGTGCGCGTGACCGAGCAGAACCCGGCGGATGCGACCTTCGGCTTCGGCGTCGTCTTCTCCGACCGGGCGCTCGACTTCCTCGCCGCCGACGATCCTGCGACCTACGCACTGATCACGCCGCGCATGGAACGCTGGCGCGACATGACGCTCGACGTGCTCGGCGAGCGCGTGACTCTCGACGGCATCGGCTTCGCCGCGATCGGCCGCCTGCAACTGTTGCAAATCCTGCAGCAACGCGCCGCCGGCGTCGGCGTCGAGCTGCGCTTCGGCGCGGCGGTCGAGTCGGTCGAGGATCTCGAGGCCGACCTGGTCGTCGGCGCCGACGGCCTCAATTCGCTGGTACGGCGCAGCGCCGAGGCCGCGTTCGCGCCGTCGCTCGAGCATTTCGCCAACCACTTCGCGTGGTTCGGCGCGCCGATGGCTTTCGATACGCTGACGCAAACGTTCATCCGCGGCCCGCACGGCGCGTTGAACGCGCATCATTACCGCTATGCCCCTGCGATGAGCACATTCATCGTCGAGTGCGATGCGGTCGGATTCGAGGCCTACGGATTTGCCGACCTCGACGAGGCCGAGAGCGCGCGGCGCTGCGCGGAATACTTCGTCGACGCGCTCGACGGCGCGCCGCTGGTGACCAACCGCTCGATTTGGCGGCGGTTTCCCCGGCTGTGGTGCGAACGCTGGTTTGCCGGCAACCGCGTGCTGCTCGGCGACGCCGCGCACACCGCGCATTTCTCGATCGGCTCGGGCACGCGGCTCGCGCTCGAGGACGCGATCGCGCTGGCGAAAGCGTTGCGGCAGGAAAACGATCTCGACGCCGCGCTCGCCGCCTACGAGGGCGGTCGCCAGCCGATCGCGAAGAAACTCGTCGACGGCGCCAACACCTCGGCGCGCTGGTACGACGATTTCGCCGCGCGTCTGGATTTACCGCCGCTCGAGTTTGCCCACAGCTACCTGACGCGCTCGGGGCGAATCGACGAGGCGCGCCTGCGGCAGCTGGCGCCGAAATTCAGCGAACGATACGAAAGCTACCTGAGCTCGAAAGCCGGCGAGTCTGAATAATTATTCGAGCCTGCGTTACAGAACCGAAGACGCCTGCAGGGACAAGAACGGCCAAGACGCCGTCGTGCCCGAAGCGGACACCGGCATTTTGCCTGATAGCGGCGATCTTCGGCGACCAACGAATCCCGACAATATAGAAGAAACTATTTCAATATTCTGGTGTGGCTTATTGGCCTCGTCACCGTATCCAGGGATATCCCTTCTTTCAGCATCCGCATGATTCCTACTGCTTCCAGATAGTTGTCCGCGCGAAATAACTTTCCATGTTCGAAACCAAGTTCGTCCAGATGATTTTCCATGATGTTTCGGTTTTTCACCGCAATGACCGGGATGCCCTGTCTGATGCAGGCCAGCACGGGCAAGCCAACGCAACCGTCGGGAATGAGCACGCAAGATACATCCCCGGCGTTGAATCCCTCCTCGTAGGACACGATCCTCGGACTCCTGTGCAGGCCCTTTAAAACACAGTGAATATGCCTGATCGATCCGGAAACGGGAGCCAGCCTCGGTTCGAAAACTCCGTGATGCGGGGAATCGCCCTGCGGAGCAGGGGCATGCGCAGATGGCTTGTTAAACAGCTCGACGATTGCGTGCGTCATCATCGCCTCGATGCCGCCGGTCGGATTTACGACAACATCTTCATATGCCCTGTCGGGATTGAAGTATTCACGATACCAGTCCGTATCCCTTTCCACGTGAGTCGACAAAGCTATCGCCTGATAGGAATCGCCATACTTGTCTATGGTCTCGAAGAGATTCTCCATATTCTCCAGCGCGCCAACCGCTCTGCCGGATTTTGATAGCCCGATCTTGCACGACGTCAGTTTCTTCATCTCGAAGATGTCCGAGTCGACGCCAAGCGTAATCCTCGCCGTCGAAACGGCGTTGCGTATTTCCTCGTTGTATCTGCGGGCGCCCTTGTCGACCAGAGTCAAGAGCCTGTTTGCCCTGACTCTTTGCAGTCCAACCTGGCCCATCAGAAGCCGTGTGACGGTGCTGCCTTCGACGTACAAAGCATTCTGAGCCATTTCGTTGTAGTCGGTAGCATTGACTACATTGGGATGCAGTATCAGCGTATCGCAAGCGGAAGCCACCAACCTGGACACCGCGTTTCCATCCCCCTCGTGGCCACCTATCTCGCATCCGATGCCGGTGGGAATTATCAACACCGCATTGAAGCTATTGGTGTTTTCGCCATCGCGCTGGCGAAAAGCAAATATGCCGTGTTTCTCTTCAGGCCAGAGACCGGAATCATCGGTCTCCAGAAAATCAATCTCCAAAAACCAGTGCTTATCGTCACTGCCAGAAACGACAAAGCGTATGGCGTGTTCGCCGTTCTCCCTGGTTAATTCATCCAGAGATTCAATCGTTAGTTCTTGGTTTTTATTTATTATTATCTCTTTGTTATAGACCCTCATGATCTCTTCTCTAAGTTGGGCAGCTCAAACCGGGGCGGTCTTGCCTTAAAAGACTTGTTTTATTTCTCGAACCTCGAAAACTCGTAAACAAGAAGTTTTTGATATAGCTTTTCCTCGATGCTGCCCGCTTTGTCGAGCTTCATTCTTTGCAGGTATTTTTGATACGGTTTCTGATCGGTGGGTATGAAAAAGGCCTTTAGTATGGTTGCAATCATCAGCGGCGGATTTTCTTTTTTCTTCTTCAGAATTTTAAGCGCCTTGCCAATGAAAATTTCTTCCTCGGTAAAGTCCGTTCCGAATGGAAATTTTGCAAAAAAACCCTGATCTTTGTACTTCTTGAGCTTCCCTGAAATCTCGTCGGCCCGGTTTTGTTCGAATGCTGAGCTTATCGTGAAATCGCTGCTGACTTTGTCGTTCTTTTTCGCGATATCCGCGAGGCCTTGCTGGAAGCGGGAGTCGGTAATATCAAGAAGCCGGTGAATGATTTCCTGGTCGGTCTTGCCGCGCAGGTCGGCGATGCCGAATTCGGTGACCACGATGTCACGCAAATGCCGCGGTATCGTCATATTCGCGTAATTCCAGACGATGCTCGATGTTTCACCCTTGCCGGTTATCCGCGTGCTGCGCAAGTTGAGAATGGAGCGTCCATCGGGCAGCTCTTGCGCCATGGCCACGAAGTTGTATTGACCGCCGACCCCGCTGATTACGCGGTTGTTATCGAGGCCATCGCTGACCGCGGAACCGTTTAACGTCATCATCATGCAGGTATTGACGAAGCGGGCATCTTTTCGATGCAGGCGGTCTATTTCCTCGTGCCCGTAGAGCTGGTTGATACTCTGCACGCTTTTCATATTGATCAGCCTGCGGTCTTCATCGCTCAATAATCTCAGCCAGTCATAAAATTTCTGGCAGCCGAGGAAGAAGCCCCCGTGAATGACGTCGGCGTTGTCCAGTTTATCGCCGAGACAATAATCGTAGATACGTTTCCGGTTATCGAGATTATCGAGATCGTTCGAAAGCGTTTCACCTTCCGGGGTCGTGATGACGCCATCGACGTAATCCAGGTTGCGCCGAAAAACGCCGAATTTCTGCAGGTAGGCGAAATCCGCCTCGGTTATTGCCTGGTGAATTCCTTTGCGCATCAGAATCAGATCGAGCGTCGCCGGCGTTACGGTTTCGTCGATCTTGCCCTCGTTGATGAGTCGCTGGATGACCAGGTCGTCGTAAACCTTGCGCTTGATGATCCCGGCCTCGTATAGTTCCATGAAACCATCGACGACCATCTCCGAGGCGGCAAAAAGCCCTTCCGTGAACGGCTCCGTGCCGCCAAGCTTGTCGATTACGGCGCCAAATTTTTCGATGATTCCGAAGTCCTTTAAAATTTCCTGATACACGTCGTTTTGCTGGTGGCGCAGCAACAGCGCGTATACCAGCGCGTCGCCAATGGCGCCGATGCCGACCTGAAGTTCGCCCCCGTCGCGTATCAGCGTGCTGATGTACAGCCCGATCAGGAAATCACGGTCGCTGACCGCCATTTTCGGCGGGCCGAATATCCGGTACTCGAGCTCCGGGTTTTCCAGCACGAAGTCGAAGGTATCGCGGTTTACCAGGGCGTCGCCGAACATGAACGGCAGGTTTTGATTGACCTGCGCCGCGAGCGCGAACGGGGTGCCGTCGTCCGAATACCGCTTTTGCATCAGGCGGATGAGATCGAGGCTGATATCCGGGTTCGAACTCAGGCTGTAACATTCCCTGCCTTCGAAGGTGCCCTTCGAAACCATCTGCAAAAAGACATTCATACCGGCGTCCATCGCGTCGCGCACTCCGTGCGTGTAATTGGTGCAGATGTAATGTTGCTGGGCATAATCGTTGTCCAGATATTTTCCCGCCGGAAAATAGAATTCGAGAACATCGACATTGGGCGGCAATGTGCCCGCCTGCCGGTCCTGCTCGTAATCGAGGTCCGGGTAGTCGCCGAAAACGCGCTCGGCCATCGGTTCGAGAAAGCGCTTTTCGAGCAGGCTTTTCCCCTTGGGTTTGTCGAGGGTCAAGGCGGTGAAGATTTTCAGCTTCAGGTCGGGATTATTCTTTACCCGACGATACAGCGCGTTTAACAGGTGATTCGGCTTGCCCGCGGCCAACGGAGTTCCGACCACCAGGTTTTTACCGACCTTGTCGATAACTTGATCGATGATAATTTCGGGATTATCGTCTCGCACGCCCCAATCTCCTCGGCGGGACAATATCCTCAAACGGATAAAAACTTATTGCTTTGGATCAGTAATTTGGCATTCGCTCGCTGGTCGGAGGCCGTTGTGCCTTGTCGTGCAGGCGGGAACGCAGGGTGCTACCTTGCCAGCCTTCCGGTTGTATCAATTTCGACGACGTCCGTAATCTCGATAACCGGTGATCCCTGGTAATGCGGCGAAGGGATTGAGGTAAGTCATACCGCGCTGATATCACATGCTTATACTGCTAACAGATAAAGGCAAAGCAATTTGAGTGAAAAATGCTGACCCTGGCATCCAATCTAAAGCGCAGTGCGCGGCTTTTTGCCGACCGCCCGGCTATAGTGGAACCGGAGAAACATTTCACCTGGGCGGAATACAGCGATCGTGCGCGGCGTTGCGCAACCCTGCTTCGAGAATCCGGCCTGAGTCCGGGCGACCGTTTCGCCATTATCAGCCATAACACTTTCCGCCAGGCCGAATTGATGCGCGGCGGCTATTGGGCGGGCCTCGTACCGGTGCCGGTCAATTACCGCCTGGCGCCTCCGGAGATCGCCTATATCCTCGATAATGCCGAGTGCCGGCTGGTTGCCGTCGAACAGCCGTTCGCAACGCTGATGACGGACGAGGAACTGGCGCCATGGGCGGATCGGATGTTGTTAATCGAGCCGATGCGCTACGAACAACAGATCGACGGAGTCAAGGCCGCACCAATGCACGAGGCGGTCGAAACGGACGATGCCCTGCTGGTTTATACCGGCGGCACAACGGGCCGCGCCAAGGGGGTACGCCTGACCCACGCCAATATCATGCTCAACGCCCTGCAAATCGCTTTCGTCGCGCGACCGCGCGACGATGATCTCTTTATGCATGCGGCACCCATGTTCCATTCGGCCGACTTGCTGGCCACCCCCTGGGTAATGTCGGGCGCGGCTCATTGTTACCTGGCGGAATTTTCTGGCCAGGCGGCCCTCGAGGCCATCCAGGAACAACGCGTGACCTGCTGCGTGCTGACGCCGACGATGATTATCATGATGTTGCAGCAGCCGGATTTCGATCGCTATGACCTCGGCAGCTTGCGGCAGGTGATTTACGGCTCTTCGCCGATGGCGGTGGAATGGATTCTGCGCGCGCTGCAAGGCTTTCCGGGGGTGGAATTCATCCAGGCCTATGGATTGACCGAGACCGCGCCGCTGTTGACGATGCTGGAGATGACCGATCATCGGCGGGCGTTCGAGAGCGGCGACCCCCGGCTGCTGCAAAGCGTGGGCCGTCAGCTTCCCGGCGTCGAGATGAAGATTGTCGATGGCAAGGACCGCGAATTGCCACCGGGCGAGGCGGGCGAGATCGTCGTGCGCGCGCCGAATGTCGCCAGGGGTTACCTGAAACGGCCGGAGGCGACCGCCGAGGCGTTTCGCGACGGATGGTTTTACACCGGCGATATCGGGCGCATCGACGAGCAGGGTTATCTTTACCTGCTCGACCGCAAGAAGGATCTGATCATCACCGGCGGTGAACTGGTCTATTCGCTGGAAGTCGAAGCGGCGCTCTACAAGAATCCGAAGGTCCGGGAATGTGCGGTCGTCGGCGTTGCGGACGATGCTTATGGTGAGGCCCTGCTGGCCGCTATCGTGCCGGCCGCCGGCGAGTCGCCGACGGCCGAGGAATTGGTTGAGCACTGCCGCGCTTACATCGGTGGCTATAAGATCCCTCGTCGTTACGTCTTCCTCGACGAACTGCCGAAAAGCGCGGTCAACAAAGTGCTGAAACACGAATTGCGCCGGATCTATTCCGGCGCAGAATCGGCAGCGAAAAACGCATGAATATCGAAGGCCGCAACCTGCTCGTGCTGGGCGGTGCCGGCATGGTAGGCGTTGCGGTTTGCCGGCGTTTAATGAGGCATCGTCCGGCAAATCTCGTGGTCGCCGCCAGGCGCGAGGCCAAGGCACGCGGCGCCGCCGATCAGCTGACGGCGGAATTCTCCAAAAGCGACACCCGGATTGTTCCGATATGGGGGGACGTTTTTCTGCGCGCCGAATGGCGTGATGCCGGAGACAACGCCCGGGCGATGGTACTTGCCGACCCCGACAAGCGCCGGCGCCTGATTCGTGACATGCTGGATCCGCTCGACGATGAAATCCGGTCTTCTTCGTTTCTTTACCAGCTCATTACCGGCACCGCCCCTGGGCTCGACGATGTCGGCGCGGACGCGGTAATCGATTGTATGAACACGGCGACCGCCGTCAGCTACCAGAACATCTACGACTCGGCCTCCCGTCTTGCCGAGCTGGCGGCGTCATCCAGCGATGACGAATGGCGCGAGCAGGCCGAGGGTCTGATTGCCTCGCTGTATGTCCCCCAGCTCGTGCGGCACGTGCAAATTCTGTACGACGCGATGCGCAGTGCCGGGACCGAGGGATATGTCAAGGTTGGCACTTCGGGTACCGGCGGCCTGGGGTTCAACATCCCCTTCACCCATGGCGAGGAAAAGCCGTCGCGGCTTTTGTTATCCAAGTCGGCGATGGCCGGGGCCCAGAGCCTGCTCACGTTTATCATGGCAAGGACTCCGGACGGGCCGGCCATCGTCAAGGAAATCAAGCCCACGGCCCTGATCGGCTGGCGGGCGATCGGTTACGGGCCGATCCGCAGGCGTGGCCGGGATATCGACCTCTACGATTGCCCGCCCGAGGCGGCAGTTTCGGTAAAAGACGAAGCCAATCTGATAGCCGAGGGCGAATTCGGATCGGATTGCGGCGAAAAACTTCACGGCGTATATATCGATACCGGCGAAAACGGCCTTTATACAGCCGCCGAGTTTGCCGCGATCACCGCTCCGGGCCTGATGCAAATCGTAACGCCGGAAGAGGTGGCCGAGAGCGCGGTGCGCGAGCTCGTCGGTGGCAATACCGGGCGGGACGTGATCGCCGCGCTCGATGCTGCCGTGACGGGGCCGAGCTTTCGCGGCGGCCATCTGCGCCAGGCGGCTCTTACCCGCTTGGCCCAACTGGAGGCGGAACACGGCGAGGCCGTCGCCTTCGAAATCCTGGGTCCGCCGAGGCTCTCCAAACTGCTTTACGAAGCGCATCTGCTCAAGCTGGCCATGGAAACCAGCGACGCCATCCTGGCACAGACACCGGCGGCAATGGCAAACATTCTGGAAAGCAGGGTCCGCGATGACGAAACTCTGCGCCGGCGTATTCTTTCCATCGGCATTCCGATTCTGCTGGCGGACGGGGTCAGCCTGTTGCGCGGACCAAAGATCAAGTCGTCCGACCAGTATTACGGCTGGGTCGACCTGACGCCGCAAAACATGAAGGTTTGGCAGGACCGGATTCGGGCCATTCGCGCCAGCGCCGAGGCGGATTTTACCGCCGACAGTTCTTCATCGAGGGATCGTTCGCTCGCACCCGGCCGCGAATGGGATCGGCAAAAGGATATCCTCGATCCCGGCGAAATCGCGGGCTGGCTACTCGATCGCGAAGAGGGCGGCAGACGCGAGAAGGACTGACTCGATGACGGGTTCCGGTGAAGACGGCTGGAAGTGCAAGGTTTGCGGGAACAATTTCGTCTGCGCGTGCGGCGATAATAAAAGCGGCCGAGCGGCCAGGGTGCTCATCAGTCCAGGGCTTCGTTCCAGTATTTGTCGATGCGGGACTGAATTTCGGCGATGCCTTGCTTGTCCCGATGGGGATGGAAAAGGTGTTTGAAGCGACCCTGTAGCTGCAAATATTCCTCGACGGGTTTACGCTCGCGCGGCACCCTGGTGTGGCGAACTTCGCCATCGATGTACTCCTTCAATGGCCAGACGCCGGTCTGCACCGCGAGCCGCCCGATTTCCACGCTGAGTTCCGGATCGTAATCCCATCCGGTCGGGCACGGCGCCAGGGACATCAACATCCGCGGCCCGGTCATGGTTTGCAGCTTCTCGATTTTTTTCGCCAGGTCGAGAGGTTCCGCGGCGATGATGGTGGCCACGTAAGCGGGCTTGTGCGCCGCCCAGATCGAAAACAGATCCTTCTTGTAGCCCGGGTAACCATGCGATCCCTTGCTGGTGGATGTGAGCGCGGCATGCGGTGTCGCCGCCGAGTATTGCTGGCCGGTATTGCCGTAGCCTTCGTTGTCGTAACACAGGTAGATGAAATCCAGATTGCGGTCCATCGCCGCGGAGGTCGCCGACATCCCCATTCCGTAAGCCGCGCCGTCACCGGTGATGACGACTACTTCCACATTCTCTTCGGCTGCGAGCTTTTTCTTCTGCAACAGAATGTCGATGGCGTCGCGGATACCCTGGGCACCGGCCGGCGCCGATGCCATCGCGGTGTAAAGCCAGCCTCCGCGAAACGGCGTGAACGGATAAACCGATAACAATGTCATGCAGCCCGCGGCGTTAACGAAAACGGTTTTTTCTCCGAGGATATCGTACATGGTGTGCAGGGCTTCGAGTCCACCGCAGCCGGCGCAGGTCGGCGTGCCGGTGCCGAGCAAATGGGTCGAGGGCATGTCTTTCATGCGGTGAAAATGAACGGGGGATTGCTTGATCATCGTGCTCGTCTCAAGTCTGGTGAATTTCCGCGTGCTCCGCCTGTGCAATGGCCTGCAGTTTGCGCATTTCGGTGAGTTCGGTCTGCGTGTACATGAGGCGCGGGGGCAAGGATTTTCCGCTATCGCAAGCCTGTTTCAATTCGTCGACTATGGCAAAAAACTCTTGCTGGCTGATGTCACGGCCACCCAAACCACCGATGTAACTGGCCAGCACCGGTGCATCCCGGCTGCCGTAAAGGGCGGCGGCGAATTCGCTGTGCAGCACACCGCCCATACCCATCGAAATGTTTTGGTCGATAACGGCGACCGCGCGGCGACCGCGCAACAATTGCCTGACAAGCGCTTGCGGAAACGGTCGAAACAGACGCAGGCGCAGCAAGCCCGCTTTCCATCCGGCCGCGCGCAGACTGGCAACGGCATCCCTTGCCTTGGTCGAAAAAGATCCCACCATGACAAAGACGTATTCGGCATCGTCGAGGTAATAATTGTCGGTTACGTCGTAGCGGCGCCCGAAAGTCGTGGCGAATTCGTCGGCGATTTCGTCATAAACCGACAATGCCTGTTGCAATGCGAGATGCGATTCGTAACGAAAGTAAGAATAGGGTCCCCCGCCGATCACCGCTACGGCCTGGCTTAGCGGCGTATTTCCCTTGAACTGCAGGTTTTCGGGGTCGTACTCGCCGACGAAATCAGCGGCCTTGGCCGCATCGGGCAGATCTACCGGTTCCCGCGTAAAAGAGAGATAAAATCCATCGAGGTTGACGATTGCCGGTACGCGTACATCCGCGTGCTCGGCCAGACGGTAAGCGATCAGCACATTGTCGACGACTTCCTGGCAGGTCGCGCAATGGATCTGGAGGAAACCGCTGTCTCTGGCGGCCATGATGTCGTTGTGATCCGGCTCCAGCGTGATCGGCGATGCCAGGCCACGCGAGACGTTGATCATGACAAATGGTGCGCGCCAGCCGGCTACCGTGTAGATCATTTCCATGCCGTACAGCAGTCCCTGGCTCGAGGTTGCGGTAAACGCGCGTACACCGGATGACGCCGCGCTTGCGGCCGCGGTAATCATCGAGTGCTCGGACTCGAGCATAACCAGGCGTGCATCCAGGTTGCCATGATCGATCCATGCCGCCAGGTCCTCGATTATCTCCGTTTGCGGAGTAATCGGAAAAGCCGGGATATAATCCACCTGCGCCAGTCTGGCGCCCCAGGCAGCGGCACTGTTGCCGGTCATCAACTTGCGCGTCATCGCTGCTCCCCTGCTTCCCGAGCCTGGGCGAGATGCTCGGGAATCGATTCGATGGCGTGCGGCGGGCACTGCGCAACGCATACCAGGCAGCCCTTGCAATGCTCATAGTCGATTTCGGGGTAGCCATCGTCGCGCACGTTGATCGCGCCGTCCGGACAGTAGGTACCGCAAATCCACGAGCAACCGCTGCAATTATCGTAATTGATCACCGGCCGCATGGTACGCCACAGGCCGGTACGTACCTTGACGCTGGTGACGCCGGAATGGATCGCGAGCGCAGAAATTTCGGCATTCTCAAACGGCAATGCAACCCAGTCCGGGCGAATGTAATCGGATGCCGAGGGCAGTCCGCTCGGCTTGACCACGCCGGCGTGCTCGTCCATATCGTCAAACACGTTCGACGCAATAGCGATATTCTGCTGCACAACCTCATCGTCGAGGTGCCCGAGTTCGAGGGTCAGGGCGGCAATCAAAATGTCTCGCGAAATTACCCCTGTCAGGGCCGCGGCCGCGGCCGCACAACGGCTTCCGATATAGGGCAGTTCGGCGCGGTCTTCGACATCTTCGCGCGCGGCCAGAATGATTACCTTCGCCCTGGTGTTCAGGCGTTGTCGCCAGGTCTCGGCCGACTCGTGGCTGTTGATCAATAAAACCGTATGCGCATCGATCCCCTGAACGACGCCCGCGGCGGGCATCCCCACCAGGGTGTCATCGGCAACGACAATCAGGTCGGGGCGACTGATAATGCCGCGCTCGTTGATCGCGTTTTTATCTGCGCGAACATAGGCGAAAATCGGTGCGCCTCGACGTTCCGCACCGTAACGTGGAGCATCCTGGATCTCATAACCGGCACTGAAAAATGCGCTGCCGAGGATACGGCTCGCCGTTTTCATCCCCTGACCGCCACGACCATGAAAACGGATACGAAACATAGCGCAGGGCGCCTAAAAAACCTGCTCGGCGGGGTAATTCAGTGCCGTTAACACACGCCTGGTTATCATTGTTGCGACTTGCTGTGGAATTCGGCGCGGTTGCACGGAATTCAGTAATCCCCGGGTATTGTGTTGAAGATTTCGTTCCATCGTGACGAGAACGATGTGCTTTGCGGATAGCCTGCACGTATCGTTTACAGTAACCTCAATATAAAACACGTTGACACGTGCCAAACAAATAGATTCGATAAACTATTTTCTACAGTAAAAACCTCGGCGACGATTGATTCCGATCAAAATATTCTGCTTATGCACGATCAATAACTCGATACATCTGCCTACCGTCGAAGCTGTGCGATCCGGTGCCATGCGATCTTGCGCAGGGAATACCCGCCGGCGACCCCCCTTTGATATTGGTTGGGGATCCGCAAGAATCACTGCCGGCAGGAAGCGCTGTCGCTTGGAAGGACGGATACCACCGAAGCGACCAAAGTTCCTGGAAATCGCCGAATGACCGGTCGCGAAGGCGCGTGGGATCGGATTTGCCGATTCGCCCGGTGCCAGCGATCCCGCATTTCTGACTTTTCCGTCGCCGTGCACCATCTGTTATTGTTTCGTGACACTGCCAACATCGCATCTTTCCTTTCAAGAAACAGTGTTGCATCGATCGGTTGAATCCACAGCCAGAAGCGGACTCTCGTAACAACGAGGGATGTGCCAACCAGAGCGTCTCGTAGTTGAACTACCGATGCCACAAACGCAGTGCGACTCGCGATCAATCGTTGATGATGAAACACCCCGGTAATTGACCAGCCGCAAAAAGCTCATGGCTGCCTTCTGTAAGGTAGACTCTGAACGGGAGCAAGTTATGGCAGTCGGGCAATCATCCGATAACAACAAAAAGTCTTTCAAGTGGCAACAGCAAGACCTGCCGTGGTGGCGTTATGTCGCCTGGATATTGGCCATCTTTTTTTTTACCTGGTACTGGTTGGGGCCGACCGACGGTAACGTTCAAACCCTGTCCTACAGCGAATTCAAGGCCGAGATCGTCGCGGATCGAATCGACTGGGTCGAATTACAGGGCGATCGCGTATCGGGTGAATTTCGACAAGCCCGCCGATCGAGTGATGGTCGGGATGAAAGGATGACGACCCGCTTCCAGACAACCCTGCCACCCGTACAGGACACCGGGCTCATCCCGCTCCTCGAACAGCACGAGGTTGAAATTCGAGCCGTGTCGGGCGAGGCGCACTGGCTCGCCAAAGCGCTGATCGGGGTCGTTCCCTGGGTACTCATAATCGGTCTGTTCTGGTTCGCGACTTTTCGGATGCAAAAACGACTTGGCGGACTAGGCGGGTCAGGCGGTTTGTTTGATTTTGCCAAGTCCAAGGCCAAACGATTCCGTCAGGCCGACTCGGAAATCACCTTCGACAATGTCGCCGGTCTCGAAAACGCCAAGCGCGATCTGCGCGAAATCGTGGGTTACCTGAAGAATCCCCAGCACTATCGCAAACTCGGCGCCAAGATTCCCAGGGGAATACTGTTGATGGGTCCACCCGGAACCGGCAAAACCCTGTTGGCCAAAGCCGTGGCCGGCGAAGCCAATGTCCCGTTCTTCAGTATCAGTGGTTCCGAATTTATCGAAATGTTCGTCGGTGTGGGTGCCTCGCGGGTACGCGATATGTTCGAAAGCGCGCGCAAGGAAGCGCCGGCGATCATTTTTATCGACGAAATCGACTCCGTTGGGCGAGCGCGCGGAACCGGACTCGGGGGCGGGCATGACGAACGAGAGCAGACCTTGAACCAGATACTCGGGGAAATGGACGGCTTTGACCCGCACGAAGCGGTGGTCGTACTGGCTGCCACCAATCGCCCCGACGTTCTCGACGCCGCGCTGCTGCGCCCGGGCCGTTTCGACCGAAAAATTACCCTCGATCTGCCCGACAAGAAAGCGCGGCGCGCCATCCTCGACATTCACTCGGCAGACGTGCCGCTGGATGCCGATGTCGACCTCGACCGAATCGCCGCGTTGACCGTCGGTTTCTCCGGCGCGGACCTGGAAAACCTGGTGAACGAGGCCGCGCTGCTGGCGGGCCGTCATGACCGCGAGACGGTTGACATGAGCGCGTTGCTCGATGCACGGGACAAGGTGTTGCTCGGTGGCAAGCGCGAACTGATTATCGGCGAGGAAGAGAAAAAACTCGTGGCGCACCACGAAGCCGGGCATGCAATAGTCGCCGCCCTGTTACCCAACGCCGATCCCCTGGATAAAGTTACCATCATTCCCCGCGGCCGGGCTCTGGGTATGACCGAGCAGATTCCCGAAGAGGAGCACTACAACCTCCGCCGTAGCTATGTTCGCGATCGAATCGGCGTCATGCTCGGCGGACGCGCGGCGGAGCTACTGATATTCGGCGAATACAGTTCCGGCGCGGAGGACGATTTGAAGCAGGCGACCCGCCTGGCGCGGCATATGGTAACGCATTGGGGGATGAGCGAAAAACTCGGTCCGGTGGCGTTTCGTCGCGGCGAGGAACATATTTTTCTTGGCCGGGAAATGACCCAGCAACGCGATTTCAGCGAACATACCGCGCAGATTATCGACGACGAAGTTCGCACGCTGCTGAAGGATATCGAAGGCGATGTCGATACCCTGCTGAAGCAACATCGGCAGCAACTCGAGTCGCTCGCGGCGGCCCTGCTGGAGAAGGAAACGCTGGAGGCCGACGACATAGAGGCGATCATTGGCCGCCAATGACCGTTCAAAGAGAGGATATCAACGATGATGAGACAGTTGAGATCGTTGTCAGAATTGAAAACTTATAGCTTGCACGCGCGTGACGGCGAGATCGGGCGACTGAAAGAAGTGTTCTTCGACGATCGATACTGGACGGTGCGTTACTTCGTCGTGCAGACGGGCGTCTGGCTGGGGAAGGAAGTCCTGATTGTGCCTTCGATGGTGCTGGCTGTCGATGAAGAAGCAATGGCCCTGAATATCGATCTGACGCGAGAACAGATCAGGAACTGTCCCGACGTAAAGACATCCTTACCTATTTCGCGTCATTCCGAAGACGATTTTTACGGTTACTATGGAATCAATCCCTACTGGATGGACGATCCGTTGGCCGGGGATTCTGCCGACCTGGTGCCGGCTCCGCCTGAGGCACAACCGCGCGAGGCCGATCAGCCACATCTGCGCAGCAGCTTTGCGGTGACCGGTTACCACATTCATGCCGAGGACGGGGAAATTGGCCATGTCGAGGATTTTATCCTCGACGAACCGGACTGGGCTGTCCGCTATCTGGAAGTCAATACCCGCAACTGGCTGCCCGGAAAGCACGTTCTGGTTGCCCCAGTCTGGATCCACTCCCTTGACTGGCACAAGAAAGATGTATTCGTCAACTTGAGCCGTGCCGCAATCGAATCGGCGCCGGACTACGAAAAATCAATGCTAATCAGCAATGACTACGAGGTAGCCTTGTATAAGCACTACGGCATGTCGCTGCAATCGGGGTGAGCACCGCCCGACTATTCCTGGTGCATAAGCGGCACCATGCTGTGCGTGATTCGGGTAAAGGAGAAATGATTCCACTATGCTGAAATACGCCTCTAGTCGATCTTGAGGGAATTTCTAAAGGGTGGATTCTTGTCATTGATGAATTGGCTTTTCAGTCTTGTTGCGTCTAAAGGTGACGCTCAATCACATCCAGCGAACTTCGATTTACGGCTAAAAACCGCCTCTGGGCGGTAGGGTGATAAACTAATTCTAAGTCGAAACTCCTATTCCGTTTGTATTGCCCTAGTAAAGCTGAAAGTTGGAACCTTCGATAAAATAGGAATTACTGTAATCATGGTGTCCTTCGGATTTACAGTTTTTACAGCAATTTCATGGAATTGGTTCCCCACGCCAGGTGATTGGGGAGATATTGCTCGAATACCGAAAAGCATAGTGAACTACCTTGCGCTATTACTTCCGCCGGTAGTCACTCTATTGTATTAACTACTTCGAAGATGGTGCTTTACCAAAGACTGAATACTTAAAGTCGTATCTCAATTTACCCGTAAACGGATACTTAATATACGATCGCGGTCGGCGATTCCCGGCCATGAGCGGACGCTCACAATGACCCGTTAATAGGTGATTGAGTCAGAAAGATTTAATCCGGCTGTTATGTGTTTACTATTGCTTGAAACTAATACCAACCTAGAGCAACAAAATGGATATCAGCACCTGGTTTATTGTCGTCTTTATAATATTGTAGCCAGGGGGACCGGTCACTCAGTTGTTACAACTACTGGCGCCAAAGCTCCACTTGAGGCTTGGATTAACGGAGGCAGATGCATGCAAACCAGAATTTAAATGGTTTCTCCTGGATGAAAAAGGAATCGCGATTGGTGATATGACATTTCTCGCTTCCGGAATCGCGTTTGTCTGGCTAGCGTTTATCGGGAACGAAACAGCCTTGATCTTTGGTTTATATAGCTGCGCCTGTTATGTTTACTTTGCTTCCTTCAGTATCCCAAGAATGCTCTTGCTCTCTAAGCATGACCTGTACCCGGCGCCAAAAACTTACTCGGGTTTTTTTGAAATCTACATGGGTGCATACCTTCTGTATGGATTGCATTGTGCACAAGTCTCGGTGGCAGAAAAGTTACGGGCGGGCGGTGCCGGCGCCGCCTCCGGCATGGCTGATCAATTGCACCCTAATCGAGTCAGATGATCGCGTGGCGGATCTTCGCCGATACCCATTCGCTGACGATGACGGTGGCGAGGATCACGAGCAGGATCAGCGACACCTGGGTCCACGCCAGCGTCGAGATCGACGCGTCGAGCTGCAGGCCGATGCCGCCGGCGCCGACCAGGCCGAGCACGGTCGACTCGCGGATGTTGATGTCCCAGCGGAACACCGAGATGCCGGCGAAGGCCGGCAGGATTTGCGGTACGATGCCGAACGACAGCTGCTGACTGCGCGCGGCGCCGGTCGCGATGATCGCCTCGACCTGGGTTTCGTCGATTTCCTCGATTGCCTCGTAGAGCAGCTTGGCGCAGAAACCGATCGAGCGCAGGCCGATCGCGATCACGCCGGCGAGCACGCCGGGACCGATCAAAGTTACCAGCATCAGCGCCCAGATCAGCGAGTTGATCGAGCGCGACGAAACGATGATGAACAGCGCAACCGGCCGCACGAATTCCCGGCTCGGTGTCGTGTTGCGCGCGGCGCAAAAAGCCACCGGCACGGCGACGACGATCGCGATCAGCGTGCCGAGCGTGGCGATGTTGATCGTGTCCCAGATCGGCGCCCAGAGTTCGTTCATGTACGACCATTTCGGCGGCACCATGCGCTCGGCCATGTCGGCGGCCTGTTTGGGCGCGTCGGCGACGAAAAACCAGATCGTCTTGTCCGAGATCAGCTTCCAGCAGTAAACGAAGATCGCGACGCCGATCAGCCAGCCGAACCAGACCAGAAACTGCGCCCGGGTCGTGCGCCGTTTCCAGATTTTCGCGCCTGCGAGTTCGCGCACCGGCATTACTGCACCCACTTGCGGATGTAGCCGGAGGTGTACTCCAGCGCCATGACGATGCCGATGATGATCAGCAGGATCGCCGCCGCGGAATCGAACTCGTAGCGGTCGAACGACGTCAGCAGCGTCGCGCCGATGCCGCCGCCGCCGACGATGCCGACCACCGCCGATTCGCGGAAGTTGATGTCGAGGCGGTAAATGCCGAGCCCGATCATGCGCGGCATGACCTGCGGCTGCACCGAGTAGTTGAGCCATTGCAGCCAGCCGGCGCCGACCGACTTGATCGCCTCGGCCTGCACCGGGTCCATCGACTCGATGTCTTCCGCCAGCAGCTTGCCGTAGAAGCCGATCGTGCCGATGGACAGCGCGAGAAAGCCGGCAAACGGCCCGAAGCCGAACAGCTTGACGAAAAAGATCGCGAGGATGATCTCGGGAAAAGTTCGCGATACCGCGAGCACGCCGCGGCAGAACAGGTAGACCGGCCGCCACGACAGGTTGCGCGCGGCGCCGAGACCGACCGGCACCGATAAAATAATGCCGATCACGGTCGACGTGATCGTCATCCACAGGCTTTCCATGATCCCGTCGACGATCGATTCCCAGCGCGACGTGAAGTCGGGCGGGAAGAACGACGCGACGAAGCGCTGGCTGC
>JAHEKJ010000146.1 GCA_024638385.1 Gammaproteobacteria bacterium | reverse complement strand
CCGACTGGTCGCGCGCGTGGGCGCGGATTTCGTCGACGGTCTTCTGGCCGATGCCGCGCGGCGGATGGTTGACCGTGCGCTCGAAAGCCGGATCGGTAGTCGGGCTCGCCAGCATGCGCAGATAGGCGAGCGCATCCTTGATTTCGGCCCGTTCGAAGAAGCGCAGCCCGCCGTAGACGCGATAGGGTATGCCGCGCGTGACGAAGGTTTCCTCGAACTGGCGCGACTGCGCGTTGGAGCGATACAGCACCGCGATCTCGCTGCGGCCGCGCCCCTGGGCGACCCAGTTCTCGACCCGGTCGGCGACGAAGCGCGCCTCGTCCTTTTCGTTGTAAGCCGAGTAGAACAGGATCGGTTCGCCGGCACCGCTGTCGGTCCAGAGTTCCTTGCCGAGGCGCTCGCGATTGTTGTCGATCAGCGCGTTGGCGGCCCGCAGGATCGTGCCGGTTGAACGGTAGTTTTGCTCGAGACGGATGACCTGCGTGGCGGCGAAATCGCGCTCGAAATGGTGAATATTCTCGATGCGCGCGCCGCGCCAGCCGTAGATCGACTGGTCGTCGTCGCCGACCACGAAGGCCGGCGTGTCGGCGCCGGCCAGCAGTCGCAACCAGGCGTACTGGATCGCGTTGGTGTCCTGGAATTCGTCGACCAGCAGGTGTTTGAAGCGACGCTGGTAATGCTCACGTATCTCGTCATGGTCGCGAATCAGCTCGAGCGAGCGCAGCAACAGCTCGGCAAAATCGACGACGCCGTTGCGCTGGCACAGTTCCTCGTAGAGCCGGTAGATCTCGAGCAATTGCTGCTGAATCGGGTCCTGGCCCGGATCGATATGCGCCGCGCGCAAGCCTTCGTCCTTGTTGTGGTTGATGAACCACTGCGCCTGTTTCGGCGGCCAGCGCGCCTCGTCGAGGTCGAGCTGGCGGACCACGCGCTTGACGACGCGCAGCTGGTCGTCGCTGTCGAGAATCTGGAAGGCCTGCGGCAAGCCCGCTGCCTCGTGGTGCAGGCGCAACATGCGGTGCGCGAGGCCGTGGAAGGTGCCGACCCACATCGCCGCGGCGGAGATGCCGAGCAGCGCCTCGACGCGGCCACGCATTTCGCTGGCGGCCTTGTTGGTGAAGGTGACCGCGAGCACTGCGAACGGCGACAGGCCGAAAACCTCGCAAGCCCAGGCGATTCGGTGTGTCAGCACGCGGGTCTTGCCGCTGCCGGCGCCGGCGAGCACGAGGATATTGCCGGGCTCGGCGCTGACCGCCTCGCGCTGGCGGTCGTTCAGCGATTCGAGTAAGTGAGAAACGTCCATGGAACGGGGCTTCAAAAACAGCCGCCATTGTACCAAACAGCCCCGCCGCCGACAGCGCGCGATTAGGGGGACAGTTTACCTGATTACCTCAATTCGTAATTAGGGGGACAGTTTACCTGATTACCTGAATTTAGTTGCAACACGAAACTGAATTAGGGTAGTTAAGTAAACTGTCCCCCTAATTAGATGTAGCCGTCGAGGATCTGGCCGCGGCGGGTCGGGTCGTAGGCGACGAGGTGATAGGCTTCGATCGCACGCCGGTTGCGCGGATCGGTTTCGAGGCTCGCCGTGGGGCGATAGCGACGCTCGCCGAAAACCTCGTCGAGCAGTTCGCCGCGGTAGACATGGGCGTCGGGTTGCTGCTGGCGCTCGTCGCGCAAGCGGCCAGATTCGTCCGCGATCGGCGCTACCGGCCGCGCCGCGGGCCGGTCGACGAGAACCGGGAAATGCATGGGTCTAGCTGGGCTTATGTAATGCACGGATCATATCCTCAGCTTATAGCCTGTTTTTCGGTATTCGGGGCAGTATACGGAGAAAGCGTCAAATTTTTGTCGATTGCGTATCGTTATTCCATTTTTTTTGATTAACCAGGTCACTTTTTCGCGCGTCGACCCACTTCGAACCTTGACCGGTAGTCTCTTTTTTCCAGAACGGTGCCTCGGTCTTCAGGTAATCCATGATGAACTCGCAAGCGGCAAAGGCGTCGCCGCGATGCGCCGACAGCACCGTCACGAGCACGATCTGGTCGCCCGGCGCGAGCGCGCCGACGCGGTGGATGATCGCGAGATCGATCACCTGCCAGCGCTCCCGCGCGCGCGCCGCGATGGCTGCGAGCGCCTTCTCGGTCATGCCCGGATAATGCTCGAGTTCCATGCGCTCGAGGCGGTCGTCGGGCAGATCGCGCACCAGGCCGACGAAGCTCGCGGCCGCGCCGACGTCGGCGCGCCCGGCGCAGAGTTCGCGCAACACCGCGGCACTGTCGAAATCCTCGGTCTGGATCCGGATGATCATCGTCAACCTCGCTCAGAAGAACTGCGCGAACGGCAGGTAGTTTACCCGATCGCCGCGCGCGACGGTCTGGTTTTCGCCAATCTCGACGAAGCCGTCGGCCCACACGGTCGACGTCAGCACGCCGGAATCCTGGTTCGGAAAAATCTGCACGCGCGCCTCGCCGGCGCCATCATCGAGCCGGGCGCGCAGGAATTCGCGGCGGCTGTCCGGGTGCGGCCAGTCGAAGTCGGCGATCAGCGGCAGCGCAAACGGCTTGCGCCAGGCGCGCCCCTGCAGGACCTGTATGACCGGGACCACGAACAGGCAAAAGGTCGCGAACACCGAGACCGGATTGCCGGGCAGGCCGATGAAAGCCGTGCCATCGACGCGGCCATAGGCCAGCGGCTTGCCGGGCTTGATGTTGAGCCGCCACAGGCGCAGTTCGCCCTGCCGCTCGAGCGCGATACGGACGTGATCCTCTTCGCCGACCGAGACCCCGCCGCTGGTCACGACCAGGTCGGCGCGGCTGGCGGCGTCGCGCATCGCCGCCTCGGTCGCGGCGAGCGTGTCGCCAACGAGGCCGAGGTCGACGACCTCGCAACCCGCCGCGCGCAGCAGGCCATCGATCGTGTAGCGGTTGGAGTCGTAGATCTTGCCCGGTCCGAGCGGCTGGCCGGGTTCGATCAACTCGTCGCCGGTGAAGAAGATGCCGACCCGGATCGGCGCGTAGACCGGCAGCTCGCCGAGCCCGACCGACGCGGCCAGGCCGACGTCCTGCGGACGCAGGCGCGTCCCCGCCTGCAGGATCGTATCGCCGCGGCGAATGTCGTTGCCGGCCGGGCGCACGTTTTCGCCCGCGACCGTTCGTTTTTCGAAACGAATCCAGTCGCCGTCGGCTTCGACCTGTTCCTGCATGACGACCGCGTCGGCGCCCGCCGGCACCGGCGCTCCGGTAAAGATGCGCGCCGCGCTGCCCGGCTCGAGCGGCGCCGGCGCGTGGCCCGCGGCGATGCGTTGCGACAGGGGCAGGCGGGTGGCGCCGGCGGCGGCGAGATCGGCGGTACTGATCGCATAACCGTCCATCGACGACATCGCGGCGGCAGGCACGTCGATTTCTGCGGCGAGCGTTGCCGCGAGCACGCGACCGAGCGCCGCGCGCAGCGACACCCGTTCGACCCGGGCCAGCGGTTCGAGCCCCGCGGTCAACTCGACAAGCGCGTCGTCGTAAGGCAGCAGCGGCGTGGTATCGCAGTTTTTCATCGCGGCCATTAGACCGCAAACGCGCAACCATCCGCAAGCGCTCGGGCAGGGGCGCTCAGCCGACGTCGGTGTAGTCCTGGCGCGTGCCGATCCAGTTGCGCAGCAAAGCGGTGCGCTCGCTCGCGTGCTGCGGTCGCTGCAGCAGCTGCGCCAGTTCCTCGACTTCGCCGAACCAGGCCTGATCGCGCACCAGGTCGGCGATCTTGAAGCTGGCCTCGCCGGTTTGACGGGTGCCGAGAACCTCGCCGGCGCCACGAATTTCGAGATCACGCTCGGCGATCTCGAATCCGTCCTGGGTGCCGCGAATGATATCGAGCCGCGTGCGCGCGAGGTCGCCCAGATTATTGCGCACGAGCAGGATGCAGAAACTTTCGCGCGCGCCGCGCCCGACGCGACCGCGTAGCTGGTGAATTTGCGACAGGCCGAGACGCTCCGGGTTTTCGATGATCATGATGCTCGCATTGGGCACGTCGACGCCGACTTCGATGACCGTGGTCGCGACCAGGATCTGCGTTGCGCCGTCCTTGAATGCGCGAATGGCGGCGTCTTTTTCGGCGGGCTTCATGCGGCCGTGAATCAACGCGACGCGCAGCTGCGGTAGCGCGCTGGCAAGATTGTGGTAGGTCAGTTCGGCAGCCTCGGCCTGCAGCGCGTCGGATTCCTCGATCAGCGTGCACACCCAGTAGACCTGGCCGCCGTCGGCACAGGCGCGGGCGACACGCTCGATCAGGCTCGCGCGCTGCTGCTCGGAGACGATCGACGTCGTCACCGGTTTACGCCCCGGCGGTAACTCGTCGATTTGAGAGTAATCGAGATCGGCGTAAACCGACATCGCCAGCGTGCGCGGAATCGGGGTCGCGGTCATGATCAGCTGGTGCGGGACTTCGCCCGCGCGAGCCTTCTTTTGCAGCGCGAGGCGCTGCTCGACACCGAACCGGTGCTGCTCGTCAAAGACGATGAACCCGAGCCGATGAAAGTCGACACCGGGCTGAAACAGCGCATGCGTACCGATCACGATGCGCGCATCGCCACTGGCGATGCGCGCGAGTTTCTGCGTCCTGCGCTTGCCCTTGTCCGCGCCCGACAGGTTGACCGGATCGATCTCGAGTGGCGCGAGCCAGTCGACGAAGTTGCGGTAATGCTGCTCGGCCAGAATCTCGGTCGGCGCCATCAGCGCGGCCTGGTAGCCGGCCTCTACTACCGGCAGCGCGGCCAGCGCGGCAACCACCGTCTTGCCCGAACCGACGTCACCCTGGACCAGGCGAATCATCGGTTTGCCGGCGGCGAAATCCCGCTTCAGTTCCGCCAGCACGCGTCGTTGCGCGCCGGTCAGGGCGAACGGCAGGGCGTCGAGCATGCGCTGCTCGAGCGCCGTATCGGGCGCGATCGCGGGCGTCTTGCGCTGGCGGATCGCGTGGCGACGTTCGAGCAGGGCGAGGCGATGCGCGGCCAGCTCCTCGACCACGAAGCGATGCTGCGCCGGGTGGCGTTGCCTGGCGATCAGTTCGCTGGCGGCACGGTTTGCCGGCCGGTGCAGATCGATCATGGCCGACGTAATATCGGGGAAATCGTGCCGCGCGAGCCACTCCTGCGGCAGGGTCTCGGCGATGCCGTCGGCGACGAGCTTGTCGACGACCTGTTGCACGATGCGCTTGAGCGCTAGCTGGTGCAATCCTTCGGTGGTCGGGTAGATCGGCGTCAACGTCTGCGGTAACGGCGGCGGCGCCTGCGGGTCGATGACCTCGAATTCGGGATGAATCATCTCGAGATCTCCGAGCGCACTGCGGACTTCACCGAAGCAGCGTAGCCGGGTGCCCTTCTCGAATTGCGCCTCGGCGCGCGCGTTGAAATAGAACAGGCGGATCGACAAAATGCCGGTATCGTCGCCGAGCTTCGCGACCAGCACGCGGCGCGAGCGCCCCTGGCGGCGAAACTGGATCCCGGATTGCATGACCTCGGCCTCGATTTGCGCGCGCTGACCGGGCTGCAGGCCGCCGATCGGCGTGACGAAGGTTCGGTCTTCGTAGCGCAGCGGTAGATGGAACAGCAAATCGCGCTGGGTTTCGACACCGAGGCGCGCGAGCTTTTCCGCGACCTTCGGGCCGACGCCCTTGAGATAGCGCAAGCCCTGCGCCGACCAGTGCTCCATGCCGGCGTCAGTCGATGACGAGTACCGCGTCCATCTCGACGCCGACGCCCTTGGGCAAAGCGGCGACGCCGATCGCGGCGCGCGCCGGGTACGGCTGCTGGAAGTATTGCGCCATGATTTCGTTGACCGTCGGGAAGTTGCCGAGGTCGACGAGAAATATATTGAGCTTGACGACATCGGTCAGGCTGCCGCCGGCAGCCTCGGCGACGGCCTGCAGGTTGTCGAACACGCGCGTGATCTCGGCCTCGATGCCGCCCGCCACGACCTCCATCGTCGCCGGGTCGAGCGGGATCTGTCCCGAGATGTAGACCGTGTTGTCGACGCGGACCGCCTGCGAGTAGGTACCGATGGCCTGCGGCGCGGCGTCGGTCTGGATGATGGTCTTGGCCATGCTGCTCCCCCTTGCAAAGACTGCCGATTATGCGGCAATTCGGCGCGCCGGCAAAGCCGAGCCTCGACGGGAGCCGCTCAGCGCCGCCAGATCCGGTTGACGACCGACAGGCGACGCAGCTTCTTCATGATGCGCGCGAGATGCACGCGGTCGCTGACCGTGACGAGAAATTCGATGGTCGAGATGCGGCCGTCCTTCTCGGTCAGGTTGACGTGCTCGATATTCGAGCCCTGGTTGGCAATGGTCGCGGCGAGCGTCGCCAGCACGCCGCGCTGATTGGCGACCTGGACGCGCAGAAAGGCGAGGTATTCGCCCTCGACGTGATCCGACCACTGCACCGCGAGCTGGCGATCTTCCTTGCCGCGCTCGGTGATGTTGGGGCAGTTTCGCTGATGGATGACGATTCCCTTGCCCGACGACATGAAGCCGGTAATCGCATCGCCGGGCACCGGCCGGCAGCACCTGGCGAAGGACACGACCATGCCTTCGGTGCCCTTGATCGCAAGCGGCTTGCCGGTGTCGTCGAATCGCGTCGAATCGTCCTCGATTTCGTACAAAGCCTTGGCGACGAGGCTGGCGTTGCGGTTGCCGAGACCGATCTCGGCGAGCAATTCCTTCTGGTCCGACATGTGGTACTGCTCGAGCACCTTCTTGTAGCGGCGCTTCGAAATCGAAACGTCGCGGCCGACGATCTGGCCCACGGCCTGCTGCAGCAACCGCTGGCCGAGCGAAATCGCCTCGGCCTTTTGCAGAGACTTCAGGAAATGGCGAATGTTGGTACGCGCTTTCGCCGTGGTGACGAAGTCGAGCCAGCTCGGATGCGGCCGGCTGGCCTCGGAGGAGATGATCTCGATCGTCTGGCCGTTGTGCAGCTTGCTGCCGAGCGGCGCCATGTGGCGATCGATGCGCGCGGCGACGCAGGTATTACCCACGTCGGTATGCACCGCGTAGGCGAAATCGACGACGGTCGCGCCGCGCGGCAACTTCTTGATGTCGCCCTTGGGTGTGAACACGTAGATTTCGTCGGGAAACAGGTCGACCTTGACGCTTTCGAGGAACTCCTGCGAACTGCCGGTCTTCTGCTGCATTTCGAGCAGGTTCTTGAGCCACTCGAGCGCGCGCCCCTGCGCGCTGGTGGTGCTGTATTCGCCTTCCTTGTAAATCCAGTGCGCGGCGATTCCCGATTCGGCGAAGTGGTCCATCTCGACGGTGCGGATCTGCACCTCGATCGCGACCCCGTGCGGCCCGAAAAGGCTCGAGTGCAGCGACTGGTAGCCGTTGGTCTTCGGGATCGCGAGGTAGTCCTTGAACTTGCCCGGCAGCGGCTTGTAGAGATTGTGCATGACGCCGAGCACGCGGTAGCAATCGTCGACCGAGCGCGTCGTGATGCGCACGCCGAAGACGTCGGTGAGCTCCTTGAAGCTGAGCTTCTTCTCCTTCATCTTGCGGTAGATGCTGTGGATGTTCTTTTGCCGGTACTTGACCTCGGCGTCGATATT
>JAHEKJ010000145.1 GCA_024638385.1 Gammaproteobacteria bacterium | reverse complement strand
GCGAGATGTACCGCGAATCGGAGATGATCGCGCCGGGTACCGAGGCGGTGGTAACGTCGATACCGTGGGGCAAACTCGGAATGTCGGTCTGCTACGACCTGCGCTTCGGCGCGCTCTACCGTGCGCTCGCCCACGCCGGTGCCGAGATCATCACGATCCCGGCGGCCTTCACGCAGACCACCGGCGAGGCCCACTGGCACATCCTCGTGCGCGCCCGCGCGATCGAGACCGGCGCTTTCGTGATCGCGCCGAACCAGTGCGGACATCACTGCGACAAGCGCTACTCCTACGGCCACTCGCTGATCGTCGATCCGTGGGGCGAAGTGCTCGCCGACGGCGGCGCCGAGCCCGGCATCGTCTACGCCGACATCGACCTCGAGCAGGTCGCCAAAGTCCGCCGCCGCATCCCGGTCCTCGACAACGAACGCCCCTTCACCCTCGCCGAGAATTAGGGGGACAGTATACCTAATTACCCGAATTCAGTTGCGATTTGAAACTAAATTACGGTAATTAGGTATACTGTCCCCCTAATTTGGTTGGGTAATTAGGTAAACTGTCCCCCTAAACTGGCGGGTTTCTGTGGTATAACGGCGTTCCGTTGATGTTTCGCTGTCTCGACACGGCCGATGGAAAAACTCGAACTTCAGGATTTCGACCGCGAATTGCCCGAGCGCCTGGGAATCGCGGTGATCATGGAAAAGAAACCCTCGTCGCACCCGTGGGCCGACTTCAGCTACGACGCGATCGGCGTCGTCGTGCGTGCGGCCGACGAGGACAAGACCGTCGAGCGCATCTATACCGACGGCGAGACAGAGCACTACCTCGTCACCGGGCTCAACCTGCAGCTCTTCAACGACGAGTGCGAGAGCTACTACCACAACCTGATGTCGCCCGAACCGGGTTGTTTCCTGGTCGCCGATCAACCGGAGGCATACGACGAATTGCCGTTACCGCACCTGGCGTCATTGAGTTTCGATGAAGCCCATGCCTATCTCGAGGGCGACGAACTGGTCTACTCGGTAGCACTGCCGCCGGAGCTTTACCAGTGGGCCGAAGCCTACGTGCTGACGCATTACGTCGCGGTGAAGAAAACCAAGCGCAAGCTCAAAAACTGGTCCGAGCCGGATCCGGGCGCCGGCAAGCAGTCATGACCGCCGACAGCAAGGAATCGCTGCTGCGGCGCTGGTCGCGGCGCAAGCTCGAGGCGGGCGAGGCGCTCGCCGAGGAAGCGGAAAAGCCGGCCGACACGGATGCCGGTACCGCCGCGGCGCCGGCCGGGACCGAACCGGAACCCGTTTTGACCGACGCCGACATGCCGCCGCTCGAATCGCTGACCGACGAGTCGGATTTCAGCCCTTTCATGTCGGCGGGCGTCAGCGACGAGTTGCGCAACCTCGCGCTGCGCAAGCTGTTTCACGCCAGCGTGTTCAACATCCGCGACGGGCTCGACGAGTACGACGACGATTTCACGACTTTCGAGAAGCTCGGCGACATCGTCACCGCCGACATGAAACACCAGATCGAGATGCAGCAGCAAAAGCTGCGCGAGAAACTCGCCGCCGAGGGCAAGCCGGCCGAGGGTGAGACGGCCGACCGCGAGGCCGACGCAAGCGAAAGCTTCGACGGCGACCCTGGCGAAGACATCGACGACGAAGCCGCTGCCGACCCGCGGGCCGAACCTGCCGCGTCGGATGACGAGGCGGATATCGCGGCGAATCCGCCGGCCGCCGCCGGCGCGCGCCAGCGCGCGGAGGCGAAATCGTGAGCAACGTTGCCGCGCGCGCTGCGGCGCTGGCCGCGCGCGACGCCTTCCACCTCGAGCCGACGAGCCTCGTCACCTATCGCTCGGCCGGGCGCGTGCTCGCGCTCGGCGATGCCGCGGCGCTCGCCTGCTGCGACGACTTGCCGGCGACGATCCCGCTCGCAAGGATCGCGCTCGACGGCGGCGGCGCGCGGATCGAGGGTTACCTCGGCAACTACGTAGTCCAGGTAACCGATCAGGCCGGCGACGCGACGGTTCACCGGGGCGATGCGATCCTCGACCTCAACGAAGCGGCGCTGCTCGCGCGCGAAATGCCGCCGCCGGGATACTTTCACGCTCCGCCGGCACGCTGGGAGGAGCTCGACCTCGCCGCCGAACTGGCCGATCTCGCCGGCGAATTCGACAAGCCGAAATTTTTCGCCTACGACGCATCGATCTGCGCCCACGGCGTCAACGGCCGCGAGGTCTGCCGTAACTGCATCGATGCGTGCCCGGCTGGTGCGATCGACAGCATCGGCGAAACCATCGAAGTCAATCCCTACTTATGCCAGGGCGGCGGCAGCTGCGCGACGGTGTGCCCGTCGGGCGCAATCCACTATCTCTACCCGAACCTGCGCGACCAGGGCAAGCGCGTGCGCGAGCTGCTCAGGGTTTACCGCGAAAACGGCGGCGCCGACCCGATGCTGTTGTTCCATGCCGAAAGCCACGCACCGGACGACTATGTCGAAGCCTACGACAACCTGCTGCCGCTCGCGGTCGAGGAACTCGGCAGCGTCGGCCCGGACCTGTGCCTCGCCGCGCTCGCCTACGGGGCAACGCGGGTCGTGCTGCTCGGCGACGCATCGGTGCCGCGCTCGACCCGGGAGAATCTTGCCGCCCAGGTCGACTGGGTGCGCGCGGTCATGGCCGGGCTCGGTCTCGATCCGCTACGACTCGCCCTGTATCGCGACGGCGAGGAGCTCGGCGCGGTCGATCCGGGGCCGTCGTTCGAACCCGCCATTCACGACATGCCGCCGGGCAAGCGCAAGGCGATCTTCCACGCGCTCGATCACCTGGTTACTCGTCTCGAACCCGCCGCCGACGGCGTCGATCTGCCGAGTGGCGCGCCGTTCGGCGAAGTCTTCATCGATGCCGACAAATGCACGCTGTGCATGGCCTGCGTCGGCGCCTGCCCGGGGCGCGCGCTGCAGGACGGCTCGAACCGCGAGCTGCCCGAGCTCAACTTCATCGAAGGCAATTGCCTGCAGTGCGGCGCCTGCGTGCAGACCTGCCCGGAGGATGCGGTGACGCTGAAGCCGCGGCTGCTGTTCGACGCCGAGGCGCGCAATCGGGCGCGCGCGCTCAACACCGACACCCCGTTTGCCTGTATCGGCTGCGGCAAACCGTTCGCGCCGACCTCTGTCATCAACAAGATGCAGGACAAGCTCAAGGGTCACTACATGTTCGAGAGCGAGCGAGCGCGCAATCGCCTGAAGATGTGCGAGGATTGCCGCGTGGTCGACATCGTGCAGGACCCCGAGGCGCTGGGCGGGCAGTTCGACCCGTTGAAAAATTTTCGCGACTGAGGCCGGTCCCGCCGGCGAGCATTGACGGATGAATCGATGATCGAAGACGAACAACGCTATCGCGCGTCTGCCTACGGCCTGCTCGCGGCGCTGCTGCGCGCGCCGCCCGACCGTGCGATGCTGGACTATGTCGGCGATTTATCACCGGAAGGTGATGAGGACGCCGACGACGTGTCGCAAGCGCTTGCGAGCCTCGCCGCGACGGCCCGCGAGGGCGATCTCGACGCGCTCGACGACGAGTATCACGCGCTGTTCATCGGCGTCGGCGGCGGCGAACTGATGCCCTACGGATCCTGGTACCTGACCGGCTATCTGATGGAGCAACCGCTGGCGGATCTGCGCGACGATCTGGCCCGCCTCGGCTTCGAGCGTAGCGACGATACGCATGAGCCGGAGGACCACATATCTGCGATTTTTGAAGTTTTTTCTGTTATGATTGCCGACGCCGTGGAACTCGACGAACAGCGAAATTTTTATCAAAAGCACCTGCTGCCTTGGCTTGCGCGGTTTTACGACGACCTGGGCAAGGCCCGGTCGGCCGAATTTTACAAAACGGTGGCGCGATTTGGCGCGGCCTTTAATCAATTGGAGTCATCCTACCTTTCAATGCGTAGTTAAATACCAGCACAGCAGAATCAGATATCCCTGTGGAGGAGAAGCAAGTGAAAAAAGACAAACAGCTTAAGGACCAGGATCGAAGAGAATTCATCAAGAAGTCCACGCTGATCGGAGCAGGCGTGGCGGCTAGCACCCTGGCCACAGCCGAAGTCATTGCCGATTCCGGCGAAACCGTCGAACCGACCCGGTCGAAGGGTTATCACGTCACCCAGCACGTTCTCGACTATTACAAGTCGGCCAGCGTCTAATCACCCGGGGGAATCGAGATGAACAAACTGATCAAGAAATCCTGTAGCGTCGGCACGACGACCGCGGTGAGCCCCAGCATGTCGGTGCCCGCTGCGCTCAGCCGGCGGGCCTTTCTGAAGAATTCCGGCCTGATGGCGGGCGGCGCCGCGCTGGCGACGACGCTGTCGCCGGTGATGATGAAAAAAGCCAGGGCCGCGGTCGCGACGCCCGGCGGCAAGACCGCCGAAATCAAGACGATCTGTACCCACTGCTCGGTCGGCTGCGGCATTATCGCCGAGGTGCAAAACGGCGTCTGGACCGGCCAGGAGCCGGCCTTCGACCACCCGTTCAACACCGGCGCGCACTGCGCCAAGGGCGCGTCGATCCGCGAGCACGGCCACGGCCCGCGCCGCCTGCGCTACCCGACCAAGCTGGTCGACGGCAAGTGGAAGCGAATCTCGTGGGACGAGGCGCTCAACGAGATCGGCGACAAGATGCTGGAAATCCGCGAAAAATCCGGTCCCGACTCGGTTTACTGGCTCGGCTCCGCGAAGCACAGCAACGAGCAGGCTTATCTGTTCCGCAAGTTCGCGGCCATGTGGGGCACCAACAACGTCGACCACCAGGCGCGCATCTGCCACTCGACTACGGTCGCGGGCGTTGCCAACACCTGGGGTTACGGTGCGATGACCAACTCGTACAACGATATCCACCATTCGAAGGCGATCCTGCTGATCGGCTCGAACCCGACCGAGGCGCATCCGGTGGCCCTGCAGCATATCTTCAAGGCCAAGGAAGAAAACAACGCCCCGGTTATCGTCATCGATCCGCGCTATACCCGAACCGCGGCGCACGCCGATCATTACCTCAGAATCCGTCCCGGCACGGACGTCGGCATCATCTGGGGCATGATGTGGCACATCTTCGAGAACGGTTGGGAAGACAAGGAATTCATCCGCCAGCGCGTCTACGGCATGGACGACGTGATGCGCGAGGTCCGGAACTGGAACCCGAAAGAGGTCGAAAACGTCACCGGCGTGCCGGAAGATCAGGTCTACGCCGCCGCCAAGGCGATGGCCGACAACCGGCCCGGCACCTTCATCTGGTGCATGGGCGGCACCCAGCACACGATTGGTAACAACAATACTCGCGCCTACTGCGCGTTCCAGCTCGCGCTCGGCAACATGGGCGTATCCGGCGGCGGCGCCAACATCTTCCGCGGCCACGACAACGTTCAGGGCGCGACCGACCTCGGCGTGCTCGCGAATACGCTGCCCGGCTATTACGGTTTGTCGGGCGGCGCCTGGAAGCACTGGTCGGGCGTCTGGGATCTGGACTACGACTGGGTCAAGGGCCGCTTCGACGACGGCAGCTACGAGCAGAGCAAGGGCAAGGATGTCCACGTCATGAACACCAAGGGCATCCCGGTGTCCCGCTGGATCGACGGCGTGCTCGAGGACAAGGGCAACGTCGCGCAAAAGGACGCGATCAAGGCGATGGTGTTCTGGGGTCACGCGCCCAACAGCCAGACCCGCGGCGTCGAGCAGAAGAAGGCGATGGAAAAACTCGAACTGCTCGTGGTCATCGATCCGTACCCGACCGCGACCGCGGTCATGCCCGACCGCAAGGACGGCGTCTACCTGCTACCGGCGGCGACGCAGATGGAGACCTACGGTTCCGTCACCGCGTCGAACCGCTCGCTGCAGTGGCGCGACAAGGTCGTCGATCCGCTGTTCGAGTCGCTGCCCGATCACACCATCATGTACAAGCTGGCGAAGAAGCTCGGTTTCGCCGAACAGTTGACCAAGAACATCCAGGTCAACGACGACGAGCCGCTGGTCGAGGACATCCTGCGCGAAATCAACCGCGGTATGTGGACGATCGGCTACACCGGCCAGAGCCCCGAGCGGCTGAAGATGCACCAGCAGAACTGGGGTACCTTCAACTACGACTCGCTGCTCGCCGAAGGCGGTCCCGCCGACGGGGATTACTATGGCCTGCCGTGGCCGTCGTGGGGTCCGCCCGAGATGAACCATCCGGGCACGCCGAACCTCTACGACACGTCCAAGCACGTCAAGGACGGCGGCCTGACCTTCCGCGCCCGCTTCGGCGTCGAGCGCAACGGCGTCAACCTGCTCGCCGAGGGCTCCTACGGCAAGGGTTCGGACATCAGGGACGGTTACCCCGAGTTCAGCGACCAGGTGTTGAAGAAGCTCGGCTGGTGGGATGACCTGACCGCCGACGAGAAAGCCGCGGCCGAGGGCAAGAACTGGAAAACCGACCTGTCCGGCGGCATCCAGCGCGTCGCCATCGAGCATGGCTGCTCGCCGTTCGGCAACGCCAAGGCCCGTGCGATGGTCTGGACCTTCCCGGATCCGGTACCCATCCACCGCGAGCCGCTGTACACATCGCGGCGCGACCTGGTCGAGAAGTACCCGACCTACGACGACCGCAAGTCCTTCTGGCGCCTGCCGACGCGCTACCAGTCGATCCAGGCGAAGGATTACTCGAAGAATTACCCGATCATCCTGACCTCCGGGCGGCTGGTCGAGTACGAGGGCGGCGGCGACGAAACCCGCTCCAACGCGTGGCTCGCCGAGCTGCAACAGGACATGTTCGTCGAGATCCACCCGCGCGATGCCAACAACGCCGGCATCAAGGACGGCGATACCGTCTGGGTCGAGGGAGCCGAGGGGGCGAAGGTCAAGGTCAAGGCCATGGTCACGCGGCGCGTCGGTTCCGGAGTCGCCTTCATGCCCTTCCACTTCGCCGGGCATTTCCAGGGCAAGGACCTGAGGAGCAAGTATCCCGAGGGTGCCGATCCCTACATCCTGGGCGAGGCGGCCAACACGGCAATGACTTACGGCTACGATTCCGTCACGCAAATGCAGGAATCGAAGTGCAGTCTGTGTCGGATAACCAAAGCTTGAGCAGGGGGATTGAGAAATGGCAAGAATGAAGTTTTATTGTGATGCCGAGCGTTGCATCGAATGCAATGCCTGCGTAACCGCCTGCAAGAACGAGCATGAGGTTCCGTGGGGCGTTAACCGCCGGCGGGTCGTGACGATCAACGACGGCCAGGCCGGCGAGCGGTCGCTGTCGGTCGCCTGCATGCACTGTTCCGACGCGCCCTGTGCGGCGGTCTGCCCGGTGGATTGTTTCTACACCACCGACGACGGCATCGTGCTGCACGACAAGGACATCTGCATCGGCTGTGGCTACTGCTTCTACGCGTGCCCGTTCGGCGCGCCGCAGTTCCCCGAGGCGGCGGCCTTCTCGTCGCGCGGCAAGATGGACAAGTGCACCTTCTGCGCCGGCGGTCCGGAAGACGACCACAGCTCGGACGAGTACAAGAAGTACGGCCGCAACCGCGTCGCCGAAGGCAAGTTGCCGCTGTGCGCCGAGATGTGCTCGACCAAGGCTCTGCTCGCCGGCGATGCCGACGT
>JAHEKJ010000042.1 GCA_024638385.1 Gammaproteobacteria bacterium | reverse complement strand
TGCATTCAGGAACTCATGGCCCGTAATTTCAAGCTCGCTACCGATTTCAGGCCCGCCGGCGACCAGCCGCAGGCGATCGATTCGCTGGTCGGCGGCCTGCGCGACGGGCTCATGCACCAGACGCTGCTCGGCGTGACCGGCTCGGGCAAGACCTTCACCGTCGCCAACGTGATCCAGCAGCTCGAGCGGCCGGCGCTGATCATGGCGCACAACAAGACGCTGGCGGCGCAGCTTTATGGCGAAATGAAGGAATTCTTCCCGCGCAACTCGGTGCAGTACTTCGTCTCCTACTACGATTACTACCAGCCCGAGGCCTACGTGCCGGCGTCCGACACGTTCATCGAGAAAGATGCCTCGATCAACGAGCACATCGAGCAGATGCGCCTGTCGGCGACCAAGTCGTTGTTCGAGCGGCGCGATACGATCATCGTCGCGTCGGTGTCGGCGATCTACGGCCTCGGTGACCCCGAGTCGTACCTCAAGATGCTGCTGCACGTCGTCGTCGGCGACGAGATCGACCAGCGCGCGATCCTGCGGCGCCTCGCCGAGCTGCAGTACAGGCGCAACGACGTCGAGCTCAAACGCGGCACCTACCGCGTGCGCGGCGAGGTCATCGATGTGCACCCGGCCGATTCCGAGCGCGAGGCGGTGCGGATCGAGTTGTTCGACACCGAGGTCGAGCGCATCAGCCTGTTCGACCCGCTGACCGGCGAGGTCAGCCGTGAGGTCAAGCGCATCACGATTTATCCGAAGACGCACTACGTTACGCCGCGCGAGGTCATCCTCGGCGCGATCGACGAGATCCTGGACGAGCTCAAGCTGCGGCTCGACGAGTTGCGCGCGAACAACAAGCTGCTCGAGGCGCAGCGGCTGGAACAGCGCGTGCATTACGACGTCGAAATGATGCGCGAACTCGGTTATTGCTCCGGCATCGAGAATTATTCGCGCTTTTTGTCCGGGCGGCGCCCCGGCGAGCCGCCGCCGACGTTGTTCGACTACCTGCCCGACGATTGCCTGCTGTTCATCGACGAGAGCCACGCCACCGTGCCGCAGATCGGCGGCATGTACCGCGGCGATCGCTCGCGCAAGGAGACGCTGGTCGAGTACGGCTTCCGGCTGCCGTCGGCGCTCGACAACCGGCCGCTGCGTTTCGACGAGTTCGAGCGCATGTCGCCGCAGACGATTTACGTCTCGGCAACGCCCGGTGATTACGAGACCCGGCTGTCCGGCACGACGATCGACCAGGTCGTGCGTCCGACCGGGCTGGTCGACCCGGCGGTCGAGGTGCGCCAGGCGTCGACCCAGGTCGACGACCTTTTGTCGGAGATTCACAAGCGGGTCGCCGTCGGCGAACGCGTGCTGGTGACGACGCTGACCAAGCGCATGGCCGAGGACCTGACCGACTATCTTGCCGAGCACGGCGTGCGCGTGCGCTACCTGCACTCCGACATCGATACGGTCGAGCGCATGGAAATCATCCGCGACCTGCGCCTCGGCGAATTCGATGTGCTGGTCGGGATCAACCTGTTGCGTGAGGGCCTGGACATGCCCGAGGTCTCGCTGGTCGCGATCCTCGACGCCGACAAGGAGGGTTTCCTGCGCTCCGACCGGTCGCTGATCCAGACCATCGGCCGCGCCGCGCGCAACGTCAACGGCAAGGCTATTCTTTACGGCGATTCGGTCACCGGCTCGATGCAGCGCGCGATCGAGGAGACCGAGCGCCGGCGCGCCAGGCAGGTCGCCTACAACGAGGTCAATAACATCACGCCGAAAGGCATCGTCAAGGGGATCACCGACGTCATGGACCTCGGCGACACGGCGGCCCCCGGGCGGCGCAAACGGCGTTTCGACAAGGTCGCGGACCAGTCGCGGGCCTACGATCAGCTGAGCGCAGCGCAGTTGACCCGGCGGCTGAAGGCGCTCGAAAACCAGATGTACGCGCATGCGCGCGACCTCGAGTTCGAGGAGGCGGCGCGCGTGCGCGACGAAATCGCCGCGCTCAAGGAGCAGCACTTCACCAGATCCGAGCTCGATCTCGCGGCAAATTAATTACCGGAAATCGGGCAAGCGTCGGGAGATTCCTTCGCTAACGCTCGGTACGCCTGCGGCGGGTTGCTTCGTCGTGCGCGTCCTTCGGCCGCGCGCTCCTCGCAATGACCCGCAAATCGCGACGTAATCGCAGACCGTTTTGGTGAGCGTTCAGCGGATGGTGTTGACGAGGCGGCGCAGGTCGGCGAGCGCCGCGTCGGAGGGGCCGTCGCGGCCGTACTTGATACGGTTGTAGAGATCGACGATGCGCGCCAGCCGCCTGCGCTCGGCATAGCCCGAAGCCGCGACCCGGGCGAGAAACGCGCGGCTGTCCTCGGATGGGCGCCGGGTCAGGCCGTGGCGAGCCAGTTTTTTCATCAGGCGACGAAACAGGATCTCGCAGGCGGCCGGCCGCGGCGGCAGTTCGCGGTACCAGACGATCGCCCAGAACAGGCCGGTAATCGAAACGATCAGAATGACCAGCGCGAACACCATGTCCGACCAGTTGTCGATACCGATTTCGAGGTTCTGCAGGAATTGCATCTGCCGCCGCTGGTCGTAGTTCAGCACCCAGTCGTTCCAGCTGTGCTGCAGGTTGTCCCAGCTGTAGAGCAGGTTGCCGAACAGCGGGTTGCGATTCTGGATGCGGAAACCCGCTTCCTCGCTGCCCAACGCGTCGTCGAGGCCCTGTTCGATCCGGCTCGGTGAAACCGCGGCGGTCGGATCGACCCGAATCCAGCCGCGGTCTTCGATCCAGACCTCGGTCCACGCGTGGGCGTCGGACTGGCGCACGATCAGGTAGTTGCCGACGCGATTGAATTCGCCACCCTGATAACCGGTGACGACCCGCGCCGGCAGCCCGGCGGCGCGCATGATCAGCGCGAAACTGCCGGCATAATGTTCGCAAAACCCGCGGCGAGTCTCGAACAGGAACTGGTCGACGGTGTCGCCTCGCAATGCCGGCGGCTCGAGCGTGTAGACGTATTCTTGCCGGTTGAACATTTGCAGCACGTGTTGAATGATTTCGTCGGGCTGGCGGTACTGCGCCGCCAGCGAGCGGCCGAATTCGATCGTGCGCGGATTCTGTTGCTCCGGATACTGACGGGTCATGTCGAGATAATTGGGCGTTTCGTCGAGCCCGATCCGGTAGGCCAGGCGCGACTCCATCGTGTAACGCACGAGGTCATTGATCTTCTGCTTGCTGATCAACTGGAAATCCTGCGTCATCACGCTGTCGTCGATCAACCGGGTCGGCACGTCGAGCGCCAGTAACCAGTGTTCGCCGTGCGGCTCGAGCGTGACGGTGTATTCCACCGGGCTGTCGAGGACACGCATGCGCAGCACGTCGAGCGCCTTGCGCGGCGCCTGCGACCAGCGGTAACCACTGTACATCGGCATTACCGGGCCGCGCCAGTAGAGCTGGCTTTGCGGCGGCACGTCATCGGTAAACTCGACGCGGAAAGCGACCTTGTTGCTGCGAATCAGGTTGCTGATCTGGCCGGGCGACATGTGATCGGACAGTCCGGTGATGCCGCCGCGCTGCTCGTTGGTCAGGCCCCATAACGGTCCGGGTACGCGCGGTACGAGTACGAACAGAATCAGCATCAACGGGATCGACAGGCCCACCAGCCGCGCGCTTGCGCGCAGCCGCTCGTGCAGCGGCACCGTGTCGTCGCGCTGGTTGAGCGTGATCAGCGTCGCGGTGATGACGACCAGCGTTATCAGCATCAGCGTTGCGGTGAAAATCGATTGCGAAAACAGGAAATGAGTCGCGATCAGGAAATAACTGAGAAACACGAGGATCAGCATGTCGCGATGGCTGCGACTCTCGAGAAACTTGAATGACGTCATCACGGTCAACAAGGCCAGCCCGGCATCGCGGCCGACGATGGTCCAGTATTCGGCGAACACGCCGAGGCCGCCGACCAGCACCAGCGGGATCAGCAACCATTTGGGCAACTCGCCGAGCCGGCCGACATTCTGCAGGCAGCGCCAGCCGATCGCGACCAGCACCAGCGCGATAACCCAGCCCGGCAGGTTGACGAAATGGGGCACGATCGCGAACAGGTAGCAGAAGCAGACCGCGAACACGGCGTCGCGGCTCGGGATCTCGTGCGAGATCCGGCGGAAAGGCAGCGTCTTTTCAGCCCTGTTCAACGCCGAACTCCGCGTCGATGTCGCGCTGCCGGAAGACCGCGAGCGCGTAGAGACAGGCGTGCTTGTGCGCGCTGCCGAAACCCTGTTCGATGGTCGTTCCTGGCAGGCGCAAGCCGTATTTCTGCTCCTCGTTCTCAGCCTCGAGGACGAGCGCGGTGAGAAAGCCGAGCCTGTCCTCGAACGAGCCTTCGCGTGCCTGCTCCCAGTCGATCCACACCGACGGCCGCGCGTGCCCCTGGAAAGTCTTGGTCAACAATCCCTTGCCGCGGGCATAGGCTTTCCAAGAGATGTGCCGTAACGACTCGCCCTCGCGGTGTTCGCGGAGACCGGCGAAATCGTCGCCCTCGATCGTGCTGGTCGAGGTCGCGCCGTCGTACTGCTCGAGCATGGATTGCTCCAGCCGGACCCGCGCCTGCGGCTTGGGGTAGACCAGGATCGGCAGATCGAAGCGCAGCCAGCCCCAGGCGTGAAAAAGGCCCGTCGGATAGCGCGTGAATACGGTGACGCCCCGGGGCCTGAATTGCCCGCGGCGCGTGGCCGGCAGGCGCAAGACGGCCTCGCTGCTGCCGGCGGGCCCGAGACCGATGTAGGTCGGCGTCTGCTCGCCGTACTGCAGGCCGATCGCATAACGCCGCGACTTGTTGGCGTGGCTGACTTCGAACCGCAGTTCGACCTGCTCGCCGCAAAACACCGGTCGCGGGATCTGCGCCCTGACGCTGACGCCCAACAGGTTCTTGTGCGTATGCCACAGACTGATGATGGCCAGCGAAGTCAGCATGAAGGTCAGCACGAAGGCCATGCTGTTCTGGTAGTTGATCGCGGCGAGGAACAGGAACAGCAGCATTACGGCGAACAGGTAGCCGAAGCGGGTCGGCAGGATGTAGAGCCGCCGGTTGTGCAGCTTGATGCAGTCGCCGCTGGGCGGATTATGGACTTCGAACCAGCGGTCGATGCGCCGGCGCAGCGGTCCGGGGAGGGCGAGCGAGACCAAGATCGCGACCTAGGGTATCTGCACCTGCTCGAGCAATTCGCCGACCAGGTCGAGAGTCGGCCGGCTGTGCTGTTCCGATGGCGTCAGCCGGTGCTCGGCGATCGCGCCGAAGACGGCCTGGACGTCGCCGGGCTCGACGTGGTCGCGGCCGCACATCATCGCCCAGGCCCGCGCGGCGTGAATGATCGCGAGGCCGGCTCGCGGCGAAAGGCCGTAGACGAACAGGCCGGGATTGCGCGTCGCGTGCACCAGCTCCTGCACGTAGCGCAACAACGGGTCGGCGCAGTGCAGCGTCTCGACCGCGGCCTGGATCTGAACGAAGCGCTCGATGTCGATGACCGGCTCCATCCGGTGCATGCGGTCGCGCGGGTTGCCGCCGGACAACAGCGCTCGTTCGGCTTCGCTGTCGGGATAGCCGAGCGAAATCTTCATCATGAAACGATCGAGCTGCGACTCGGGCAGCGGAAAGGTGCCCGACTGGTCGAGCGGATTTTGCGTGCCGATGACGAAGAACGGCTCGTCGAGCCGGTGGGTTTCGCCTTCGACCGTGATCTGCAATTCCTCCATCGCCTCGAGCAGCGCGCTCTGGGTCTTCGGCGTCGCCCGGTTGATTTCGTCGGCCAGCAGGAAATGCGCGAAGATCGGCCCCGGGTGAAATCGAAAAACCTGGGCTTTCGGATCGAAGATCGACACCCCGAGGATGTCGGCCGGCAGCAGGTCGCTGGTGAACTGGATGCGGTTGAAGCCGAGGCCGAAGACCCTCGCGATCGTCTGCGACAGCGTGGTCTTGCCGACGCCGGGCAAGTCCTCGATCAGGCAGTGGCCTCTGGCGATCAGGCAGCAGACGGCGAGCCTTACCTGTGGCGCTTTGCCGAGAATGATCGATTCGATCGCCTCGAGCGCGCGATCGATGTCGGCCTGGATCTCGGCAATCGTGGAGTCGGCCGTGTCGAGCATGGGCAAAACCGGGGGAAGTCAATCTGCAGTAACGTCCAAGTTTAGCGGAAAATGTTTCCATGTGTCGTGAAATACCGCACGATCGCAATCCCCCGATACCGCGTCCGGCAGTGAATCGCGGGCGAAGAAGGCTTCCAGGATCGGGCTGGCGTCGGGAGGTTGCTTCGTCGCGCGCGACCTGCGGTCGCGCGCTTCTCGCAATGACGTGCGGATCGGCCGTTTTCTCCGCGTTTCGGCTCCCGGTGAGATTTTCGGCTAGCCCGCGGTCAGACGGTCTTGCGGTGACCCTCGGGTTTCCACGCCGGCGAGATGACGTCGGGCATGCTCGAGCGTCCGAGCAGCCGCGCCGACGCCAGCGTCAGCGAGCCGTAGCGTGCATTGATCGAGTCCATCGCCGCGTGTGCGCGCTCGCGGCGCGGGCTCTTGCGGTGGTAGAGGTCGGCCTGGCGCGGCGCGCCCGGCTCGAGCGCGACGATGCGGATTTGCCAGATGCCCTGGCCGCGCCAGGCCCGTTCGAGCCAGCGTTCGCCGAGTCGGAAGATCACATGCTCGTCATCGCTCGGCAGCAGGCTGCGTTCTATGGTCTTGAGCCAGCCGCGATACAGGCGCAGGCCGAAGAGAAAGCGTTGCGCGACGAGCTGGTTGCGGCGCAGCCGCTCGCCGAGCTTGTGCGCCATATGCAGCAGGTAGGTGCGCACGATCTCCCGGTCTCGCGTGCCGGGCGGTAGCACCTTGCCGTGGCCGAGCGAACGCGCGGCCGGCACGCCGGGTTTCACCGGCTCGGGATCGAGCCCCTGGGCCATCAGCCAGATTCGCCGACCCGGGTTGCCGAAGCGTTTGCCGAGCACGCTGATCGGCAGCCGCTGTAGCTCGCCGCAGGTCGTTACCCCGTAGCCGGCGAGCATGCCGGCGATGCCGGTGTTGACGCCGCACAGTTCGGTCAAGGCCACGTCGGCCAGGCGTTCGCGCGCCTGCCACGGGGGAATCAGCGTCAGTCCGTCCGGCTTGTCGAGGCTGGCGGCATATTTGGCCGTGGTCTTGTCGCCGCCGATGCCGACCGAGCAGGGCACGCCCGAATGCTCGTAAACGGCCTGCTTGACCCGGCGCGCGATCGCGAGCGGTTCGCCCCATAGCCGCTGGCAGCGGGTCACGTCGAGGAACGCCTCGTCGACCGAAAAGATTTCGATATCCGGGGTAAAGTGCGCGAGTGCCCGCATGATGTCGCCCGAGACCTCGGCGTAGCGGCGCGGCCGGCTCGACGCGCGAATCAGGCCGGGGCAGCGCGCCAGCGCTTCGCGGATGTGCATGCCGGTACGTACGCCGTGCGCGCGCGCCTCGTAGGAGCAGGTGATGATGCAGGTGCCGATATCGCCGTTGGTCAGCGCGACCGGTCGGCCGCGCCACTCGGGATGATCGACCTGCTCGACCGAAGCGAAAAACGCGTTCATGTCGGCGAGCAGGATGACTCGCGGCCAGTCGCCGGCGGACTTCACCGGTAACGCCTTATCTGGCCGATGACCTTGCCCTGGATCGCGACCCGCGAGCGCTCGAGCACGCGACCTGCATCCGACGGATCGGCCGCGAGCAGTTCGATGCGGTCGGGCCGGGGCAGGCGAATTCGCGACAGCGTGACTTCCTCGTTGTCGATCAGTGCGACGACGATATCGCCGTCGCGGGCGTGCTGCTGGCTTTGCACGACGACCGTGTCGCCGCGGCAGATGCCGGCCGCGGCCATCGAGTCGTCGCGCACTTCGAGCGGGTAGCGTCCGGGTTCGGTCAGCAATTCGAGCAGTTCGTCGCGGTTTTCGTAGTGGCGAATCGTCGGCGGCATGGTGTCGACCACTATAGAGAACAAAATGAGAACATTCAAGTCCGATCGGACGGTTTCCGGCAGCACGCCGACTCGAATCATAAAATAGCGCACCGGCGTGTAAAATTTACTGATTTGACACCCGCCGATGTACGGCCCTAAGCTGGGCAAATCGCGCAGTTGCCTCTTGCGATTTCAATAACAAACCCGAGCGGAGGGACGAGAGATGCAATCGATTCGAGTAATCCTGATTCTGCTGGCCGTTTACGCGACGCCGCTGTACGCCGCGGAGGGCGATACTTACGGGGTGATCCAGTTCGCCATTGCGGATGTCGATACCGCGTTGGGCGACGCTGACCCCACGGCGCTGGTCGGCCGATTCGGTAAATTCATGACCGATAGCGTATCGCTTGAGGGCCGATTCGGCATCGGCCTCTCGGATGACGAAACCGAGTTTTTGGGTATCGATGTGGATATCGATATCGAAACGATCATCGGGGTATACGTACTCGGGCACGCGACTACGGGAGGGGACAATTCGTTTTATGGCCTGATCGGCATCACCCGCGGTGAGATCGAGGCTTCTGCACTCGGCGAGAGCGATAGCGACAGCGAAACCGACCTGTCCTTCGGTTTCGGTGTGAACCTCGGCTCGATCAATATCGAGTTCGTCAACTACATCGACGACGACGATGTCGAGGCGACCGCCATCAGCCTGGGCTATATTTTCTGATCGGGCGAATTTCGCGAAGTCGCGGGGTGATAACTGAATTCCGGCCGCGCGCTGATTCGTTTTACCTATCGAAAATATCCCTCGGCTTCGCATGCGCATTTTCTCGAAGCCGCGGCTTGTGGCGAGATTTGGACCGAAACTGTTCACGCAATCCGTTGCGCGGCGGTTCGTCGCTTGTCCCGATTGATATGTTCCGAATGTCAACAGCCGTGATGCAATTACCGGCCCGTGCCGGGGTTCCCGATAGAAATTGCCAATCGATGAATCGGAAATTGTGTCTACCGCTTAACACTTAGATGGATTATAAAGTCGCACAATCGGCGCCGTGGCAGATAAGAACCCGTGGGAAGCGATAAAGCCTTGATATTGTGCGTGGACGATGAGCCGGTCAATCTGACCATCATGGAAGAGTTACTGCAGGACAGTTACGAGCTCGCGACGGCAAAGTCGGGCGAGGAGTGCCTGCAGCAGGTTGCCGCGCAAAAGCCGGACCTCATTCTGCTCGACGTCAACATGCCCGACCTCGACGGGCTCGAAACCTGCCGGCGCCTGAAGGAAGATCGGGAAACCGCCGATCTCCCGATCATCTTCGTCTCGGCGCTGGCGTCGCACGCCGAATTGATGGCCGGCTACGAGGCCGGCGGTGACGATTACGTGACCAAGCCTTTTTCCGAGGACATCCTGGTCAAGAAGATCGACGTCGTACTCGCCAGCCAGCGACGCAAGCAGGAACTCAAGCAGATATCCGACGACGCGGTACAGGCGCTCGAGGAATCGCTGTCGGCGACCGAGCAGCTCGCCGAAGTCGTCAGTTTCCTGCACCAGAGCCGCGCCGCCAACAGTGTCGACGAACTGGTGCGCAGCGTATTCGAATGCCTGCGCAAGATGGAACTCGACGGCAGCATGCTGGTCGTCGAAGACGACGGCAATCGCATCTGGTTCAGCGACGACATCGACCGGCCGATGGAGCGCCAGATTCTCGAGAGCCTGCGCGGCCAGGACCGGGTGGTCAGCTTCGGTACGCGGCTCGCCTTCAATACCGATCACGCGACGCTGCTCGTGCGCAGCCTGCCGCGCGACGACGACGGCGTCGCCCGGTTGCGGGCCTTGCTCGCGATTCTGACCGAAAGCATGGAATCGCGGATGCGCGAAATGAAGTCCGATTCGCGGCTCGACGAGCGTCGCGAGATGCTCGCGAAAATGCTGCGGGCGACGCGCGAGAGCGTTGCCCGCATCGACGCCGAGCACCAGGATCGCAAGGCGCGAACGCACGAGATCCTCGCCACGCTCGGCGACGAAATCGAGCGGTCGCTGCTGGAGCTGGAATTGCCCAGGGGCCGGCAGGCGGCATTGCTCAAAATCATCGAACACTCGCGACGCCAGGCCGAATCGGTCTACGAGAACGGTATCGGCATCGACGCCGACTTCCAGGCGATCATCGACGAACTGGTGCAGGCGCTCGACGAACAGAGGTAGGGAGGGGGACCGAGAGGGACGGAAAACGGGGACGTATCTATTTTTCGCCAACAACGACAATAACGAAAAATAGATGCGCCCCCTTTTTCTTTTTTCGCCGACGGCTGGGGTATAATGCCGCCTGTTTTGACCCCTGCCAGCGGCGAACATCATGAAGGAAGCAGTCATCGTCTCCACGGCGCGCACGCCGATCGGCGTCGCGTTTCGCGGTAGTCTCAACAATATCAAGTCACCGACGCTGACCGCGCACGCGATCCGCCACGCGGTCGACCGCGCGGGCGTCGCCGGCGAGGAGATCGACGACGTCGTCATCGGCGCGGTGTTGACCGCCGGTACCGCCGGTATGAACGTCGGCCGCCTGTCGGCGCTGGCCGCCGGGCTGCCGGTCAGCGTGCCGGGCCAGACCGTCGATCGGCAATGCTCGTCCGGGTTGATGGCGATCGCGATGGCGGCGAAGCAAATTATCGTCGACGGCATGCAGATCGTCGTCGCCGGCGGGCAGGACAATATTTCGGCGGTGCAGAACCAGTACTTTCCGTGGGTCGCCGACAGCGCCGACGACAAGGTCGTGCGCCACGCCGAGCACGCCTATATGCCGATGCTGCAAACGGCCGAATTCGTCGTCGAAAAATACGGCATTGACCGCGAAACGCAGGACGCCTACGCGTTGCAGTCGCAGCAACGCACCGCGGCCGGGCAGGAGAGCGGCGCCTTCGATGACGAGATCGTGCCGATTACCGCGACGCGCATGCTCAAGGACAAGGAGACCGGGGAAATCAGCTTTGCCGAGACCACGCTCGCGCGCGACGAGGGTAACCGACCGGGCACCACGCTCGAGGCGCTGGCGGGTCTCGCTCCCGTCATCGACGGCGGCACGGTGACCGCCGGCAACGCGAGCCAGCTGTCCGATGGCGCGTCGGCCTGCGTCGTCATGGATGCGACGCTGGCGGAGCAGCGCGGCCTCGAGCCGCTGGGATACTACCGTGGCCTCGCGGTCGCCGGCAACGAACCGGAGGAGATGGGTATCGGGCCGGTTTACGCAATTCCGAAACTACTCGCGCGGCACGGCCTCGAGATCGACGATATCGACCTGTGGGAGCTGAACGAGGCGTTCGCCTGCCAGGCGCTGTACTGCCGCGACCGGCTCGGCATCGACAACGCGCGCTTCAACGTCAACGGCGGTTCGATTTCGATCGGCCACCCTTACGGCATGACCGGCGCCCGGCTGACCGGACACGTGCTGCTCGAGGGCCGGCGCCGCGGCGCGCGTTACGTGGTCGTGACGATGTGCGTCGGTGGCGGCATGGGCGCCGCCGGCCTGTTCGAGGTCGTTCGATGAACGCGCGCTGGTGGCTGACCTATCAGGGATTGCCGGCCGCGGTACTGCTGTTGCCGTTCGTCTGGTTCGGCATCGCCGGCGACGATCGCGGGCTCAAGGGCGAATTCGGCGTGATCGAAAACCTGACCGTGGTGTTCCTGCTGGTCGCGATCGGTTACTGTGTCGCCGCGCTGATGGCGGTTCGGGGTGTCAATCACAACGGCAGCCTCAAGGGCTGGCTGGTGCTGCTGATTCTCGGCGCAGCCTATTTCGCGCTCGAGGAAATTTCCTACGGCCAGCACCTGATGGGCTGGACCGCGCCGGAAACCTGGGCCGAGATCAACGACCAGCAGGAGACCAACCTGCACAACGTGCACGCCGTGTTCGACCAGTTGCCGCGGTTTCTGCTGTCGCTGGGGATCCTGATCGGCGGCGTGATCCTGCCGCTTTACCGCCATTTTCGCAAGCTCGAGTTGACGCCGACGAGCCGCTTTTACTGGCAGTGGCCGACCATGGACTGCCTGACCGCGGGGTTGCTGGCGACGCTGGTGCGGCCGGTATTCGGACCGCTCGATCTCGGCTTCATCAACGTTGGCGAGACCAAGGAGAACTTCATCGCGCTGTTCATCCTGCTGTACTGTGTCTCGCTGCGTACGCGCATCAAGCGCGAAGCACCGCCCGCCACCGCAGTCCCAACGAATTAGGGGGACAGTATACTCAATTACCCTAATTCAGTTTTGATCTGCCACTGAATTCGGGTAGTTAGGTAAACTGTCCCCCTAATTGCTATTTGCCTTTCCAGACGGGGTCGCGTTTTTCGGCGAAGGCGCGCGGGCCCTCGAGGAAGTCCTCGGAGTTCAGCATCTTCTGGTAGATCGGCAGCGCGTCGTTGCCGGGCTTGGTCGCGGCAAAAGCCTCGGGCAACGGCAGGTTGTGAATCGCCGGCACGACTTCCTTGAGCGCCTGCAGCGCGAGCGGCGCGCCGCGCGCAATTTCGCGGGCGAGGGCGCGCGCGCCGTCGAGCAGTTCCGTCGCCGGCCAGACGCTGTGCGCAAGCCCCCAGCGGAGCGCCTCGGCGGCGTCCATGCGCCGGCCGGTATAGAGCAGATCCATCGCCACGTTGTACGGCAGCTTGCGCGGCAGGATCTGGACCGCGCCGACGTCGGGCAGGAAGCCGCGCTGGACGTCGGGCAGGAAGAACTCGGCGCCCTCGGCGGCGACGATGAAATCCGCCGCCAGCGCGATCTCGAAGCCGCCGCCGGCGGCGATGCCGTTGACCGCCGCGATGACCGGCTTTTTCAGGTCCCAGTACTCGCTGATGCCGGCGAAACCGCCGGGACTCGCAAACGCGCTCTCGACAGCCGCGGCGGTATCGTCGAACGCGGCGATCTCCTTGAGATCCCAGCCGGCGCTGAAGAAACGCTCGCCGCCGCCGGTGATGATGCCGACCCGCAGGTCGGCGTCGGTTTGCAATCGCGCCAGCGCGTCGTAGATCGCGTTCGACACGCCCGGGTTGATCGCGTTGGCCGGCGGCCGGTCGATCGTGATCTCGATGACGGGCCCGTCGCGCGTGACCCGGATGTCTTCGTTCATGGCGGCTCTCCACAATTCGCTGGAATTGGCCGCAATATATGTCAAAATCTCGCCGCAATCACCGATGCGCGATGCGCCATGGCTCACTGGTTGACTCCGCTGCTGTCACCCCGCTCGATCGCGATCGTCGGCGCGTCCGAGCGCGCCGGCAGCCTCGCTGCGAGCACGCAGCGGCAATTGCGCGAATTCGGTTTCGCCGGCCCGATCTACCCGGTCAACCCGAAGTACGACCGGCTTCACAATGATACCTGCTATCCCGGCCTGCGCGACCTGCCGGCCGCGCCCGATCTCGTCGTTTACGCAATCAGCGGCCTCGCGCTCGAGCGCAGCTTCGACGAGGCGATCGAGGTCGGCGTCGGCGGCGTCGTGATCTACGCCGCCAACCGTATCGACGGGGATGCCGAACCGCGGCTTGCCGAACGCCTGCGAGCGAAGGCGCGCACGGCCGGCATTCCGGTCTGCGGCGGCAACTCGATGGGTTTCTACAATTACGACGACGGCGTGATGGTCAGTTTCGATACGCCGCCGCGAACGCGCCCGGCCGGCTACATCGGCCTGATCGCGCACTCGGGTTCCGGCATGACCTACCTGGCCAATAACGACGCCCGCTTTTGCTTCAACTACGTCATCGCCAGCGCCCAGGAAACCCACGCGACCGTCGCCGACTACATGGACTACCTGCTCGCGCAGCCGTCGACCCGGGTGATCGCGCTGCTGCTCGAGAGCGTGCGCGATCCGGCGGGCTTCGTCGCCGCGCTGGAGGCGGCCGACCGGCGCGATATCCCGGTCGTGATAACCCGGCTCGGCCGCAGCGAGCAGGGCGCGAAGATGGCGGTCAGCCACTCGGGCGCGATCGTCGGCGATTACGCGGCCTTCGCCGCGCTGTGCCGCCGGCACTGCGCGATCCTGTGCCGCGACGCCGACGAGATGCTGGTCACCGCGATGCTGTTCGCCGCCGGACTGCGCGCGCGCGGCGGCGGGCTCGCGAGCATGCTCGATTCGGGCGGCATGCGCGAGCAGATGATCGATCTGGCCGAGGACTACGGCGTGCCGTTCGCTGCAATCTCGCAAGCCACCGCCGGGGTGCTGGCGACGCACCTCGAACCCGGGCTCGACGCGGTCAACCCGATGGACGGTATGGGCGCGCTCGGGCGCAATACGCGGCAAACCTATCTCGAGTGCGGCAAGGCGCTGCTCGACGATCCCGCCAGCGGCGTTCTGACGCTCGAATTCGAATTCCGCGACGGTTTCTCGCATTACCCGGAGCTGTTCGACGTCGCCCGCGAACTCGCCGCCTACAACGACAAGCCGCTGGTGCTGGTCAACAGTTGCGCCTTCAGCGATCTCGCCGACACCGCGGCCGAGCTGACCCGGAACGGCCTCCCGGTGATCAACGGCATCGACGTGGCGCTGCGCGCGCTGCGCAACCTGCTGGCCTACCGCCCGCGCGCCGGCGCGGTGGCGCCCGCGGCGGCCTCCGCGTTCGAGGCTGCGCGGCTCGACGCCTGGCGCGAACGTCTCGCGAGCGGCGCCGCGTTCGGCGAAGCCGAAGCGCTCGAGCTGATGGCCGACTTCGGCTTGCCGGTCATCGAGCGGCGGCGGGTCGACGACGCCGCGGCGGCGCGCGCGGCGGCCGACGCGCTCGGTTACCCGGTCGTGCTGAAGACCGCGATGCCCGGCATCGCGCACAAGTCCGAGGCCGGCGGCGTGCGATTGAATCTCGCCGACGGCGACGCCGTCGATGCGGCCTATGCCGATCTGGCGGCGCGTCTCGGGCCGCGCGTGCTGGTCATGCCGATGGCGGCCGGCGGCGCCGAGGCCGCGCTCGGAATGAAGCGCGACGCGCAGTTCGGCCCGCTGGTGATCCTCGCCTGCGGCGGCGTGCTGATCGAGCTGCTCGGCGAGCGCGCCTGCCGGCTCGCGCCGGTCGATGCGGTCGAAGCCGACGTCATGATCGACGAGCTGCGCCTCGCGCGACTGCTGGCCGGCTACCGCGGCGCGCCGGCGCTCGACCGCGCCGCGCTGGCCGCGACGATCGTGCGTTTTTCGCAGTTGATGCATGCTTTCGGGTATAGTCTCGCCGAAGTCGATCTGAACCCGGTGATCGTCGGCCGCGACGGTTGTCGCATCGTCGACGCGCTGGTGGTGCCGGCGGCGAAGTGAACGGTTTTACTGGAAACGTCCGCCCAAGGCCTCTAGCATCGGGGGTACACGTTGGTATTCAGGTGACCCGATGAACGACTACGAACGACAACGGCGCGGCGCGCTCGCCACGATGCTCGCCGGCGGCGCGCTGGCGCTCGCGCCGGTCGAAGCGGCGCAGGCATTCCTGTTCGGCGGCAAACCGAAGAAACTGGCCGACGATCGCTCGATCCATTCGCTCGACGGCGAAGTCTTCGTCAACGGACGCCCGGCGACGATCGAAACCCGGATCCGCGCCGGCGACCGCGTCGTTACCGGCGGCGACGGCAAGGTCGTGTTCGCCGTCGGTGGCGATTCCTTTCTGCTGCGCCGCAACGGCGACCTCGAAATCGACGGTTCGGATTTCTTCGTGCGCAGCTTGCGGGTGCTGTCGGGCGCGCTGCTGTCGGTGTTCGCCAAACGCGACCGGCTACAGCCGGTCGGCATGCGCGCGTCGACCGCGACCCTGGGTATTCGCGGCACCGGGGTCTACGTCGAGGTCGAGCCGCGGCTGACCTACGTGTGCACCTGCTACGGGCTGGTCAGTCTCGCCGCCGCGGCGGACCCGACCGACGCCGAGACCATCGAGACGAAAAATCACGACATGCCGCGCTACATCGACGCCACGCCGAGCAACGGCAGCCGCATCCGGCCGGCGCCGGTCATCAATCACGACAACGAAGAACTCGAGCTGCTCGAAGCCATCGTCGGCCGCAAGGTGCCTCCCGGCTTCGGCAAGAAATCCTACGAGCGCTAGCCCGGACAGGACACCAGACTAATACCAGGCGTCGTCCATCGATGCCTTGCGCCGCGCGACGAAATCGAGCAACGCCTCGTCGACCGCCGGATCGATCGGCGGCGGCTGGTACTCGTCGAGCATTTTGCGCCAACGGCGTCCCGCGCGTTGCTGCTGATCGAGGTTGCCCGCTTCCTGCCACTGTTCGAAGGATTGCGTATCGGCCAGCACCGCGTCGAAATTGGCGCTGCGGTAGTGCCTGAGCGTGTGCTCGACGCCGAGGAAATTGGTGCCGATGCCGGCTTCGCGGTAGGCATCGGCGGCGAGCTGCTCGGCATCGATCGTCAATCCCTCGAGCAGGCGGCCGAGCGCGCCGCAGCGCTCGGCATCCATGGCGAATTTTTCATAGCCGATGGACAGCCCGCCCTCGAGCCAGCCGGCGGCCTGGAAGATGAAGTTCGCGCCGGCGAGGATCGCCGGGTACATCGTATCGATCGATTCCTGCATCGCCTGCGCGTCGGCGAGCTTCGACGCGGTCAGGTGCCCGCCGCAGCGAAACGGCAGACCGATGCGCCGGCACAATTGCGAGATCGCGAAAGTCGCCAGCATCGATTCGGGGGTGCCGAAGGAGGGCGCGCCGCTCTTTAAGTCCATCGTCGTCAGGAAACTGCCGTAGACCACCGGCGCGCCGGGCCGCACGAGCTGGGTCAACGCGATGCCGACCATCGCCTCGGCATGCGCCTGCGCGATGACCGCGGGTTGCGTAACCGGCGCCATCGCGCCGCCGAGAATGAACGGCGATATCACGTTGCCCTGGTTGGCCTCGGCGTAGGTTCGCAGCGCCTCGCTCATGGTAGCGTCGTAGACCAGCGGCGAATTGACGTTGATATTGCCCTGGATGACGAGGTGATCGCGCATGAAGTCCTCGCCGAACACGAGGCGCGCCATCGCGATCGAGTCGGCGGCCCGTTCCGGCGCGGTCACCGATCCCATGAACGGCTTGTCGCCGTAGCGCAGGTGCGCGTAGACCATGTCGAGGTGGCGCTTGTTGACCGGGATGTCGACCGGCTCGCAGATAGTCCCGCTCTGGTGGTGCAACCACGGCGTCAGGCAGGTCAGCTTGACGAAGTTTTCGAAATCCTCGAGCGCGGCATAGCGCCGGCCGCGCTCGAGATCGGTCACGAACGGCGGACCGTAGGCCGGCCCGAGAATGACGCGGTCGCCGCCGAACTCGATGTTCCTGGCCGGATTGCGCGCGTGCATCGTGTAGCTCGCGGGCGCGGTCGCGCACAGCGAGCGTATCTGGCCCCGGTCGAAGCGCAGGCGCTCGCCGTCGACCGTGGCGCCGGCGTCGCGGAACAGGTCGAGCGCGACCGGATCGCCGCGGATTTCGATGCCGATCTCGGCGAGCAGCCAGTCGGCGTGGTCCTCGAGCTGGCAAAGGGCTTCTTCGCCGAGCAGGTCGAAGCGCGGGATCCGGCGCGTGAAACAGGCTTCGGCGGCGGGCGCGGCGCCGGCGGCAACGCCCGGGCGTCTGCGGCGGCGTCGAGATCTCGGCGACATGCGCGGCGCGCCGTCACGCATGCGTGCGCGACTTGTCGGGGTCATAGAACGGAATGCTTTCGACCGCCGCGCTACCGTTGAAATCATCGCCGGCGACCTCGAGCCGGGTACCGGGCGCGGTCGCGTCCGGACGCAGGTGGACCAGCGCGAGCGACTTGTTCATGCGGTGCGAGTAGCACGGGCTGTTGACGACGCCCACTGACTCGCCGTCGAGCTTAAGCGCCTCGCCGCCGGCGAGCGCGTCGTCATGTTCGACCGAGATGCCGGCGAACAGGAAGCGCTCCTTGCCCTCGGCCGCGAGCACCGCCTGCTTGCCGCGGAAATCGCCTTTGTCGCGATGCACGGTAAAGCCGAGGCCGACTTCCCACGGCGTGTGCTCGGCGGTCATGTCGTAGCCGAAAAACAGCAACGCGGCCTCGATGCGGACCTTGTCGAGCGACGTGAACGAGCAGGGCATGACGCCGAGCGCCGCGCCGTGACCGAGGATCTGGTCCCAGATGTCGCAGGCCACCGCGGCCGAGGCGAAGATTTCGTAGCCGCGTTCGCCCGAGTAACCGGTGCGCGAAATGCGACACGGGTGACCGAACAGCTCGGTCGCCTGTTGATGAAAATACGGCATCGCGGCCAGGTCGAGCGGCGTATGCGCGGCGAGCAGTTCGAGCGCCTTCGGACCCTGCAGCGAGAGGTCGTGCAAATCGTCGTCGAGCTCGATGTCGACGTCGAGCCCGGCGGCCGATTCCTGCAGACGCTCCATGCTCTCGCCCGAGCCGTGACAGTGCATCCACTCGTCGCCACCGTTGTTGGCAATGATCGCGTCGTCGCAAACGGTGCCCCGCTCGGTCAGGATCGCGCCGTAGGCGGATTGCCCCGGAGCGACCCGACGCAGGTCGCGGGTGATGACGTGGTCGACCACGCGCGCGGCGTCGGGGCCGCGAACGAAGACTTTCTTGAGCGGCGACATGTCGAACAGGCCGGCGCGCTCGCGGATCGCGTCGTGTTCGTCGTCGGGATCGGTACGGTAGGTCCAGGCGGTGCCCATGCCGTTCCAGTCCTCGAGACCGGACCCGAGGGCGACGTGGCGGGAGGCGAGTGCGGAAGTTCGCGGCGATTCGGACATGGCGTGCTCTCTGCGTGCGGGTGATCAAATAAATTGATCGATGGGAGGAATCGAAGGTTTCTAAAGGGTGTATATTTCCGACAGATTACTGCTATTTCGGGGTTATACTCCACCGAATTAATTTGATCGGTTCGTTCAAAAAAACCAGACACTGACAAATGCAATTTCGAAGCTATGCCCAGTTGCGCCGGTTTTGCGAGATCGCGCGCCATGCGAGCCTCGGCCGCGCCGCCGAAGCGCTCAATCTGACCAAGGGTGCGATTTGCCACCAGCTCGACCGGCTCGAGGACGACCTCGGTTTTGCCGTCCTGACGCGGCATCCGCGGGGCATCGAGCTGACCGCGGACGGGCGGGAACTGTTGCGCGTCGCGGAACTCGGGTTCGCGTCGATGGAGAGGGAAATCGGCCACCTGCGGCGACGCGACCGCAACGGTATCACGATCGGCATGGCGACCTACTTCGCGTCGCGCTGGTTATCGCCGCGCCTGATGCGGTTCATATCGAAACATGCCGGCACCGGCTTGCGAATTCAGCCGATGATCGGCACGCCCGACCTGCGCTCGAGCGACCTGGATATGGCGATCCGCTGGGGCCGGGGCGGCTGGGTCGAGCCGGGCATGACTTTCGAGTTGATTTTCAGCTGCCCGGCGGTGCTGACCGCGAGCGCCGATATCGGTCGTCGAATCGAGGCTCGCGGTATCGCCGCGGTCATCGGCGATCTGCAGTTGCTGCACGACGCCGACGGCAGTGCCGCCTGGGCCGACTGGTTCGGCGCGGCCGGCCTCGCGTTGCCGGTGGCGCCGACCGACCTGGTCATTCCCGATCCGAACGTGCGCGTGCAGGCGGTGATCGATGGCCAGGGAGTCGCGCTTTACGACGCGCTGGTCGACGACGAGGTCGCGGCCGGCAAACTCTATCGCTACGACGCGGTGCGGCTCGATCGCTACGGCTATTATCTGGTTTACCCCGATAACGTCCCCGAGGACTCGCCGGTGCTGTTGTTTCGCGACTGGATCCTCGCCGAGGCGGGAGCCGGCGAGGCGGACCGAGGGGCCGCGAATTTCGGACATCCTGCTATACTTCGATAGCATCTCCCGACAGGCACGCACAGCAACGCCTCCCGTTCATTCCAACAGCCGTGTTATCGACACGAAGGAGTCGAAAATGGGCGATATCTATGCAACCCCGGAAGCCGATCTGTCGCACAGCGGTCACGCCGACCGGCAGGGCGGCAATATAGACGATGCGGTGGCGGGCAACATCGAAGTCCGCATGCTCGAGACCATGGGCGAAGCCTGGCGCGGCATGAAAGGCTTCAAGCTCAAATGCCATATCGCGCTGGTACTTTACTTCCTGGTTTACCTGGTCGCGCTGCTGGTCAGCATCCCGGTCATCATCGGCCTGTCGACGCTCGGCGCCGACCCGCAGGCCGCCGGGCTGCTCGGTTCGCTGGTGCAGATGCTCGCCGTCGTCTGCACGATGCCGATGGCCTTCGGCGTGCTGATCATGGGCATGCGCCACGCCGTCGGCAAGCCGGTCACGGCCGGCTCGATCTTCGGCCATTTCGGCAGTATCCCGACGCTGCTGTTGGCCTACATCCTGCAAACCATCATGATCACGATCGGCTTGCTGTTGCTGATCCTGCCCGGGATATACCTGATGTTCGCCTACATGTACGCGATGCCGCTGATCGTCGAGAAGAAAATGTCGGCCTGGCACGCGCTGGAAACCTCGCGCAAGGCGCTGACCCGCTGCTGGTTCCGCTTCTTCGGCATCGTCTGGCTGCTGTCGCTGGTCAACATGCTCGGCCTGTTGACGCTCGGTATCGCCTGGATCTGGACAATACCATGGTCGGTGCTCGGCATCGCGATGATTTACGTCAAGCTGTTCGGCGCCGAAGCGCACACGCTGGCCGACTAGAGACCCGATTATTGCTCGATACCCGCTATCGCGTCGAGATCCCCGGCGGCATCAAGCTCGAAGCCCAGGTCGTCGGGCCGATTCCCCGGTTTTTCGCGTTCCTGATCGACCTGAGCATCCGCGCGGTGCTCGTGTTCGTGCTGTCGCTGGCGATGCTGCCGCTCGGTCTCGGCGGTATCGGCGGCGGTTTTTACCTGATCCTGCTGTTCGTCGTCGAATGGTTTTACCCGGTGCTGTTCGAGGTTTACTGGCGCGGGCAGACGCCGGGCAAGCGAACCCTCGGGATCTCGGTCATCAATGACGACCTGACGCCGGTCACGCTGGGCTCGTCGATGGTGCGCAACCTGCTGCGCACGGTCGATTTTCTGCCGCTGTTCTATCTTGCCGGCCTGGTCACGATGCTCTGCAACCGCCGCTTCCAGCGGCTCGGCGACATCGCCGCCGGCACGCTCGTGATCAGCGTGCGCGAGTCGTCGCGGCCCGCCATGGTCAGAGACCTCGAGCCGCTCGCGCCGAGCACGCCGCTGGCGCGCCACGAGCAGAGCGCGATCATCGACTTCCTGCATCGCAGCGGGCAACTGTCCGAGCCGCGGCAGCGCGAGCTGGCGGCGCTGCTCGCCGGCATTACCCACGAGCCGGACGACGACGGGGTCGACCGGCTGCACCGCATCGGCGCCTATTTCCTGGGCGTGCGATGAAACAGCAATCCTTCGAACAGGCGCACGCCGCCACCTGGGCCGAGATCGAGGAAGCGCTGCAGAAACCGGCGCGACCGGACAATACCCGGGTGCTGGCCGAAAACTACATGCTGTTGTGCCAGCATCTCGCGATCGCGCAGGAGCGGCTCTACGATACGGCGCTGATCGAGCGCCTGAACGGGCTCGTGCTCGGCGTCTATCGCGAACTCTACCGTTATCGCGCCGAGACCCGGCTCAACCTGTACGCGTTCTTCCGGCGCGATTTTCCGCTCGCAATCTATCGCCATCGCATCTTCATCGCGGTCGCCTTCGCCGTTTTCGTGCTGCCGGGACTGATCGCCGGTTTGTGGACCTATCTCGACGACGAGGCGGTCTACAGCCTGCTCGACGCGTCGCAGGTGCGCAGCGTCGAACGCATGTACGATCCCGAGGCGAGCAAGCTCGGTCGCGAGCGCGAGGCCGAGACCGATTTGTTCATGTTCGGCTTCTATATCAAGAACAACATCAGCGTCGCCTTCCGCTGCTTCGCCGGCGGCATGCTGCTCGGTATCGGCACGCTGCTGGTGCTGTTCTTCAACGGCCTGTTCATCGGCAGCATCGCCGGTCACCTGACGCGGCTCGACTATGTCGAAACCTTTTACCCGTTCGTCGTCGGTCACGGCTCCTTCGAGCTGACCGCGATCGTGTTCAGCGGCGCCGCCGGACTGCGCCTCGGCTACGCGATTCTGAACCCGGGCGCGCTGGCGCGGCTCGACGCGCTGCGCGAGGCCGGGCGCGAGGTCGTGCCGATGCTCTACGGCATCGTGCTGATGCTGATCATCGCCGCGTTTCTCGAGGCCTTCTGGTCGTCGAACGCGACCCTGCCGGTGGCCGTGAAATATACGGTCGGCGGTATCCTGTGGGCGCTGGTGCTGCTGTACGCCTTTTCCGGTCGACGCCATGGATCTCGATAAGATCCAGGTCGCGCCGGCGCTGCGCTCCGGCTGGCAGGCGGTCGATCTCGGCTTCCTGATGGCGCGCGCCTGGTACCGCCCGCTGTTCATCGCCTGCGCGCTGCCGGTTTTTCTGCTCGCGGTGCCGCTCGCGATCCTGTTGCCGACGCACCCCCTCTGGGTCAGCTTCATCCTCTGGTGGCTGAAACCCTTCTGGGAGCGACTGCCGCTGTACCTCGCCAGCCGCAGGCTGTTCGACGACCATCCGTCCTATCCCGAGATTCGCGCGCGCGCGTGGCGCATCTACAGCTTCGACTGCCTGCCGAACCTGTTGTGGCGGCGGTTTTCGGTGCAACGCGCCTTCAATGCCCCGGTGACGGTGCTCGAGGAATTGAAGGGCAAGCGCCGCGGCGAGCGGCTGCGCGTGCTGCACGGCAAGTACAGCGACGTCGCGCTCTCCAACCAGTTCGTCTGTTTCTGCTTCGAGGTCGTGTTTTGTGTCGGCCTCGTGATCGCCTTCGAGTTCTTCACACCGGATCGCTGGAACGTCGAAATCTACGACAAGTACGACGAGTTGACGCTGGCCGGCGAGTGGCTTTACGCGTTTGCCGGGATGCTGGCGATGACGCTGATCATGCCTTACCACGCGATGGCCGGTTTCTCGCTCTATCTCAACCGGCGCATCGAGCTCGAAGCCTGGGACATCGAAATCAGTTTTCGCAACCTCGCCAACCGCAAGCAGCGCGAAATCTCCCGCGCCGCCGGTCTCGCGGTCGCGGCGCTGCTCGCCGGACTGCTCGCAAGCCTGGCGCCGCAGAACGCGACGGCGGCGGTCGGGCACGACCGCGACAGCGCCGCCCGGCTGATCGAGGAAGTGCTCGCCGGGCCCGACTACGGCCAGCAGAAAACCGTGCGTCGCTGGCGGTTCAAGGGCGAGGACGAAGCGGAGGAGGACGAGAGCGTGCCCGAGTGGATCGTCGACTTCCTCGAGTGGCTCGAGAGCCTGGCCGGCTTTCGCGACGGCGTCAGCCAGTTCGCGGGGTGGCTGAAACTGTTCCTGATCGCCGGTTTCGTGTTGCTGGTGGTCTACCTGTTGCGCCGCTACCGCGGGCCGCTCGGCAGCCTCGTGCGGCGCGAACCCACCGCGAAGGCTCCGGAGGTCCTGTTCGGGCTCGACGTTACGCCCGAGAGCCTGCCGCGCGACGTGCCCGCCGAGGTGCGCGAGCTGTGGCACGCGGGGCAGTTTCGCGAGGCGACCGGGCTGCTCTACCGCGCGTCGTTGTCACGGCTGATCGACCGTCACGCGCTCGAATTTCGCGCAAGCCATACCGAGGCCGAATGCGCCGAGCTGGTGAGGGCGCGCGGCATCGACAGCCTGAGCGCATTTTTCGGCGATCTGACCCGGGTCTGGCGGCGACTGGCCTATGGCCACCAGGTGCCGGCCGACGACGTCATCGATCGCCTCTGCGACGCCTGGATGCGGGAGTTGGCCGATGAAGCGACCTGAGGCGCCGGTCAGGCTGATTCTGCTCGGCATCGCGCTGGTGGCGCTCGGCTACGGCCTCTACCTGAGCATCGAGTTCTACGAGGAGACCGTCGAGACCCGCTGGTCGCGCGAGGCGCTGCGCAATCCCTATCTCGCGGCGCAGCAATTCATGACGCGCAGCGATATCGACGTGGTCGACGCCGACAGCCTGCTCGAACTCGAGGATCTCGACGGCGTCGGCACCCTGTTCGTCAGCGAGGCCAACCAGGTGGTCGCGCCGCGGCAGTTGCGTAAGCTCAGGGAGTGGCTCGAGGCCGGCGGCAGCGTCATCTATACCGCGGACTCGGTCGAGCACGACGAAGACTTGCTGCTCGCGGCCTTCGACGTGTCGGTCGAGTGGTACGACGCGGACGACACCGGCGACGAGCTTGCCTTGAGCGAAACCATCCGCGAGTACAACCGGCAGCTCGAAGCCGGCAAGACGCGCGACGAAATACTGCAAGGCCGTGAATTCGACGGTTCCGCCGCCGAGCGCAATCTGACGACCGTCAATTTCGGCGGCGACATCGGCGATCTCGAAATACACTTTCGCGACCGGAAAATCCTCGTGCATCCCTACATCGACGGCAGCGAATCCGCTTCCGACAAGCCGCTGCCGGTGAGCTGGTCTTACTCGGATCACGGCATCCACCTGATGCAGTTCGAGGTCGGCAACGGCTTGCTGACCTTTATTTCCGATCCGTCGATCTGGACTTCGTACCGCATCGATCAGCACGATCACGCCTACCTGCTGTGGGTGCTGGCCGACGATCGCGGCGACTTCGCGTTCCTGCGCCCGGTGTTGCAGGATTCGCTGTGGTCATTGCTGGTGCAACACGCGAACGAATTGCTGCTCGCCGGCAGCCTGCTGATTCTGCTCTGGATCTGGCACCAGGCCCGGCGCTTCGGCCGCATCGTGCCGCGCGACGCGAGCCGCACGCGGGCGTTGGCCGAGCACTTCTCGTCGCTGTCGCATTATCTCTGGCACCGACGACAGGGCGAATACCTGATCGCGCCACTGCGCCAGCGCGTGTTGCGCCAGGCGAGCCTGCGGCTTGGCGAATTCGCGCGCGCCGACGAGGCGCGGCAGATGGAACTGCTCGCCGAGCGCAGCGGCGTGCTTGCCGAGGCCGTTGCCAACGCGATGAACAACAACGATTTCAACGAAGCCACCTTCGTGCAGAAGGTCCGACTGTTAAAACGCATCGAGCAATCACTATGAACGAGAACACCCCGACAACTTCGACGATCGCGGCGGCGCTGGATGCGCTGCGCGCGCACATCAACGGCCGCCTGGTCGGCCAGGCCCGGGTCGTCGACCACGTGCTGGTCGCGCTGCTCGCCGGCGGTCACGTGCTGATCGAGGGCGTACCCGGCCTCGGCAAGACGCTGCTGGTGCAGACGCTCGCGGCCGGCATCGGTGGCGAGTTCAAGCGCATCCAGTTCACGCCCGACCTGATGCCGGGCGATGTCACCGGCCACGTCATGTTCGACATGTCGCAAAGCAAGTTCGTGCTCAAGCAGGGCCCGGTGTTCACCAACCTGCTGCTGGCCGACGAAATCAACCGCGCGCCGGCCAAGACCCAGGCCGCGCTGCTCGAGGTCATGCAGGAGCGGCAAGTCACGCTCGACGGCCAGTCGATGGCGGTCGGCGAGCCGTTCATGGTGCTGGCGACGCAAAACCCGATCGAGCAGGAAGGCACCTACGCGCTGCCCGAGGCCGAGCTCGACCGCTTCCTGATCAAGATCAACATCGATTACCCCGAGGCCGCCGACGAGGTGCTGATCGCGACCCGCTACGCGGTCGAGTCCTTCGGCGGCGAGGCCGGCGAGGGCGTCCTGCTCGACGTCAAAACGGCCCAGGCCCGTTGCGCCGAGGTGGTCGTCGACGAGCGGGTTGCCGAGTATGCGGTCGAACTGGTGCGCGCGACCCGCGGCACGACGCTGTTGCGCCACGGCGCAGGGCCGCGCGCGAGCATCGCGCTGCTGCGCTGCGCCAAGGCGCTGGCGCTGATCAACGGCGTCGACTTCGTCACCCCGGACGACGTCAAGCAGATGACGCTGCCGGTGCTGCGGCATCGGGTCATCCTCGCGCCGGAAGTCGAGATCGACGGCCTCGGCGTCGACGACGTATTGCGTAACCTGCTGGACAAGGTCGACGCGCCGCGTTCATGAGACCGTCGCGCCGCCTGTTGCTGCTGTTCGCGCTGGCGCTCGCGCCGGCGCTCGCGGCGGCTTTCGCCAGTGGTTTCGACTGGTCGCGGGCGTTCGAGCTGCGCGTGCTGTTCTGGGGTTACGTCCTGGCGCTCGCGCTGCTGGCGTTGCTCGACGCGCTCGCGTTCAGACCGCCGCGGCTCGACGCCGAGCGCAGTCTCGACGAGCATCTCGCGCTCGGCGTTCGCCAGCGGGTCGGTATTCGGGTCGGCAACGATGACCGGCGCCGACTCGAATTCTGGCTGACCGACTTTCCGCCGCCGCAGCTGCAACTCGAAGGGCTGCCGGTGCGCATCGCGCTCGCGCCCGGCGAGTTCGCCGAGGTGCGCTACGCGGTGACGCCGACCGCGCGCGGGCTCGCCGAGTTCGACCGCATCTGCTGCCGTGTCGCGTCGAGCTGGAAGCTGTGGGAAAAGAACTTCTACTATGGCGAGCCGCAGCAGACCAAGATCTATCCGAATTACAAGCCGCTGTTTCGCTCGTCCTTCGTCGGCAGCGACCAGCTCTACGCCGATCTCGGCCTGCAGCTGCGCCAGCGCCGCGGCGAGGGCACGGATTTTCACCAGCTGCGCGATTTCCGGGTCGGCGACTCGCTGCGCCAGATCGACTGGCGCGCGACCGCGCGCTTCAACAAACCGATCTCGCGCGAGTACCAGGACGAACGCGACCAGCAAGTGATCTTCGTGCTCGACTGCGGCCGCCGGATGCGCGCGCAGGACGGCGAGATCAGTCACTTCGACCATGCGCTGAACGCGTTGCTGATCTCGGCTTTCGTCGCGCTGCGCCAGGGCGACAGCGTCGGCTTGCTGAGTTTCGCCGGGCAGTCGCGCTGGGTCGCGCCGCTGAAGGGGCGCTTCCAGATCAGCCGTCTGCTCGACCAGATCTACGACCTGGAATCGTCGCCGGTAACCAGCGATTACCTCGACGTCGCCGAACAGTTGATGACGCGGCAGACCCGGCGATCGCTGATCGTCTTCATTTCGTCGCTCGAGCCGCAGGATCGCGAGGACCTCGCCAGCGCCGCGCGACTGCTGTCGCGTCGCCATCTGGTCATGATCGCGTCGATGCGCCAGCAGGCGCTGACCGACACGCTCGCCGCCGAGGTCGCATCCATCGACGACGCGCTGAAACTGTGCGGCGTGACCGCACACCTGCAGAACCAGGCGGCGATGTTCAGCGAGCTGCGCAGCAATCACGTCATCGTCGCCGATACGCCGCCGGCCTATATGCACGCGACGCTGATCAACGAATACATGGCGCTCAAGCGCAGCGGCCAGTTCTAGCCCGTTTGACCTGGATCAACAATCCCGGGGAGGGGGTTGCCGTAGCATGGAGGCTGGTCAAGGACTCGGAGCCATGACATGTTCGACTCGCTCAAGCACTGGTTCGATTCGCTAAGGGACGAGAGCAAGCTGTTCGACCATCCGGACAACGAGCTGCTGCACGTCGCGCTCGCATCGGTGCTCTATCACATCATTGCCGCGAGCCGGTTCGCCGGCGCGCGCGAGCGGCGCGAGTTCGATCGCATCCTGACGCAGGAATTCGAGCTCGACCGGCCGCAGGTCGATCATCTCTTCGCCGCGGCGCGGGCCTCGACCGCGGACCTGCGCGACGATCTGCACACGATCGACTTCTTCCTCAAGGCCAACCCCGCGGTGCGCCTGCGCTTCCTGCAGTCGCTGCTCCGGTTGATCGACCTGCACGGGGTCGAGCGCGCCGAGCTCGACGTCTTCTACGAGGTGCTCCACGAGATTTTCCCGGAAACTCGCATCCGCTCGGAGCCGGAGACGGCGGCCGACGCCTTGCGTCAGCGGTAATCCGGGTTCGGATGATCGAAACGACAGCCGGCGTCCCACTCCTTGCGCTGGTTGCCGTGCGCCGGGAAGCCGCCGGCGTCGCTATACAGGCGCGCGAGGTGCATCAGGTTCCAGGTCATGAACGTCGTGTTGCGCCGGGTGAAATCGCTCTCGATGCCGCCTGATCCCTCGTCGGCGTAGGACGGACCGGGGCCGGCCTCGTCGGTACAGTTGACGAACAGGGCCATGAGGCCGGAGAAATCGAAATCATGGTTGTCGCAAAGGGCTCGTTGTTTGTCGTTCAGGCTCACGTCGGCTCCCGGTGCGTTAGCGGAACAGGGTTCGACAGTATTGCCCGGCCCCCCGGCGCGGCAATCGTCCGGCGATGCCGTCGCGGCCAAATCAGCGCCGGATCAGGCGGCCGTTCAGATAGTGGAGTTTCGTTTGCCGGCCGCGCTCGTCGAAGACCAACCAGGCGCCGTGCTTGACGCCTTCGTGGTAATGCCCGCGCGCGGTCACGACGCCGGCGTCGCTCCAGGACTGGTAGAGGCCGTGCAGTTGTCCGTCGCGATTGGTTTGCGCACGCAGGATCGGAATGCCGTTCCTGACCAGCAGCAGCGGACCGACGCGGACGAACTCGGTCGCCGAGTTCTTCAACAGGCAGGTATGCATGACGACGCCGTCGCCGAGGTCGGCGGCGACCGCGTTGCCGGCGTGACACTCGATCGGCCCGCCGGGATCGGTCGCGTTCGCGGTCGCTGCCAGGCAAAGCCACAACCAGGCACCGAAACGGGTCGGGCGAGAGTACTCGATACGACGGACGACTGGCATTGGCCGAGCTTAGCGCGTTTGTTCGCCCCGAAGCGAGATTTGTCTCGCAAAAATTCCGCGCGCCGCGGTCGCTCAGGCTACCAGTTGCGTCATGAACGCCGACGCGAGACTCAGCACCAGAAAAAATCCGGCCATGTCGGTGACGGTCGTCAGCAACGGGCCCGACGCGACCGCGGGATCGACGCCGAAACGCTTGAGCAACAACGGCACGCTGCCGCCGATCGAGACCGCCAGCAGCGTGTTCAGCGACAGCGCCAGGCCGATGACGAGGCCGAGATAGGCGTTGTCCTTCCAGATCCAGGCGACGATGCCGATCAGGATGCCGAGCACGATGCCGTTGATGACGCCGATGCTGAGTTCTTTCTTGAGCACATGGAACACGTCTACCGGGCGCACCAGGCCGAGCGACAGCTCGCGCATGCTGACCGCGACCGCCTGGTTGCCGGAGCAGCCGCTCATGTCGGACACCATCGGCAGGAACACCGCGATCGCGATGACCGCGGCGAGCGTTTCCTCGTAGGCCGAGATCACGCTTGCGGCGATGATGTTGAGCACGATGTTCGACGACAGCCACGCGAGACGGCGGCGCGAGCGCAGCAGCGTCGGCATCGAGCGCAGTTCGTCGC
>JAHEKJ010000144.1 GCA_024638385.1 Gammaproteobacteria bacterium | reverse complement strand
GCCGGGCGATGCTGGCGACGTCCTCGTGCATGCTCTCGGGGCTGATCTGCATGTAGCCGACCGGATGATAGCTGTAACCCTCGGGGTCGGTTTCCCAGACGCCGACGCTGTGCGCCATCAGTTCGCGCATCGCCGGCTGGAAGTAATTGTTGCGCACCACGCCGCAAGCGATGCCGGACGCGCCGGCGGCGATGCCGCCCTTGTCGACGACGAGAATGTCGCGGCCGTCGCCCTGACCCCTGGCCTTGAGCAGTTGCGCCAGGTGGTAGGACGTGCTGAGGCCGTGGATGCCGGCGCCGATGACCAGATACTTGACGTGCGAGGGAATAGCCATGGTGATACCTGTTATCTGTCGTGGTGACCGAAGCCGGCGCGCCGATCGCGTCGACTCCGGAAGCAAGTCGGACAAGAATAGCCCAAATCGTCACCCCGACCCAGCCTGTAACGACCTTTGATTCAACAATTACGACATGCCTCCCGGCACGCCGGCGGCAGGTCAGTCCAGGGCTTCGATCGCCGCGCGAATGCGCCGCGCGGCTTCCTCGACGCGGCTGCGCGGGCAGCCGAAATTGAGTCGCATGAAGTCGGTATCGCCGAACTCGCGGCCCGGCGACAGGCCGACGCCGGCGTCCTCGAAGAAGCGCGGCGGATCGTCGAGGCCGAGCGCGGAGACGTCGATCCAGGCGAGGTAAGTCGCCTCGATCGGGTCGAGGCGGAGGCCCGGGATGCGGTTGATCTCGGCGACCAGGTAGTCGCGGTTGGCGGCGAGATAGGCGCACTGCTGGCGGTTCCAGTCGTCGGCGAACTGGTAGGCGGCGGTGGCCGCGGCCAGGCCCATGATGTTGACGTGCGGCACGATGTACGGGTTGGTCTTCATTCTCCGGCGCAGATCGGCGTCCGGCACGATCGCGAAGGCGCAGCCGAGCCCGGCGAGGTTGAAGGTCTTGCTCGGCGCCATCAGCGTAATGCTGCGGCGGGCAATATCCGCGTCGAGCGAAGCAATCGGGATGTGTCGCAATCCGGGTTCGAGCAGCAGATCACAGTGAATCTCGTCCGAGCAGACGACCAGGTCGCGCCGCTCGGCGAACTCGGCCAGGCGCGCGAGTTCGGCCTCGCGATAGACCGCGCCGCCGGGATTGTGCGGATTGCAAAACAGCAGCAACTGCCCGGGACGCGGGGCCAGGCGCTCGAGCGCGTCGAAATCGATCAGCAGGCGTCCGTCGCGGGTCGTCATCGGCAACGGCTGGTTGACGCGATCGGCAAAGCCCGGGGCTTTGGCGAAAGGCTGGTAGACGACCGCCGGCAACAACACCGGGTCGCCCGCCCGGCCGACCGCGCGGCAGGCGAGGTGCAGCGCGCCGACGATGCCGGGAAGAAACACCAGCCAGTCGGGTTCGATTTCCCAGGCGTAACGCTCGCGCATGCGTGCGACGAGCAAGTCGATCAGCCGCGGCGGGATTTGCGTGTAGCCGAACACGGGATGGCCGGCGCGCTGCCTGATCGCATCGGGAATCGCCGGGTGCACCGCGAAATCGGTGTCGGCGACCCACATCGGCAGGATGTCGCGCCCCGCGTACCTGTCCCACTTCGCGCTGTCGGTGCCGCGGCGATCGATCTCGCGGTCGAAATCGAATACCTCGGTGACTTTGTCCGCTGTTCCGGCCATCGCGCGATGATAGGCGATGGCCGAGGTCGATCCAAGCGCCGCGCGGACGCGATTGACCTCGCGCGCAACTGTTGCGATGCTGTCGCGATGCAACTCGAATACGACTACATCGTGCTCGGCGCCGGTTCGGCCGGCTGCGTACTGGCCAATCGCCTCAGCGAGAGCGGCGAGCACGCGGTCCTGATCGTCGAGGCCGGGCCGATGGACAACAAGCTGTTGATCCACATCCCGGCCGGCGTGCACAGCGTCTACAAGGACCCGTCGATCAACTGGAATTACGAGAGCGAGGTCGAACAGGAACTCGAGCAACGCAACATCGAGTTGCCGCGCGGCAAGGTGGTCGGCGGATCGTCGTCTATCAACTCGATGGTCTACATGCGCGGCCATCCGCTGGACTACGACCGCTGGAACGACGAGCTCGGTCTCGACGGCTGGAGCTACGCCGACTGCCTGCCCTATTTCAAGGCCGGGGAGTGCGCCGAACGCGGCGGCAACGAGTGGCGCGGCGACAGCGGCCCGCTCGGCGTCGCCCGCGCCAAACTGAAAAATCCGCTGTTCGACGCCTTCATCCTGGCCGGCGAACAATCCGGCCAGGGGCAATCGGACGATCTCAACGCCTACCAGCCCGAGGGCGTGGCCCGGCTCGACAGCACGATTCGCGACGGCCGCCGCTGCAGCGCGGCGGTCGCGCATCTCAAACCGGCGCTGGCGCGGCCGAACCTCGACCTCGTCACCCACGCGCTGGTGGAACAGGTCCTGCTCGACAACAAGCGCGCCACCGGTGTTCGCTTTCAATACCAGGGCAAGGTGCAGGTCATTCGCGCGCGTCGCGAAGTCATTCTTTGCTGTGGCGCGATCAAGTCGCCGCAGGTGCTGATGCTGTCGGGTATCGGCCCCGCCGCCGAGTTGCGGCGCCACGATATCGCGATCCGCCACGAAATGCCCGGAGTCGGCCGCAACCTGCAAGACCACCTGAAAATTCACTGCAGCTGGCGTTGCACCCGGCCGATTACCTACCAGCACGTCACGCATCCGTGGCACAAGCTCAAGATCGGCCTGCGCTGGTTGCGTAAGCACGACGGTTTCGGCGCGTCGAACATCTGGGAAGCGGGCGGGCTGATTCGCGGCAACGAGAGCGTCGACTATCCCAACCTGCAGTATCATTTCGCGCCAATCTCGGCCCACTACGAAGGCCGCAAGATCCGCCTTTCGCGGGGCTTTACGCTGCAGGTCGACCAGTTGCGTCCGGCGAGCCGCGGCCGGGTCACGCTCAACTCGACCGACCCGGCGGACCGGCCGCTGGCGTTCTTCAACTACCTCGCCGACCCCTTCGATCTACGCGAGCTGGTCGAGGGATTTCACAAGATCCAGGAGCTGATCCGGCAACCCGCGTTCATCGCGTCGCGCGGCGAGCGCACCGCGCCCCTGCCCGAGGTCAAATCCGAGACCGATATCGAGGCCTGGATTCGCGCGACCGCGTCGACCGATTTTCATCCGAGCGGCAGTTGCGCGATGGGCCGCGGCGACGACGCGGTCGTCGATCGCGAAATGCGCGTGCACGGCATCGACGGCCTGCGCGTGGTCGACGCGTCGGTCATGCCGAACATCGTCAGCGGCAATCTCAACGCGCCGACCCAGATGCTCGCCGCGCGTGCCGCCGATTTCATTCTCGGCCGTCCCCAGCTGGCGCCCGAGTCCGCGCACTTTCACTTTCGCCAGACTCGCCCGGGGTCGGCCGGGGCTGATATGCTTGCATCCGGAAAGCCGCAAACCGTCAGACCGCACCGTCCATGAAACAGAAACTGCACCGGGAACTGAACGCCCTGCTCGATTTCTACCACCGCCAGCGCGCGGCGCTTCCCGCGTCGCACGCGCACGCGTCGGGGGTCATCGACAAACCGTCCTTCTTCACCTGCAAGGACTTGCAGCGTCACCTGAACAACCCGCTACTGAAGCCCGAATGGGTGCACGTCAAGCTCGACGGCAAACGCGTCGAACTGGAAAAGTCCTGCTTCTTCAAGATGGTGCAGGCCCGCAAGCTCGAGTTCATGGACAAGGAGCCCCTCAACGAGGCGATCGCCCGCGGCGCCGCGGTCGTACTCGAAGGCATCGACATCCTCGAACCCGAGGTCAACCGGTTCGTCGCCCGCCTCGACGAATCGCTGCCGTGCGTCATGGCCAACAGCGTCGTGTTTTTTTCACAGCAGGACAGCGAGGCCTACGAGGGGCATTGCGATGCCGACGATGTGCTCGTCGTGCAACTCGAGGGGCGCAAGATCTGGCAATTGTTCGCGCCGCAGCAGCGGCGCTACGCCGACATCCAGAACCTCGACGAGCAGCAGCTCGGTCCGGTGCTGCACGAGGTCACGATGCGCGCCGGCGACGCGCTCTACGTGCGCGCGGGCGTGCCGCACCGCTGCAAGACGCCGGCGCCGCACAGCCTGCACATGTCCTTCGACCTGGTCGACAACAGTCCCACCGCCGGCGAGATCGCCGGCGAGGCGAGCAAGCTGTACAACCGCGCCTGCGAACATCCCTACGCGCCGCCAGGCAAGGTCGTCGAGCGCTACGTCGGCATCCTCGAATCGAGCGACTTCCAGGCCGCGCTCGACGAGGCGGTCAGCTACAAGCGCAAGGAAATCGAGAAGTTCCGCCAGATGATCGGACGCGCGTCGGCGATCCGAAACCTCGGCAAGTTCAGCTAGCGCGTCGTCGTTCGGGCCGGATATCCGGGCTAGAGATAACGTTCCGGCCGGCACGCCCGCCAGGCCGGCGCGGGCGCCAGGCCGTCGATTCCGTCGGCGACGATGCGCCCGCTGATCGGTCCGAGCGTGAACCCCATGTGGGCGTGCGCGAACGCGAGCCACAGGCCGGGGTGGTGCGGCGCCGGGCCCACCAGAGGCAACGAATCGGGCACCGTAGGCCGGCGACCCATCCATGCCTGCGGCAACAACTCGGCGCCGACCGGAAAGGCTTCGCGCACGCGCGGCAGCACGCGCTCGAGCTGGCGCGGCGTCGGACCGGTCTCGCGCGCGACCAGGTTGGTGCCGGTCGTGACCCTGAGCCCGGCCGCCATCGGCGCGATCACGTAGCCGACGTCGCTGTCGAACACGGCCCGCCTTAATCGCCTGCCGGCGACCGGCGCGAGCATCATGTGGTAACCGCGCTCGATAGCGAGCGGGTTGCGATAGCCCAGCGGCGCGAGCAGCGCCGGCGTCCATGCGCCGAGACAGACGACGAGGTGCTCGGCATCAAATGATCCGCCCGGGTAGCGGGCTTGCCAGCCGCGACCGTGCGGCGCGATGGCCTCGACGGCGGCGCGCTCGAAACTGCCGCCCGCATCCCGATGGAGATCGGCATAGGCCCTGCACAGGGCGCGCGGGTCGCGCAATGAAACGGTCGCGTCGACCTCGAGGCCGGCAACGAACAGCGGCTCGATATCCGGTTCGAGTTCGGCGATGCGCGCCGCGTCGATCCGGCGGTAACCGAGGCCACAACGGTCCAACAGCTCGCGCTCGAGCGCGTCACGGTCGTAACTCCGCGCGCAGCGATACAGCTTCAGCGCGCCGACCGGGTTCAGCAGATCCCCCGCGCCCGCCAGGTCGATCCATTGTCGATGCGTTTCGATCGACGGCAGTACCAGCGCCGCCATCGCCTCGCCGTCGGCAAGAAAAACGTCGCGCCGGCAACGCAGCAGGAAACGCAACAGCCACGGCAGCAGTGCCGGCAGGTGCGGATAGTGCAGCTCGAAATCGACCTCGCGGTTCAACGCCAGCCGATGCAGCCGCGGCAGCAGGTTCGGGCTTGCGAGCGGCGTGATCGTGCCGTAACTCAACAGCCCGGCATTGCCGGAAGATGTTTCCTCGCCGACGCCGAGCCGGTCGACCAGCAGCACCTCGTGACCGCGCCGCTGCAGTTCGAGCGCGCAACTCACGCCGACCATGCCGGCCCCGACGACCAGAATTGTTGCGGGCATGCAGCGCGCTCAGCGCTTGCTTTCGCCCGCGATCTGCGAACGGTGACTGCGCGGCGACGAACCGAAGTGCTTGCGATAACAGGCGGTGAAGTAAGACTGGGTTTCGAAGCCGGTCGCGATCGAGATGTCGATTACGCTGCGGTTGGTGTTGAGCAGCAGCTGCTTGGCGTGCTGCAGGCGCAGCGACAGGTAATACTGGCTCGGCGTCATGCCGCGATACTTGTGAAACAGGCGCTCGATCTGGCGCAGCGACAGCTTGCACTTTTCCGCGATCGTCGGCAGCGACAGCGGAAACTCGATGTTGTTTTCCATCAGGTTGATGACGTCGATCAGCTTCGGCGCGGTCATCGCCAGGTCGATACGGTCGGCCATCTGCTGCGAGTCGATTTCGGTACGGATGCGATCGTGCTGGAATTGTTGCGAAATCTGCCTGGCGAGCTCGCGACCGTACTGGTTTTCGATCAGCTTGAGCATCATGTCGAGCGCGGCGATACCGCCCGAACAGGTAAAGCGGCGCTCGTCGATTTCGTAGAGCGTGAAGGCAACCTCGAGCTGGGGGTAGAGCTCTTTGAATACCGGGATGTTTTCCCAGTGGATCGTACAGCGGCAGCCGTCGAGCAGGCCGGCGCGCGCGAGCACGAAGCTGCCCGAGCTGGCCGAGCCGAGATTGACACCCTGCTGGTCGAGCGCCTTCAGCAGGCGCAGGGTCGCGGCATCGTCGAAATCCTGCGCGGTATTCGGCGCGACGACGATAAGGGTTTCGAGATTTCGCGCCTCCTTGAGCGGTCGCGTCGGCACCGTCACACGGCAGCTCGCCGCGACCGGCTGCTCGTCGGGCGCGAAATAGTCCCACTCGTAGAGCGTCTCGCCGGACAGGCGGTTGGCCGCGCGCAGCGAGTCGACGACGCAGCTGAAGGGAATTATCGGATAACCGTCTATCAACAGGATGCCGATGATTTCGGGGGAATCGCCTATGCCGAAGCCTTTGTTTTTTTCGTTATCAATCAAGCACATTCTAAAGATTTTACGACGCGCCACAAGGATTTTGCCGCTCCCCCGCAACGGCCGCATGACGCCCACGCTTAAGCCAGGGTCGCGCACGCGCCAGCCGGATTCCGGAGCAGTTCGCATACTTTCAGATCAACTGCGCCAACCGGGAGTACCCCATGAGCGATGCAAGACCCGCAGGCCGCGGCCGTCGCGGTCGCGGCGGCCGCGAAGCAAGACGCGCCGCCGCCGGCGCCGCGACCGCGAGCAAACCGTTCATCACGCGCCAGATCCCGGTCTACGAACTGCTCGACGAGCAAGGCCTCGTGCAGATCGAAACCAACGCCGACACGATACTCGAAGAGGTCGGCATCGAGTTTCGCGGTATGCCCGACGCGCACGAACGCTTCAAGCAGGCCGGCGCGGACGTCGACGGCGAGCTGGTCCGGTTCCCGCGCGGGATGTGCCGCTCGATCATCCAGGCCTCGGCGCCGGCCGAGTACACCCAGTGGGCGCGCAACCCGGCGCGCAACGTGCAGATCGGCGGCAAGCACACGGTCTTCGTGCCGGCCTACGGCAGCCCGTTCGTGTTCGACCTCGACAAGGGAAGGCGCTACGCGACGATCGAGGACTTCCAGAATTTCGTCAAACTGGCCTACATGGCGCCGAGCCTGCACCATTCCGGCGGTACGATTTGCGAACCGGTCGACATCCCGGTCAACAAGCGCCATCTGGACATGGTCTACGCGCACATGCGCTACTCGGACAAGCCGTTCATGGGTTCGGTCACCGCGCCCGAGCGCGCCGAGGATACGGTCGAGATGATCAAGCTGATGGCGGGCGACGAGTACCTCGACCCGGCGACCGGCAGGCCGCGCACCTGGGCGACGAGCCTGATCAACGCGAATTCGCCGATGACCTTCGACGACACGATGCTCGGCGCGGCCAAGGTCTATGCCGAGAACAACCAGGCGACGATCATCACGCCGTTCATCCTCGCCGGCGCGATGTCGCCGGTGACCGT